>CANBVQ010000001.1 GCA_947372925.1 Acidimicrobiaceae bacterium
GCCATTGTAGGACCCAATTCAGGGTCCGGTACTACGGATGCCCGAAATGGGAAAGCGGCCAGATTCGGAGCACGACTTTGCCCACAATCAAGGATTTGGGCAAAGTCCCCCACATGCGGCTGTCGCAGGAGCTGGGTCGGTTGTCGCCCATCATGAAGTACTGATTCTTGGGAACTTTGACGTAGCCAATATCGCTCCCTAGATCTGGTGCGTGCTCCCACCGCTCAAGCAACTTCTTCCCGTTGACGTAAATCGTGTTGTTGCGACTAGTCAGCTCGTCACCCGGTAGTCCAATAACTCGCTTTACGAGGTCGGAATTGGGGCCCGTGTCGCCACCACACTGCTCGCGGGGTGGATGCTTAAAGACAATGACGTCACCACGATTAATGTCACCAAACGCCGTCGAGAGCTTGGAAACGATGATGCGGTCACCGACTTGGAGGGTGGGCACCATGGAGACCGAGGGAATGTAGAAGGTCTGAAACACGTAGGCCCGAATGAGGAAGGCTGCGCTGAGGGCCACCAGAATGATGCCGAGCCACTCCACAATCCAGCGGATCAGCGTTTTGCCAGTTGCCGCTACCTGTTCGGCTGCGTTCTCAACGGCATCGTGAACCTCATCAACAACTTCTTGGATGTGGTGGTTCTGATCTTCGCTCACAAGAGATAACCCTAGTCGGAAGCCTTTCTCGCGATTTAGAGAGAATTTAGAAGGCGATCGAATCTCTCGTCATGACTCTTAAAGGGGTCCTTCATGAGCACAGTCCGCTGCACTTGATCGTTTAACTTCAGATGAACCCAGTCGACGGTGAAGTCCCGATTCTTCTCTTTGGCGCGACGCACGAATGCGCCACGCATACGGGCGCGCGTAGTTTCCGGAGCCTGCGTGACAGCCATCTGTATGCGCGCCTCATCGACCATACGAATCAGGTTGCCCTTGGCTGCTAGGCGATGGTAGAGGCCCCGTTGCGGATCTGTGTCGTGATACAGCAGATCAACGAGCTGCACCTTGGGGTCAGTAAGCGGCAGATTTTCCCTGGTACGCAAGGCTTCAATCAAGGAGTACTTAGCGACCCAATCGAGTCGGTCGGCGAGAACTAGTGGATCGAGACGCAATTGCTCCAGAACGCCACGCCATAGCCGCAGTGCTTCAAGCTGATCGCTGGGGATGTCGCGCTTGGCTACATACGCCTCGACCCTCTCACAAATCTCTTCTTGCAACTCCAGTGGCGTCATCTCGCGTCCGTTCGCCAGCCGCACTTTGCAGTGTCCATCGCCAAAGGGGTCCATCGATATTTCGCGGAATGCCTTTATCGGTTGTTCCAGAGTCAAGTCTCGCAACACGGTGTGTCGGTCTTCAATCATGGACAAGATCAAACAGGTCGTTCCAACTTTCACAAATGTTGCGAACTCGCTCATGTTGGAGTCGCCCACGATGACGTGGAGCCGTCGATACTTCTCGGGGTCAGCGTGCGGTTCGTCGCGTGTATTGATGATGGGTCGACTTCGCGTGGTGGCTGATGAAATTGACTCCCAAATATGCTCGGCGCGTTGGCTCAGACCGAAGTGGGTTCCCCTCGATGCAGTGGTGACTACCTTGCCGGCTCCACTCCAAATCTGTCGACTGACGAGAAATGGAATGAGAAACTGCTCATGGCGTCTGAGATCTTCATCGCGTTCGGTGCAATAGTTCTCGTGGCATCCATAACTGTTGCCAGCAGAGTCGGTGTTGTTTCGAAAGAGATAAATGGAGCCTCGACTACCTTCGTCGCTCAGTTGCAACTGGGCCGACGTAACGAGGCTCTGGAGAATTCGCTCACCTGCCCCGTCTTGGGCCACTAGGTCGTAGAGGTTGTCGCACTCAGCGGTGGCATATTCCGGATGGCTACCGACATCTAGGTAGAGACGAGAGCCATTCTCCAAAAAGACATTGCTCGACCTGCCCCAAGCGACAACTTTGCGGAAGAGAACTCGAGAAACATCATCGGGACTCAGGCGACGTTGACCGTTGAAGCTGTATGTAATCCCATACTCAGTCTCTAGGCCGTAGATGCGCCGGTGCATGATTGAACCGTATCGTAGAACGCGGTTCGCTACTGGGTCAGCAGCTGAGTAACGAAGTCATCGCTTAGTCGACCGAAGGTCCGTCGGGCCCCCAAATCTTCGAGTCGAGCGACTTCGAGGTCGGCGGCTGGAATGGACCGATCGGGACCCGAAAGGGCCCGCACGGCGCGCTGAAGGGTAACGGCGAGGCTTGTTACGTCATCTCCCTCGGCCACAAAGCGAGTCCGAATAGTTTCGCTATCGCCACCCAGGACCGCAAAGCGAGTCTCATCGGTAATGGTGCCTTCGAACGCTATGTGGTAAATCTTCGTTGGCTTATTGCGAATGCCGAGTTGCGCCACAAGGACCTCTACTTCGAGTGGTTTGCCACCGTCAGTGAAGCTGGTTCCGAGGTACTGCGCATAAACGTTGGCGAGGGACCGGGCATCGACATCCTCGCGAGAGTATCGAAAGCCCGTCGAGTCGGCCCACCGGACGCCGGCAGTACGGAGTTCGTGAAATTCGTTGTACTTGCCCACGCCAGCAAATCCGATTCGGTCGTAGATTTCACTTATTTTGTTCAAAGAGGCCGAAGGGTTTTCCGCCACCAGAAGTACGCCTTCGTTGTAGATGCAGGCAATGAGTGAGCGTCCACGGGCGATTCCCTTTTGGGCGTACTCCGCCCGGTCCTTCATCTGCTGTTCGGGCGTTACGTAAAAAGGCATTGTCATCGCAGATCACCGCCTGCGCGACCCTTGCTGGCCGTGCGTCGTTGGTTAATTGTTTCGAAAATTACCCGAGTCTCAGACTCGGGTTGCTCGACGAATCCATTAGCGGTGACGGTGACGACAATTGGGAAGATGCCACGAACAAAGTCAGGTCCTCCCGTGAAGGGATCGTTGTCGCCAGCCTCGTAGATCGCGAGTGCTCCGAGCTCAATGCACTCTGCCAGGGAGAGACCTTCGCGATAACCCAGACGAAGGGCCGACTCGGCAAAGGGGGTGCCGGAACCGATGACGCCGAAGTCATCTTTCTCGTAACAACCACCAGCGCCGTCGTATTCGAAGACGCGGCCCCGATTGTGATTGATGTCGAAACCGGCAACGAGTGGCAGGACTGTAAACGGGGTGCCGAGATTGACATCCTGAATCAGTGCAGAGAGATAGTTGGACTTCCCCTCAAGGCTGAGTGTCTCGTCCATCATCTTTTCGTAGTGCTCAAAAGAAAGTTGGCTGATTCGAATGAATTCCATGCCGGCTGCCGCAGTGCCGGAAATAGCAATCGCAGTGAAACGGTCGGCCTCGGCAATCTTGCGCATGTCTCGTGCTGCAATCGCCTGAGCGGTTGCTTGACGGTCAGCAACCAGCACCACGCCTTCGTCGCAGCGAAGCGCAACGACAGTGGTGGCGTGGATGGGGTCATCGGTGGCACCGGGAACACTCAGCGGAATGTTCAACATCTTGAGCAAGTTTTGAAATGAAGGACCGGGATCGCTAGTCACATCGAAGAGAGGTAGCGCCATTATTCGCCACCCTTTTGCACGTAGTTGCGAACGAACTCTTCAGCGTTGTCTTCTAGGACTTCGTCAATCTCATCTAGGAGATTGTCCAGATCGTTCTTCAGTTGCTCATTCTTTGCCGTGTTGGCCACCAGCTCGACACTCGGCGCTTCATCGTTCTTCTCAGTCGAGGGCTTCTGGATGTGTTCTTGTTCAGTCATAGTTCCTCAAAGTGTTCCGAGGGCCCGTAGAAGCTCTTCGGCGTTTGCCGCATTATCAAGCAAATCTCCGAGCAGTTCTGCCGTGCCCTTCAGTGGGTCCATCATAGGAACACGGTGTAACGGGTCTACCCCGAGATCAAAGATGATGGAGTCCCAATTGGCCGCCACGATTTCATTGGGATACTTGTCAATGCAGCGTCCCCGAAAATAGGCCCGTGTGTCGGACGGTGGTTTGTGAAACGCTTCACCAATCGCCTCGGGCTTCAGGAGCGTCCGCAGTCCGACTCTTCGGGCCAGGCTCTTGTCGGGCCTGATGTCGTGATACTGGATGTCAATCGCCCGCAGTCGTGGGTCTTCGTCATTGAGATTGTGACGCTCCTGAAAACCATTGAGTAGTCGCAGTTTGGCCACCCAGTCAACGCGGTCGGCGACAGCAGCTCGGTTGTCTCGTACGCCATCTAGCATTTCGCGCCACTGGGTCAGGAGAAGTTGCAGTTCGGCTTTAGGGGCCACGGCTGCCCCATCTCCCCCGGCGACATATCGATCAGCCAGCGTCCACAGTTCGTCCTGATAGTCCCACGCCGAACGAGTTGTCCCGTCGACACACTCTTGCCCTTGGCGCAGAGTCAAGTCGGCCCCGAAGGCACGAACCGCCCGAACGGGCGTTCTCGGCATTGGCGGAAAGACATCGGCCCCTCTGTCCTCGAGAACGGCAAGGAGCAGTGCAGTGCTTCCAAGTTTGACGAACGTCGCGACCTCGCTCATATTGGCATCGCCAATGATGACGTGAAGTCGACGGAATCGCTCGGGGTCGCCGTGAGGTTCGTCACGCGTGTTGACAATCGGTCGCTTCAGAGTTGTCTCGAGCCCCACTAGTTCCTCAAAAAATTCTGAACGTTGAGCCAGTTGGAATCTCGGCGACAGATCGTCGAAGTATTCCGTTTCGTAACCAACTTTTCCTGCTCCCAAAATCACTTGACGTGAGAGCAGGTGAGGGGCGATAGCGCGCACGATATCCGGGAATGGAATCTCGCGTTCCACGAGGTAGTTCTCGTGTGTTCCGTACGAGTTTCCTTTGCCGTCGCTGTTGTTCTTATAAACAGTGATGGGTGGTGAGTCGTGCGAGGTGGCGTTCGCCACGCGCACCGCATGGAGGAGGACGTCCTCGCCCGCGCGGTCGTAGAGAAGACCTGAGAGTGGCGTGCGACATTCGGGTGAGGAGTACTCCGGATGAGCGTGGTCGACGTAGAACCTCGCGCCATTGGTCAGCACCGTATTGGCCAGGTGGCTTTCGACCATGGGTGCTGCGGACGTCAACAGAGGCATGTGTCGCGCATCATTGGCTGGAGATTCATCACCAAAGTCCCAATTGACTTTTGTCTCTCCGTTTCGAGCGAAGGCGTTGACGAGAATGCTGGAGGCGATGACAGGGTCGCCGTCGGGCCCTCCAGTGATTCCGTACTCAGTCTCGATACCTAAGACTTTGGCGATGGCCATGACTAGAGGTACTGCCCAGTGCCGACATGGTCGATGGAGCGACCCCCAATGGGGTCAGGGGTCTCTTGGTGAACCAGCGTGCGGATGAATACGATGCGCTCCCCCTTCTTGCCCGAGATGCGCGCCCAGTCGTCCGGGTTGGTGGTGTTAGGGAGGTCTTCGTTCTCGCGGAATTCTTGGCGAATAGAACTTACGAGATCCTCGGTCTTGAGTCCCCGCGTGCCGCCTCCAATTTCGCGCTTAACGGCGAGCTTCTTGGCCCGTCGAACGATATTTTCAATCATGGCGCCGGATGCGAAGTCTTTGAAGTACAGAACTTCCTTGTCGCCACCCTGGTAGGTGACCTCGAGAAAACGGTTCTCGTCGTCCGTCCGGTACATGGCTTCAACAGTGGTCTCGATCATGGCGCTGGTCGCCTTGTGGGGGTCGCCACCTCCCATTTCGTCGACCTCCGTCGTATCAAGAGGTAACTGATCATGGAGATACCGCTCGAAGATCTGCGCTGCCGCTTCGGCGTTGGGCCGATCAATCTTGATCTTGACGTCTAGTCGACCCGGTCGAAGGATGGCCGGGTCGATGAGATCTTCTCGATTAGTGGCGCCGATCACAATGACATCTCGCAGAGACTCAACACCGTCAATCTCAGCTAAGAGCTGAGGAACAATCGTCGACTCCATGTCGGAGCTAATTCCGGTGCCGCGGGTCCGAAAGAGTGAGTCCATCTCGTCAAAGAAAATGATGACAGGAACGCCCTCTTCGGCCTTTTCGCGGGCGCGCTGGAAGACGAGTCGAATCTGACGCTCAGTCTCCCCTACGTACTTGTTAAGGAGTTCGGGACCCTTGATATTCAAAAAGTAGGAGCGCACGTTCGTATTACCAGTGAGCGCAGCAACCTTCGTCGCCAGGGAATTGGCAACGGCCTTGGCAATCATGGTTTTGCCGCATCCCGGAGGCCCATAGAGCAAGATGCCCTTCGGCGCGGGAAGTTCGTAGTCCTTGAATAACGCACGGTGCACGTAAGGCAACTCCACTGCGTCGGTGATGTCTTCAATCTGTGCATCAAGCCCACCAACGTCGGCGTAGCTAATGTCTGGGACTTCCTCAAGAACGAGCTCTTCCACCTCTTGCCGGGCGAGCTTCTCAACCACGAATCCACTTCGTACGTCGAATAGAAGGGCGTCTCCAGAACGGAGGCGTACGCCGGTCAAGGAATCTGCCAGCTCGACGACACGCTCCTCGTTGCCTCGGGAGTAAATCAGAATCCGACGGTCGTCAATGACTTCCTTGACAGTGACTACTTCCCCTTGACCGTCGAAGTCACGTATGCCGATGACGGTGAATGACTCGTTGAGAACTACCTCATCGCCTCGGTGTAGTTGACCGGGATCAAGGGCGGGCAGAATCGACACCCGCATCTTTCGGCCGGTGGCAATGATGTCAACAGTTCCGTCCTCGTTGAAATTGGCAAACGTGCCGTAGACGGCAGGCGGTTGCGTGAGCCGTTGCACCTCTTCGCGCAGCACCGCTAGCTGGTCGCGGGTCTGTTGCATGGCCGAACTCAATTTCTCATTACTGGCGCGGGCTTGTGTCAGCTGGCCTCGAGCTTCGAGCAGTTCTTCTTCGAGAGCCTCGACACGGGCCGGCTGGTCACGAAGTCGATGCTTGAGGGAGTCAATCTCCTCAATGGCGTTTCTCAGTGATTCTCTGAGTTCTTCCGAGGGCTCTGCATGCTCGTCCATAACTTCAGCGTATCCAAGGCTCGGGTGCTTGGTTCAGGCGGGAATGGGCAAAGTTGCCCGAGGTCACGATTAGAGTGGAATCCAACGTTCACGCTTCGGAGGACATATGAAGGTTTGGATCGACCAAGATCTCTGCACTGGCGATGGTCTGTGCGAGGAAATTGCCCCAGCAGTATTTACCCTGCTCGACGACGGTCTGGCCTACGTCAAAGAGGGCGCTGATGTGAAGAGTAACCCCGGTGGCGCGAGCGGTCTAGCCGCTGTCCCCGAGGAGCTCGAAGATGCAGTAGTCGAGGCCTCCGAAGAGTGCCCTGGCGAGTGCATCTTCATCGAGCGCGACTAAATATCTTCGCCTCGCGACTCAATATGCATACGCCGAACTAATCGGCGTGCACTGGTCAAGAATCCGGTGTGAGCGACCATCCGGTGGTCTGGTCTAACGCTTCTTCCATCGATGTGCCACGTGCGTCGAAGAATCTCCACTGTTTCCGCCAGTCCGAAAGCGTGTCGATCAAGTGTCTGGCGTAACTGCTGAGTCTGATTAATGGTCGGTAGATAGGCCAAGAAAATTCCACCCGGTCGCAGGGCTTTTTCGGCATGCTCCACTACCGCCCATGGCTCGGGCATGTCGAGTACGACTCGGTCAAAGTCGGTCCCGTCAATCCCCTCGGTTACGTCGCGAATATGGATGTCGTAATGCACATCATCCCCCAACATGGCCGTGACGTTGTCTTTGGCTCGCTGAGCGAAGTCTTCACGGATTTCATACCCCGTGATGAGCGCACCGGCTCGGAGGATGGTCATTGAGAGGGCGCCCGAACCGATGCCCGCTTCTAGAACCTTCATGCCTGGTCCAATATCGGCCGCCATCAGGATGGCACCGAGGTCCTTGGGGTAAATGACCTGCGCTCCACGAGGCATCTTTAGAACTACGTCGCTCAACATGGGACGGAGGACGAGGAATGGTCGACCCGTACTCCCATCTACCGAGTCGCCTTCGTCGCGGCCAATGATGTCATCGTGCTGAACTATGCCGGCATGGGTGTGAAACGAGGCGCCAGGACGAAGCGAAATTAGGTACCGTCGATCCTTCTGGTCAATCAACATGACACGCTCACCGGCGTTGATAATTGATGCGCTCACTTTGCAGCCTTCCGCTGGGCCTTTACATCGGCCTTGGCGCGACGACGTTCGCCGTGCCGTATAAACCATGCGATTCCCGCAATCGCCCACCAGAGCCACGCCATCTCGCGCTTTATCTGCCTGCGTGCCTGGCGCACCGCCAAGGCGATAGCTCCTCCGAGAACCCTTTGAATCATGGACGACGACGACGTCCTCTGCGCCGCCCCCACATGAATGCAGCGAGCGCGCCGAGAATGCTGAGGGCGAAACCGGCAGATTGCGTTGCCGCGCCACCTTCGTCCTTACCTTCGGTAGCGAGCCCGACGAAGGACCTCACTCGTTCTTCGAGCTCGATGCGCGTTGTGGACTGGTCGTTCACGAGCGCTCCTTTTGACCCGAGATGCGACGTCGACTCGGCCCACTCGCGATCTTGCGAACTGTTAGGCCCACGATGGCCGCGCCGCCAATGGTCACTATCAGATAGGGAATCCACGATGTTGTTCCGTGAAATAGCTCCTGGAGAAGGCGCAGAAGACCCACGGCGACCAACAAGCCGCCCAATCCCACCAAGAAAGAACCCGTGCAGCCAAAGGCCGTGTAGCGCCCTAGTGCCTTTATGGGGTCGACGGTTTCCTCTCGGACGTAGCGCAGCGCCACATCCTTAATCTCTTCGGCCTCTTCGGCCAAGGTCTGACCACGCAGGACGTTCTTTATGTCGCCAAACTTCACAGGGAGAGCCTAGGCGCGGTCTCGGGCAATATAGGAAGACGTGGCGGTAGCCACCACATTCCCAGACCCATCAAGGACTCGTCCCTCGAGAAATAAGACGGTGCTCCCGGCATGAGTGGTCTGAGTCTCACACCGCAGAATGCCGCCAATTGTTGCGGGTCGCAGGTAGGAAACCTTCATCTCGGCATTCGCCACATTGGCCTTCCTTCCTCGGAGGGCAGTGACGGCACTGGCCCCCATGGAGCTATCCAGCATGGCGGCGAGGAATCCCCCTTGGATGATTCCGGCCGGATTGGCAAAACGTTCATCGGCGCGCATTTCCCAAACGGTGGCTCCCGGCACGGTCTTGTCGACACATCGAAGGCCGAGGGTCAGGTCGCAATTTGGTGGTACTTGGAGAGCCATAGGTTCAGGCTACCGACCCATTCACCGTGCAGTCGTAAATTCTTAACTACTCTGCTGACGGTGGAGACCGTTAAATACGAGCATGCATCACCCCTAGAAGACCGTGCGATTCGCGAAATTGTCGGCCTGGCAATGGACGCACCAGCGAGGGCGAAGTCGGGCCACCCCGGGACCGCCATGGCGTTGGCTCCGCTGGCGGTAACGCTCTTTTCTCGCGTGCTGCGACACGATCCAACTCATCCCGGTTGGTTCGACCGCGATCGGTTCATTTTGAGTTGCGGTCACGCCTCAATCCTTCAATACGGGATTGCGCGCGTATTCGGTTATGGAGTGACCCGAGAGGACCTCATCGAATTCCGACAGCCACACAGTCGCACCCCAGGGCATCCCGAAGTGGGCGTCACACCGACGGTGGAAGTAACGACCGGCCCTTTGGGTCAAGGTCTCGCTAACGGTGTCGGGATGGCAATCGCGGAGCGTTACCTGAGTGCCACGTTCGGTCCAGACCTCGTAAATCACCACACCTGGGTCGTAGCCGGTGATGGTTGTATCGAAGAAGGTATCTCCCATGAGGCTGCGTCATTGGCTGGTGCGCTCAAACTGTCGGGACTGACCGTTATTTACGACGACAATCGCATAACGATTGATGGCGACACAAACTTGGCTCTGGCTGACGACACACCCGCTCGTTTCCGTGCCTACGGATGGAATGTGCTCGAACTCGGTGAAGTCGCAAATGACTGCGACGCACTCGAGGCGGGGTTGCGTGCCGCCAAGGAGGAGACCGACCGTCCGACCTTGCTGATCCTTCGATCGCACATTGGCTTCCCAGCGACTGCAATGGTGGATCGTCGCGAAGCACACGGATCTCCGTTTAGTGCCGAAGTAATTCGAGAGACCAAGGTGGCCCTTGGCGTTGACCCGGAAATCAGCTTCAACGTCTCAGAAGATCTCCCGGCGGCCATAGTTGAGTCTCTTTCGGCACAACGATCTGAGCGCAATCATTGGGAAAGCCGTGTAACGGCCTCTGGTGAAAGAGGCGCCAAACTTCTGGCTCAGGTGGCTTCCGGTGGCGTGCCAGCCGTAGCGCCCGAAATGAAGCGTTACGAGGAGGGCACCAAAGTTGCGACACGTAAAGCGATGCAGCGGGCGATTGACGCACTGGCCCCAGTTGCGCCGGGTCTCCTCTCAGGATCGGCCGACCTCACTGACAATACGGGCGTGCTTCTTCCCAACGAGATGGCTCAATCGGCCGAGAATCCTGCCGGTCGTCAGATTTATTACGGCATTCGAGAGTTCGCTATGGGCGCCGCGATGGTGGGAATGGCCCTTCATGGAGGCGTCCGTCCAGTTGGTTCAACCTTCTTTGTGTTCTCTGACTACGTGCGGCCCGCAATTCGACTTGCGGCATTAAGTGAAGCACCAGTTACGTTTGTGTTCACCCACGACTCCATTGGCGTTGGTGAAGACGGTCCGACGCACCAGCCCATTGAACACCTGATGGCGTTGAGGGCAATGCCGGGAGTGCACGTTGTTCGCCCATCGGACGCCAATGAAGCGCTTCATCTCATCGGTGACGCTCTTTCAACGCACACAAAAGGTCCTACGGCGTTGATCTTGAGTCGCCAGGACTTACCGGTACTCGGTGGCAGCGACGCGGTTAACTCGGGCAATGGAGCGGCCAAGGGTGGCTACGTTCTCCGCGATCACCCGAGCGCAGTCTTCACGTTGGTCGCCACTGGCTCAGAAGTTGGTGCCGCCGTTGGTGCTGCTGACGAGTTGGCCGCCGAAGGCACCCAGGTCCGGGTTGTGGCACTCCCCTGCTGGGAGTGCTTCGAGGAACAGTCGAAGGAGTACCGACTCTCAGTGCTTCGCCGCGATTTGCCAAGCCTCTCGATTGAAGCGGGCGCCACATTGGGTTGGGCCAAGTATGCCGACGAATCGCTCGGTATAGATACCTTTGGCATCAGCGCACCGGGAGATTTTGTTTTCGAGTATTTCAACCTCACGCCGAGCGCTGTTGCGGCAGCAGTTCGCCACCGACTGGAGCACGCATGACGAAATTGGACGCCCTGTACCTCGAGCATGGTCAAAGTGCGTGGGTCGACAACATCCGTCGTGACTGGCTTAATGACGGAACATTGCAAAACCTGGTCGATCGCGGTGTACGTGGCGTAACGTCCAACCCCTCGATCTTCGCTAAGGCTGTTGCATCGACCGATGCTTACGATGCACTAATTACCAGTTTGGCCACCACCGATCCTGAAGTGGCGTTTGAGCAGTTAGCCGTAGAAGACGTGCGAGACGCCTGTGCCATCCTGCGTCCGGTGTACGACGCATCGCTACGTTCGCTCTCAAGTGGTGAGCGTCGCTCCCTCGATGGTTACGTTTCGTTGGAAGTTTCGCCAAGGTTGGCGCACGACACCGAGGGAACCGTTGCGGCGGCCAAGCGGCTCGCAGGCATGCTGAGCGAATCCCCCAATCTGATGATCAAAATTCCTGCGACGAAGGCGGGGCTTCCCGCCATCACCGCAGTATTAGCACTAGGAATCAATGTCAATGTCACACTGATTTTCTCTCTTGAGCGCTATAGCGAAGTGCTGGATGCTTTCGTCGAGGGAATTGAGCGCGCCCACTTGGCCGGTTTGGATGTTTCCAAGATTGCGAGCGTGGCCTCATTCTTCATCAGTCGAGTCGACACCGCTATCGACCCGATGCTCCCCGAGGATTCGAAGCTCCGAGGTATTGCTGCGATCGCTCAAGCGGCGCAGGCCTACGAGATCTTTCAGGAGCGAATCGCCTCGCCACGTTTTACAAACATCCATGATCTAGGCGCTCAGGTTCAGCGACCCCTGTGGGCTTCCACCAGCACCAAGAACCCCGAATACTCGGACCTCCTGTACGTGGATACGTTGGTCGCTCGTGAGACGGTAAACACATTGCCAGATCCGACATTGGAGGCGTACGCCGACCACGGCAATGCTGCCAATAGCCAGTTGCTCGACGAATCAGCTCGCCGCACGCTCGGAGCCAAACTCGAGGAGCTAGCCAACGCTGGCATTGACCTGGCTGCTGTTACGCAGCGGTTAGAGGATGAAGGTGTCGCAGCCTTCATCTCCTCCTACGACGAATTGCTGGCCACGGTCGCACAGAAGCTGCTCGGTTAGCCACCGATGAATTCTCACGAAATCGCTCAACAGGTTGTAGACGGCGATTTCTCACAACTACCGGGCGACCCGAGTTCATGGATGGGTTGGATGAACCATCCGGCTGGACTGAGCGCTCTGATTGAGCGAATCGAAGGTATGGGACTTCGTCGAAATGAAAGAACCATTTTGGTCGGTATGGGCGGTAGTTCGTCCGGCGCCGGAATGCTCGCTCACGAAACAGGTGTCACCGCGTTGACCATTCTGGATACGTCGCACCCCGACTCCATTCAGACGACCAACTTCGAAGACGCCAATCTGGTGGTCAGTTCAAAATCTGGAGGCACGGTTGAAACTGTGGCCACCATGGCGTACGCGCTCTCGCACGGTGCGGTGGCTGAAAATCTGACGGTCATCACCGACCCCGGTACGGCGTTAGATGAGTTGGGACGGTCGATAGGGGCCACGCTGCTCTATGGCGACCCCCGAACCGGTGGACGATTTTCGGCACTCTCCGTTTTTGGTGTAGCTCCCGTTCTGATTGCCGGGGCCAGCTCGATCCCTACCAGCGTTCTCGATAACAATCAGTGGGTCGAATCATTTGTACAAGGCGCCGAATCGGCACCAGCCTCGGGATGGGGCTCGACAAGTGTTTCCGGAGACCCGCTAAGTTCCTTCACCGCTCTCTGGGAGGAACAGCTAATTGCCGAGTCCACGGGTAAGGATGGCAAGGGAGTGCTTCCGACACCAGGCTCCGCTCGGGAGATTCGCGACATCACGCTCCATGTCCAGCGAACACACGCCTTTACCGTGGGTCTCTGTGCAGCGCTTGGGGTTGATCCATTTATTCAGCCCGACGTGGAGTCGGCTAAGCGCCGGACATTTGCCGAACTGAGCAGTCCGACCACAGACCAGTTTCTGGCACCCGAAGGCCTCCAAGCATGGATTGACCGTGGCGGACCAATAGCGCTCCAGGTCTACGGACCTCTGAGTCGCACCGGAGAAGTTGCAGCACTGAGGGCGACCATTGCCGGCATGGGCCATGAAGTCAGTGCGGGTTTAGGGCCCCGCTATCTGCACTCCACCGGACAAATCCACAAGGGGGGATCAGCCGTGTTGCGGTTCTTGCAGATTCTCGTGGAGCCGGAGGTCGCGCCCGAACGAATATCAGGACGCAACTACTCGTTCCACGATTTGATTGCGGCCCAGGCTCGCGGCGATTACCACGACTTGCTTAGTCGGGGACGAGACATTGTCAGAGTTGTGGTCGCCCCGGGTGAGCCGTTAAGCGCTCTCCTTCACTAAGGTTCTTGCCAATGGCTGACACTATTACCGACGCGCTTATTCCCACGAAGTTCTTTGAACTTGTGGAGGAGTCGTCCAGTGCGCTCGCTCCGGAGGCATACGCCCTAGCGCGACGCCAATTCGGCGAAGTGGTTACGTACTCCCCGAAGGTTTTTATTCCTCTCACCAAGTTGTGCCGTGACCGTTGCGGCTACTGCACATTTGCGCAACCTCCCGCCCACCTTCCATCGCCCTATATGGACATGGAAGAGGTCATGGCAATCGTTGAGGCTGGGCAGAAGGTTGGAGTCACCGAGGCGCTCTTAACGCTGGGCGAGCGACCTGAGCTTCGCTACGACGATGCCGCTCGGTGGTTGGCCGCGCACGGGTACCGATCAACGGTTGATTACGTGGCCGAAGTGGCCCGCACGATTCTGCACACCACGGGCATGCTTCCGCACGCTAACGCTGGAGCCCTTTTCCCCTACGAATTGGAGCAACTGCGAACTGTCACGGCATCGCAAGGGATGATGCTTGAGACGTTGCGCCCCCTTGAGGCCCATCGCCTCGCACCAGATAAGGCACCGGTGAGAAGGCTCGCCACGTTGCGCGCAGCAGGAGAGCTCAAAATCCCCTTCACAACTGGCTTGCTCGTTGGAATCGGTGAGAACCGACGAGACCGCATCGAGGCGCTCTGGGCCATTGCTGAATCCCATCGTCAATACGGTCACATTCAAGAAGTCATCATTCAAAACTTTTTGCCAAAGGCCAAGACGGCTATGGCGGAACACCCCGCCGCTGACGAAGAGGAGTTTTTCTGGACCATCGCGGTGGCGCGTCTCATGCTTCCAGCGGACATCCACCTCCAGGCACCGCCAAATCTCAGCGATGATCCTGCACGACTCCTGGCGTATGGCATTGACGACTTCGGCGGTATATCCCCTATCACGCAAGATCACGTAAATCCTGAGCGCCAATGGCCCGTTGTTGAAACGCTCAGTGGCGAAGTAGAGCGCCGGGGCCTGCATTTGGCACCCCGACTCACCGTGTACCCCCAGTGGCACGGGGAGCAGTTCCTAGATGATCATGTACGGCCTTCGGTTCTTGCTCTCTCGAATGCACATGGTCACCGCCGAGACGACGACTGGTTTTCAGGTGGCGACTCAACACCACCAACGTTCAAGTCGGGTCCACTTACGGGCCGGGTAGAACAGATCCTTAGTCGCTACGAACCCGGATACGACTTCTCGGAAGATGAGCTCGTTTCGTTGTTTGATGCGCGCGGTACCAATGTTGCGGCTATTGCCGAACTTGCCGATAATGTTCGGCGCGATTTGGTTGGTGATGATGTCACATTTGTCATCAATCGAAACATCAACTACACCAATGTCTGCACGTTTAAGTGCAAGTTCTGCGCATTCTCAAAGGGCCCACTCTCACTTAATCTGCGGGGCGATCCTTACCTCTTGACGTTGGATGAGATTTCAGAGCGCGTTCAGGAGGCTGCTGCTAAAGGTGCCACTGAAGTCTGCCTGCAGGGCGGGATTCACCCGAAGTTCGATGGTGATTACTACGTCGATGTCATCGCGGCGGTGCGGGCCGGCTCACCAGATATCCATATCCATGCCTTCAGTGCTCTTGAGGTCTTCGAAGGCGCTCGACGGAGCGAGATGAGTCTCGTGGACTACCTAACAAGACTTAAGGACGCGGGTCTCAAGACGCTGCCTGGGACGGCTGCCGAAATCCTGGATGATCCCGTTCGAGCAATTCTCTGTCCGGACAAGATCAATACCGCGCAATGGTTGGAAGTCCATGAGGCAGCCCACAGTATTGGCCTGCGATCCAATATCACCATCATGTTTGGTGCCGTGGAAGAACCACGCAGCTGGGCCAAACACTTGCTCGTGACGAAGGAATTGCAGCAAAAGACGGGTGGCTTCACCGAGTTTGTGCCACTCCCCTTTGTCCACATGGCCACCCCCATCTTTTTGAAGGGTCGAAGCCGCAAGGGACCGACCTTCCGTGAAACGGTGCTGATGCACTCGGTGGCACGCCTGCACTATGCCGGACTCATCAACAACATCCAGGTCAGTTGGGTCAAATTGGGCATCGAAGGTAGCCGTGAGATCCTGAAGGCCGGTGCCAATGACGTCGGTGGGACTCTGATGGACGAGAACATCTCTCGGGCCGCCGGTGCCGCCCACGGTCAAGAGATGGACGTGGCGACGCTGCAAGCCCTTGTAGAGCCTCTAGGGCGGCCTCTGCGCCAACGCACCACGCTTTACGGTGTGGCGTGACCCATAACGCTGAAATCGCAGCTCTGCTCTCAGCCATAACGGCCTCAAAGCCCCAGAACGCTCAACGTAGCGGTCTCTTGAAATCTTTGCTGGAGAATGTCGTAATGCTCGCCGAGCAAGACCCTGACACCCTCGATTTGAAGATTGCCGAAACGGCTTTGGCTGAACTGGTTGAAGCTTTTGAAGTATTTGCTCCGTACCGGTCGGCACCGAAGGTCACGATTTTTGGATCAGCCCGCACTGCAAACGACCATCCCTTGTATCAACTCACGAAATCATTCGCGGCGGAGATGGCGCGAAACGGTTGGATGATTATCACCGGGGCCGGTCCAGGCATCATGGCCGCCGGCATTGAAGGCGCTGGTCGTGAGAACTCGTTCGGTGTGAATATTCGCCTTCCCTTTGAACAAGGAGCCAATGAATTCATCGCCTCAGATGTAAAGCTCGTCGAGATGCGCTACTTCTTCACGCGCAAGGTGGCGCTCACCAAGGAGTCAAAAGGATTTGCGATCTTCCCCGGCGGGTTTGGAACATTAGATGAGTGCTTTGAGCTACTCACGCTGCTGCAAACAGGAAAGGCTGTTCCGGCCCCAGTTGTCCTCATTGATACGCCCGATGGCCACTACTGGAAAGATTGGCTCCAATTTGTCCAAAGGGCAGTTATTAGCGAGGGCTATGTTTCACCACTCGATCATCGATTCTTCACTCTGGCGACCGACGTGGCAACGGCTCGAGATGCCCTAACTGGGTTCTATCGGAACTACCACTCCATGCGGATGGTGGGCACACGAATGGTCCTTCGTATGCACCATGGACCGAGTGCCGACCAGCTCGAAGAGGTCCGTTCGAGATTCAGCCACTGTGTGACCGAAGGTTCAATAGAAATAATTGAAGCCACCGGTCCTGAGAAATCGTCAGGTGATGAGATTGACTTGGCTCGCATTGCATTCAATTTTGACCGCCGTAGCTACGGTGATGTTCGAGACCTCATCAGTCTCATCAACACTTGGATTGACTAGTCCAAACTACGAAGCGTGGCCTCAGCCTTTACGAGCGAGCGGCGCACAGTACTGAGCTTCTTTTCAACCTCTTTGAAGTGAGTGTTGCCATCGGTCTGTTCGCGTAACGCTTCGTAGGTGAGGTCGGTTATCCGATCAACAAGGGCGTTGATCCTGCCAGCCAGCTCTTCAATTTCGTCTTGGTTCATGACCTACTCAAAGGTCGTGACGGTGAGCTCGTTGGCCGCATATTGCGCCCGCAGAACCTTCTTGTCGAACTTCCCAACACTTGTCTTAGGCACTGAATCAATGAAGCACCAGCGCTCCGGCATCCACCACTTAGCAATGCGAGGCTCGAGGAATGCCCGAATCTCTTCCAGGGTGACTGTGGACTCGGGATTGCGTACGACGCAGCAGAGTGGTCGTTCGTCCCATCGAGCATCAGGAACTGCAACAACGGCAGCCTCGAATACTTCCGGGTGAGCAATAACTTCATTTTCTAGCTCAACTGAACTGATCCACTCACCACCGGACTTGATGACGTCCTTACTGCGATCGGAGATGACCATGAAGCCCTCGCCGTCAAGAGTGCCTACGTCACCAGTGCGAAGCCAACCATCGTGGAACTTCTCGTCGTCATCGACACCAAAGTACGAGCCAGTGATCCAAGGCCCACGAATTTCAAATTCGCCGACACTCTTGCCATCACGCTCCAGAACTGTTCCATCTTCACCAACGGTTCGAACTTGGACTCCACCAACCAGACGGCCAGCCTTCACTCGGTAGTCAACATCGTGTTCGGGATTGCTGCCAAACGGCGGAATGGATACGGCGGCGAGAGGGCTGGTTTCAGTCATACCCCAACCCTGAATTACATCGAGATTGTGGCGACTACGGAATGCCTCAATCATGGAGCGAGGCACCGCTGCTCCACCACAGAGGATGCCGCGCAGGCTCGACAAGTCGGCCGTGGGGTCACTTTCGGCAACTCGCAACACATCGTTCCAGATGGTAGGAACGCCTAGGGCGATCGTCGGACGCAGGGTCTTGGTCATATTCAAAATGGGCTCACCCTGCAGGAACATCTGAGGCATGATGATTTCGCAACCACTAAATAGTGCGGTGTAGGCGACGCCCCAGGCATTGACGTGGAACATAGGCACAATCAAGAGAACACGGTCACGTTCGGAAAGTCCGATCGAGTTCGATGACATTGACGCCAAGGAGTGCAACCAGGTCGACCGGTGCGAGTAGACGACGCCCTTGGGGTTTCCGGTGGTGCCGGAGGTGTAGCACATGGCTGCGGCGTTGCGCTCATCAAACTCAGGCCAGACGAATCCCGGCTCTTCTGACATAACCAATTCGTCATAGTCCAGGGTTTCACCAAGTAGCGAACGGTCGCCAGGGCCAGAAACGATGAAGTGCTTCACGCCCTTGATCTCATCCTTGACTTTCGCCAAGAGCGGAATCAATGAACCGTCGACAATGATCACTTTGTCTTCTGCGTGGTTGATGATGTACGAAAGCTGTTCCGGAAAAAGGCGGATATTGAGCGTGTGAAGGACGGCCCCCATAGAAGGCACGGCAATGTATGACTCCATGTGGCTCTGATTGTTCCACTGGAAGGTAGCTACACGGTCTCCCGCCTGAACACCCAACTTGGTCAAGGCGCGTGCGAGTCGTTCGGCTCGCTTAGAGATCTCGTAGAAAGTCGCCTCCTGTACTCGGTCAGCGTGGACCGTAAAGACCTTCTTGTCGGCGTACAGCCATTCCCCGTGACGCACCATGTTGCTGATCAACAGTGGCGCATCTTGCATCGTGCTCTTCATAAATCCCCCTCAATACGATTTTTAGATACTACAAAATGAACTCACGCCTAAGCGGACCAAGACTTCTCATATGGCGTAAGAGGTGCCGGGAGCACTGGGCCATCTGGGTCCAGTACCGACTGAACGGCGGCCGCAACCGACCGACCTTCGGCGATGGCCCAGACGATGAGACTTTGCCCGCGCACCGCATCGCCGGCTGCAAAGACCGGAGCCTTATCCCCCTCTGCTGGGGTGGAGAGCCAGTTTCCGTCGACCCGGATGTGTTCACGGGAGTCGCGCTCTAAGTCAGGTAGGGCTCCAATTTCCGGTCCGATGAAGCCAGCGGCGATAAATACGAGATCGGCTTGAATCTCTTCTTCTCTCACCACGGAGACCCCGCCATCGGCGGCGTATTCGAGGTGCTCAACCAGGATGCTGGAGAGTGATGTTCCGTCAGTACTGCGGAACTCCTTCGTGCGCATCGCGTACTCACGAACACCACCTTCTTCATGGGCGCTCGTGACCTTGTAGACATTCGGCATCGTGGGCCATGGCTGGTTCTGCGGACGCGTTGGCGTGGGTTGAGGCAACAATTCGACCTGAGTTACTGATGCAGCGCCCTGTCGATGGGCCGTGCCCAAGCAGTCCGCACCGGTATCGCCACCACCGAGAATGACGACGTGCTTACCGGTGGCCTGGATTGGCGAGACTGTTCCGCCGAGTGCCTCGATATTGGCCGGCTTCAAGTACTGCATCGCAGCGAAAATGCCGCTCAATTGACGTCCTGGGACTGGGATGTCGCGAGGAATGGTCGAACCAATCGCGAACACCACGGCGTCAAACTCGACCCGCAACTGTTCAAGGGTCACCTCGCCGCTGTCACCAACGGCAGTATTGGTAATGAAGCGAACGCCTTCGGCGGCAAGCTGCTCAAGACGACGGTCGAGCACGCTCTTCTCCATCTTGAATTCAGGAATGCCGAACCGAAGGAGACCGCCAATAGCTTCCTGTCGTTCGTACACGGTCACGTCATGACCGTGGCGTGCCAGCTGCTGTGCCGCTGCGAGTCCACTCGGACCCGAGCCCACGATCGCAACACTCTTACCGGTTCGGTGGGTGGCAATTGTCGGTACGACTTCTCCTGCGGCGAAGCCGTGTTCGATGATCTCGTATTCCGTCCGTTCGATAGAAACAGCGTCTTTAGAAATAGAAACTACACAGGCCGATTCGCAGGGAGCAGGACAGAGCCGACCTGTGAACTCAGGGAAGTTGTTTGTTTGGTGTAGCCGCTCTAGGGCGCTTGAGAATTTGCCCTTGTAGTAAAGATCATTCCACTCTGGAATGAGGTTGCCTAGGGGGCAGCCCTGGTGGCAAAACGGAATACCGCAGTCCATACAGCGAGCAGCTTGATTCTGCGACTGCGCGTCGCTCTGTGGTTCGTAAACCTCTTTCCAGTCGCGAAGACGTACCGGTACAGCCCGTCGAATCGGGTTTTCACGCCCAATCGTGAGGAATCCATCAACCTTGCCCATGCTGTGCCTCCAAAGCCTTCCGGTACTCAACGCTCTGTACTCGTACGAAGTTCATTCGCTCGCTCGCCCAGTTGGCGAGCATCGCCTTTGCGATCACTGATCCAGTCGCAGCTGCGAAGCGGGAAATCAGAGTGTGTAGGAACTGATCGTCCGCAAATTCCAAGGGATCAACATCGAAGAGTCCTGCACTCAGATTCGTGGTGATCTGCATCTCGGGATCGTAGAAGAATGCACTACCTCCGGACATACCAGCGGCCACATTGCGTCCGGTGGGCCCCAGGACGACGACGACTCCACCGGTCATGTATTCAGCGACGTGATCGCCCGTTCCCTCTACGACGACCGTGGCCCCAGAATTTCGAACGGCAAGTCGCTCACCAACGATTCCGCGAAGAAAGATCTCCCCACTTGTTGCGCCGTAGCCAATCACGTTTCCGGCAATGATGTTCTGCTCACTGGCGAATGGTGAATCAACATGTGGCTGAATCACAATGCGGCCTCCCGACAGGCCCTTTCCGACATAGTCGTTGGCATCACCGGTGAGTTGAATAGTCAGACCCTTGGGCATGAAAGCACCGAGCGATTGGCCGGCGGATCCTTCAAAGCTCAGAACGATCTGATCGTCCTCTTGCATGCGAACACCACGGCGGGTGATTTCAGAACCAGTTAGCGTACCAACCGTTCGCTGTACGTTGTTGATGAAACCATCAAATCGGTAAGGAACACCTCGTTCGGCGGCATCGGCCGCCGCTGACAGAAACTGCCAGTCGAGACTGTCGGCGAGTAGATCGTCCTGAGCTTGGAGTCGCATTCGCTGACCCTCTACTGGGGCCTGCAAAATCGCCTCGAAGTCCACGCCAGCATCTCGGAGTTCCGTGGACTCTTCAACTGCAATCAGGTCACTTCGTCCGATGATGTCATCAAGTGATCGGGCGCCCATTGCGGCGAGGTATTCGCGAATCTCGGTCGCAATGAACTCGAAGAAGTTCTCTACGAACTCGGGCTTGCCGGTGAACCTCTCGCGCAAGATGGGGTTCTGCGTAGCGATGCCTACAGGACAGGTGTCGAGATGACACACGCGCATCATGACGCAACCCGACACGATGAGCGGTGCCGTTGCAAAGCCGTATTCCTCGGCACCTAGTAATGCGGCGATGACGACGTCGCGGCCAGTCTTTAATTGCCCGTCAACCTGTACCGTTACTCGATCGCGAAGTCCGTTTGCAGCAAGGGTCTGCTGAGTCTCCGAAAGACCGATCTCCCACGGCGTGCCAGCATGCTTGAGTGAGGTAAGCGGCGCAGCACCCGTGCCTCCGTCGAATCCGGAGATCAAGATCACGTCCGCCTTGGCTTTGGCTACGCCAGCAGCCACCGTACCCACACCCGCTTCGCTCACGAGCTTGACGTGGACGCGAGCCTGGTTGTTCGCATTCTTTAGGTCGAAGATCAGCTGCGCCAAGTCTTCGATCGAATAGATGTCGTGGTGCGGCGGTGGTGAGATCAGGCCGACGCCAGGAGTGGAGTGGCGTGTCTTAGCAATCCATGGATACACCTTGTTACCCGGGAGCTGACCACCTTCGCCCGGCTTAGCGCCTTGGCTCACTTTGATCTGAAGATCATCGGCATTCACGAGATAGCGACTTGTTACGCCGAACCGTCCCGATGCCACCTGCTTGATTGCGGAGCGTCGATTGAAGAGCGGATCGGTGAATGTGTCGCGCTCCTCATCTTCGCCGCCCTCGCCCGTATTCGACTTTCCACCCAACCGGTTCATTGCGATTGCGAGGTTTTCGTGAGCCTCCGGGGAGATGGAACCGTACGACATAGCGCCGGTTGAAAATCTCGCCATGATTGCCGCTACGGATTCGACTTCGGACAAATCAAGAGGTGCGCCGAGCGGTTGAATCTCAAAGAAACTACGAAGCGTGACACGCTGCCGTTCCTGCTGATCGATGAGTCGGGTGTAGGTGCGGAACACATCCATCCGTCCCTCGCGCGTTGCATGCTGCAAGGTGTACACAGTCTGAGGGTTGAAAAGGTGAGGCTCACCTTCTCGACGCCATTGATACTCCCCTCGTGTCTCGAGTTCGGGGTCAACTTCGCGTCCGTAGGCAATTTCGTGGCGACGGAGAACGTCCGTGGCAAAGCCCGCAAATCCACGTCCGCCAATCTTTGAGGCAATTCCCGGAAAGCATCGATCAACTACTTCTTGGTCTACGCCGATGGCCTCAAACAACTGCGAACCGATGTAGCTCGCCACAGTGGAAACGCCCATCTTGGACATAACCTTCAAAACACCCTTGGACAATGCCTTGTTGTATCGGTACCGCGCTTGACCGGGTGCCTCGTCGTGGAACTGCCCAAAGCGAGCCAATTCTTCGATGCTGTCTAGAGCCAGATAAGGGCATACGGCAGATGCGCCAAACCCTAGAAGTAGTGCAACGTGGTGGACTTCTTTGACATCACCGGCCTCCACGATCAGAGCCGTGTTGGCGCGCAGGTGCTCACGGACAAGGCGGTTGTGGACCGCTGCCACTTGCAGCAGGCTCGGAATTGGCGCAGAGGACTCGGTTGAATTGCGATCCGAGAGGATGACCATGTTCACGCCAGAGCGGACGCTCTCAACTACCCGGTCTTCGAGCTGCTTCAAGCCATCGAGAAGTGACTGGCGGGGATCAGTGACGGCGCTAGCGACGTCGAAGAGGCCATCGACGGCGATGGACTTGAATGTCCCCACGCCCGAATCTTGAATGTAACGAATCTTGGCGAGATCTTCGAGGTCGATGACCGGTGCGGACAAAACAAGTTGCCGAACGTGATCCGGTGTTGCGGACAACAGGTTGCTGTGCCCCCCAATGCCGACCCGCAAGGAGGTGACCAGTTCTTCCCGAATGGCATCGAGAGGCGGATTGGTTACTTGTGCGAATTGCTGAGTAAAAAAGTCAAAGACTGGCTTGGATTTCGTGGAGAGGACGGCGATTGGTGAGTCGGAACCCATCGATCCAATTGGCTCCTCACCGTTTCGAGCCATTGGCGTCAGAATGAGGCGAATCTCTTCTTCGGTGTATCCAAAGAGGTGCTGAAGTCGCACGAGTGATTCGTGTTCGGGCAGAAGCATGGGCTGGGGTGCAAGTGCATCTAAGTCGATTTGGTTCTCAGCGAGCCACTCGGAGTACGGGTGACCACCGGCGAGCTCAGCCTTGATATCAGCGTCATCGACAATCACGCCCTTTTCAATATCGACGAGAAACATCCTGCCCGGCTGGAGCCGTCCCTTAGCGATGACATTTGCTGGCTCCACGTTCAAAACACCAACTTCGGACGAGAAGATGACACGTCGATCGCCAGTGACCCAGTAGCGCGCTGGCCGTAAACCGTTACGGTCCAAAACGGCACCAACTCGCGTGCCATCACAGAAACTTACGCTGGCTGGCCCGTCCCAAGGCTCCATGAGGGCCGCGTTGAATCGATAGAAGTCGCGCTTCTTCGGATCCATGGTTGTTGCACGCTCCCACGCTTCTGGAATCATCATGAGAATCGAGTGTGGCAGTGAACGGCCATTCATGAAGAGCAATTCGGCCGCCTCGTCGAAACTGGCTGAGTCGCTCATAGAAGGTGTGATTACAGGCGCCAAGTCCGACGGCTCAGCCCACTTATCAGTCACAAATTTCGACTCCCGAGCGGCCATCCACGAGCGATTTGAACGCACCGTGTTGATTTCACCGTTATGTGCGATGAAGCGGAACGGCTGCGCCAATTCCCAACGCGGGAATGTGTTGGTCGAGAAGCGCGAGTGCACCAGCGCGATTGCCGTCTCAAGTCGGCTGTCACGCAGATCATGAAAATAACGACGCAATTGAGTCGAGGTCAACATGCCCTTGTAGACGATTGTTCGGGTCGAAAACGATGAGGCGTAGGCCGATGAGGTCCGGGCGGCTCGCTTGCGAGCAATATAAAGGCGGTATTCCAGCTCATCTTGTGACCAGCTGACGTCCCCTGTGACGAACTGCATGGCGTGGATTGGCTCACTCCCCTTGGATGCAGCACCAAGGATCGAGGAGTCCACGGGAACTTCTCGCCAACCGAGGGTGGTTAGGCCAGTCTCGGCACAGGCCTTCTCGATAGCGGCGCGATCATTGCTGTCATTTGATGCCGGAAGCATCCATTGCCCAACCCCGTAATGGCCCTTTTCGGGAAGTGAAACTCCCTGGTCGTTGGCGACTGCCACGAGGAATGTGTGCGGCAATTGAAGAAGGATGCCGGCCCCATCACCACTGTTGGGGTCAGAACCAGTGGCTCCACGGTGTTCGAGATTTTCGAGAATGGTTAGTGCGTCAGAAACGGTGCTGGCCTTTGGTATGGCGTCCAGGTTTGCAACCATGCCAACGCCGCAAGCGTCGTGTTCACCTTGGGGATCATAAATCTGATTCATAGCGTCTTCCTTCGAATTGGGACGACGCTGGCCCACTGACATTGTACAGATGAACTGAGATTCTCCGCAACGCCTACATTGCATGCATGGCAAACTCCTCCAAAACCAGAGTCGTGGTCGGAGGAGGAATTGTCGGTCTGGTGTCCGCATTGGCCGCTTCCGAAATGGGACCCGTGTCGATATACGACCCAGGAATTGGCTCCGGGGCCACGTATGCCGCGGCTGGCATGCTTTCACCTGGTGCCGAGCTACTTGCCGGTGAGCACCACGCCCTGAATGATGCCGAAATCGCACTCGGGGAATGGCCTGACTTCTTGAATTCATTAGGCAGTCCCGAGCAACTCTTCTTTCCTGCTGCCGGTTCGCTTCTCACCGGCTACTCCCGAGGCGACCATGAAGAGATCAGGAGGCTGACCGCCTTGGCTGGCGCATCGTCGCTACCGTGCCAAATCGTCACCAGGCCGGCAGACGCAGCGCGGTTTGAAGATATTTCCCCACGTTTTGATAAGGGTGTTTTCTTTGGTGAGGACGCATTTGTTGATGTTGACGCCTTGGTCGCAACATTGATTGACGTGCTCAAGAGTCGTGGAGTCACGATTCTTAACAAGACTGTGAGACGTATCGAAGGCGGCGAAACAGCGGTTGTCTACACCGACGACGGTTCTTGCCGTTATGACGCTGGGCTCGTGTGCACTGGAGCGCTAACGGACCTCATCGGACAAGGTCATGCCTCGTCGGTGCGATCGGTGCGAGGGGTGACTATTCGCCTCCGGAGACTGACACCGGTAGCTCCAAGAATGGTCCGAGGGCTCATCGACGGCCGATCGGTCTACATCGTGGACCGACCTAATGGTGAAGTGATCATCGGCGCCAGTGCTGATGAGAGTGCTGAGCGCTACGTTGACACGCTCGCTGTCGCCGAGTTGCTGCGTCTAGCTCTTCTTCTCAGCCCATCTCTCGACACGGCGGAGTTTCTCGAGGCACGCTCTGGACTCAGACCGGTGGGACCTAATGGTCAACCATTTCTGGAACGAGTGAGCACGTCGTGGGGCTGGCACAGTGGCTACTACCGACATGGTGTTTTGATGGCCCCCCTCGCCTATCGTCGTGCTGTGGAGTTCTGGAATGATTGAGATTGCTTTAAATGGAGCCTGGGTTAGCTCTAAGGCCATGAATGTTGCCGAGTTCGTGCGTGAACGCTCGTTGCCTCAGGCGGGAGTTGCCGTGGCTGTGAATGGATCTGTGGTGCCCAAATCTGAGTGGGTGTCAACTCCACTTCGTACAAGTGACCGCGTCGAGATTGTGACGGCGGCGGCCGGCGGATAAGCCGTAGTAAGGTAGAGACTTCACGGGCTATGGCGCAGCTTGGTTAGCGCGCTTGACTGGGGGTCAAGAGGTCGTGGGTTCAAATCCCGCTAGCCCGACCAAGAGCAAGAATCGGACGAAAAGTCCGATTCTTGTTGTATCTGAGAGGCGTGATGATGACGAAACTCCTATCGCGCCTTTTTGCCACTCAATGGCACGCCCTACGTCTATATCGCTTTTCGGCGAGACTCGACCAAAAGGGCCACGAACGAATCGCTGAACTTGTCCTCTTAATAGGAAAGTTCATTTCAGGGATTGAGATTGTCCACGGGGCTTCGATTGGCTCCGGCACTGTTTTTATACATGGAACTGGGATTGTGATTGGCCCAGGAGTGACGATCGGTAGAAATTGCCGGATTTTCCATAATGTGACCTTGGGCTCACGCGATGGAGTTACCTACCCCACCGTGGGTGATGACGTAACGCTCTATCCAGGTGCGGTCGTGCTGGGCGGCGTGCATCTGGGAGAAGGATGCGTTGTAGGCGCTAACGCTGTAGTGCTGCAGGACGTCGGCCCTGACCAAATCGTGGCTGGTAACCCTGCACGACTCATTGGAACAGTCGAAAGCTAAGGCAGCACCACTTCGAAACCGAATTCGAATATATCGAGATTCGCTTCAAGAAGTCTCAACTTTTCTAAATCACCCTCGACGTGGAAATTGGAATCGACCAGAATTTCGTCAATCGTGTTGGCGCCACCCGCAAAGCGCGCGAAGTCACTCTGATCACTCGTGATGGAAACATCGGCCGCCTCGCCTGGAGCCGCTCGGCGCGTCGATAGCACACCACCACGAATCTCAATTCGCTCCGTGGGCTCATCCCTGTCGGTGAGCGTTACATTCATCGAAAACCAAAAGTCCTTGGTGTTGGGCCCATTGAGGCGCACGCCCAAGACGTCGGTCATCATGCCCATTGTCATGGCACGCATAAATGAGGGTCCCGTGGCATTGCCGCGAACCCCCTTGAGCGCACTACCGCCATTGCGCAACTCTTGCGCTCCCGTCAGATAGAAGTCTCTCCATGGGCCAGACTCGCTCTGAAACCCGAGTTGCTCGAGTGCGTCGGCCTGCAGGTAGCGAGCTTCAAGATTCTCTGGCTCAGCGAATACGAGATGGTTGACCACTTCGCAAACCCATCGGTAGTCGCCCTCCTGGAAGCTGACGCGGGCTTGCTCGAGTAGTGCTTGCGGACCACCCATGAACTGCACGTAACGCTTCCCAGCTTCAACTGGAGTGTGGGGATTGAGATGAGCGGGATTTGCGTCAAACCAACCCAGATACCGCTGGTACACCGCTTTGGCGTTGTGTCGAACCGTTCCGTAGTAGTCGCGATTGTAAAACTGCTTGAAGAGATGAGGAGGAAGAGCAATTTCCTCGGCAATCTCATTCATCGTCAAGCCATGATTGGCAAGCCGCATGGTTTGATCGTGAATCGAGCGATACAGATCTCGTTGATTCTCAAGGTACTCACGAATTTCCGTTGATCCCCATCGGGGCCAATGGTGGGATGCGAACGCGACATCAATCTTGGGGAGGAAGTCAGACAGACATTCTTGAATGTATTTAGACCAACCGAGTGCGTCGCGTACCTGAGCCCCGCGCAAGGTGTAGAGGTTGTGTAGGTTCGCGGTGCAGTTCTCAGCCAAGCAGAGTGCTTGGAAGTCCGGGAGGAAGATGTTCATCTCAGCCGGAGCTTCAGTTCCTGGCGTCATCTGAAATTCCAGCGTCACTCCGTCAACCACGTGACGCTCGCCAGTGCTGTGAATGTCTACCGTTGGAGCGACCAGCGTCACTCCGGGCATCGCTGGAAGGGTCTTGCCGAGTCCGGTGTCAACATGGCCCAACTCATCTTTGGGCAGCAACACTCCGTACATGTACATCGCTCGGCGCAACATCGCTGTACCTGCGATCACATTTTCAGATACGGCGGACTCCAAGAATCCAGCCGGAGCATAAATATCGACGACTCCGCTGGCAACCTCTTCCTCGGTGACAACGCCGAGAATCCCGCCGAAGTGATCGGTGTGAGAGTGGGTATAAATCACAGCCTTTACCGGGCGAGCACCAAAGTGTTCGTTGATTAGCGCGAGAGACGCGGCCGCTGTTTCGGTGCCTGTCAGTGGATCAATGATGATCCAGCCCTCGTGTCCGCGAATGAAAGTGATGTTGGAAATATCCAGACCACGCACTTGGTAGATGCCGTCCGTGACCTGAAAGAGACCCGCGTGGTTGTTCAGCTGTGCTTGGCGCCACAGGCTCGGATGCACGGAATCAGAACCGTCGGCAGCCTCGAAGTTGTATTCATCCAAATCCCACACGGCATGACCAAACCGTCCAATTATCTGACGGTCAAGTGGTTCGGCGAGTTTTCCTCGAGATGCACGCTCGAAGTCAGAGCGATCTTCAAAAGGCAGTGAACCCAGGCTGGCTAACAGCAAAGTTCGAGTGTGCGTGGTTGCGCCCTTGCGATCGTTATTGGCCATGGTCAGCGTGTCTTGCGGAAGGTGTTGGTCATAGTTCCGAGCTTTTCAATTGAGGTAGTCAAGACGTCACCGTCCCTTAGGAAACGCTTCGGATTTTGACCTTGACCAACCCCCGCAGGGCTTCCGGTGAAAATCAAGTCGCCAGTCCGCAATTCACAGACCGACGAGATGAAGGCAACAATTTCAGGGACGTGGAAGGCCATGTCCTCGGTGGACTCATTCTGCATCAACTGCCCGTTAAGTGAGCATTGAATCAGCAGATCATTCGGGTCTGCAATCTCATCGGCCGATGTGAACCAGGGTCCCATGGGAGCGAAGTTTTCAAAGCTCTTACCCATGCTGAATTGTGCGGGTGACGATGACATCTGAACTGTTCTTTCAGAGACATCCTGGCCGACCATGTATCCGGCAATGTATGAAGAAGAATCCGATGCGGCGATGTTGCGACCATTGCGCCCAATCACAATCACGAGTTCAGCTTCCCAGTCTGTTGTTTCTCCCGGAATGTTGATGTCAGTATTGGGATCTGCGATGCATGAAGGAAACTTGGCAAAGACCATTGGCGTCACTGGCAATGGTAAGTCCATCTCTGCGGCATGGTTCTTGTAGTTAAGGCCGACAGCGAAAATCTGCGTAGGACATGGGAACGGCGCCTGCAGGAGAGCGGGTGCCGGTACTTCGGCCCCTGGCTTTAGCGAATCAAGACGGCCGAGAACCGATCCCACGCCGAAGCCGTACTCATCGCCGGCACCTTCAAGTTCAAAGAATTTGCCATTGTCGTGAAGCAATAGTCGGTTGTTTGAGCGAGCAATTTGCATGGTTAGTCCAATCTCTTTAGTTCTTGTTTGTAACGAAGGGTGTTCGCGACATAAACGGCAGCTGAAGCCGCAATCAGTGGTCGACTGCTTGCGCCCTCCTTAATCTTTGCTGGTACGCCTACAGCGAGTGCGTCCTCGGGGACGATCTGGTTGTTGGTCACTACCGCACCGGCGCCAACTGTGGCTCCGGTGTGTACATGGGCATGGTGCAGGACGATAGATCCACTACCAACCAACGAACCATTATGAATGACACAACCTTCAAGATGGGCGAGATGTCCTACCACTACGTCGTCGCCAACGATTGTGGGGAATGCCTCGACGGCATGCACCACCGCACCATCTTGGATGGATGTTCGCTCACCAATCACGATGGTCCCGTAGTCTCCTCGCAGGACAGCCGAGGGCCAAATCGAAGAGTTCGCACCAATGGTTACGTCACCGATAACAGTGGCGTCGGGGTGTACAAAAGCGTCTGGATGGATTGAGGGAACTCGTTCACCAAGTGCATAGATAGCCATAGTTACTCCTCAGGTGAGCCAATTTACCAATTGGTAGATACGCCAAATTACATAGATAACGGTAGCGACCAGGAAGAGGCGCCACCTCCAAGGAATGGGTGTGCGAGCAAGCGGGGTGATATTTGCACCGCACTGAGCACAAATGTCTGAATCTTCAGGCCGTTCGCAGGCCTCGCACCAGTTCATGACTAGTCAACTCGAACTCGAATACGCAGGGGCGTGCTTCCAAATTCAAATCGCTCTCGAAGGGAGCGTTCAACGTAACGAAGGTATGTCTGAGGTAGGCGTCCGGAGCAAAAGAGCGTGAAGGTGGGTGGCTCAACTGCGCCCTGCACTGCGTAACGAATCCGACCTGAGGGGGCGTGTTGCTTCATCTGAATGTCACGAATGGCGCGGTTGAGCGCACCCGTTGGTACTCGCTTTTCGTAAGAGGCGGCGCTATCGGTAAGAGCGGGTAGCAATTTGTGCACGCCCTTTCCAGTGAGAGCGGACGCCTTCAGCACTGGAGCGTCGCCTAGAAATGCCAGTTTGTCGGCCACGGTGGCAACGCACTCAAGTCGTTGCTCGGCATCAAGCAACTCCCACTTGTTGAGGACCACCACGGCTGGGCATCCGGCGGCTGAAATGCGTTCAGCCAGCCTTTGATCCTGCCCGGTAGCGCCCTGCGTTGCGTCAATAACAAGTACAGCGATGTCGGCGCGATCGAGAGCTTCAAGGCTTCGTAGAACTGCGTACGTTTCAAGTCCAGCTTCGGTACGCGCCTTCTTTCTCATACCAGCCGTATCGATGTATCTGATTCGACCATGAGGGGTGTCGACAACGGTGTCTACGGCATCGCGAGTTGTACCCGGCATGTCATGGACTACGGAACGTTCCTCGCCAATTAGCCGGTTAAAGAGAGTGGACTTTCCCACATTTGGGCGTCCAACAATGGCCACGCGAAGCGACTCTTCGTCGACTGGCTCATCATCGACATCTCCCATTTTCGCTTCTGATTCAGCGTTAGCGAGATGTTCAACCAATCGATCAAGCAAGTCGCCCGAACCGCGTCCATGAAGAGCGCTCACGGGAAATGGCTCACCCATGCCCAGGCCAATAAATTCCCAAATCAAGGCTTCTTGCGAATTGTCATCGACCTTGTTGGCTATCAACATCGCGGGGCGTCCAGTGCGAAGCACCCACCTCGCGGCAGATTGATCTTCGTCGGTCATGCCGACGGCGGCATCTACGACTAGCAAGATCAGGGCAGCCTGATCGAGTGCGGCCACTGCCTGCTGCGAAACCTTCTCTTCGAGGGCGTCGCCAGATTGGAGCCATCCACCGGTGTCGACCACATCGAATTTTGAGCCAGTCCACTCAACTTCGAAGGTCTTACGGTCGCGAGTCACGCCGCGAAGCTCTTCGACGACAGCAACCCGCCGTCCGGCGAGACGATTAACAAGTGAGGACTTCCCGACGTTGGGGCGCCCCACAATGACTACTTGTGGCTTCATGGACGCTTGCTCCTGTCAGATCGCCATGTATCAAGATACTCGCGTAGCGCCACTCCACTGGTTGGGACGATGTCGACAAATGCAGGCAGTTCAGCTGGTGTGAGACCGTCGAGAAATCGACCTTCCGACAAACAGACGTCTGGCAGGACGAAACGAACGCCCTCAAGACCCTTCTCGAGCATCGTCCGCGACAGGTCAGCGCCGGTCATTAAACCGGCAACCTTGATATTGCCGCCAAAATAATCGTTTCTTACTGCGCAAATCTCTATGTCATCACCGGTGATGACCGATCCAAGTACCTCAGCGCCATACTCACCAGTGAGAATGCAGAGCTTCTCCTTAGTGGTGCCATCAGTCGGCAAATTTGTACCCAGTCTTGGCGCGCGATACCCGAGAGCCGGTGCGCCGTCCACGCTCTGGAAGAACCCGGTGCCCAACGAGTTCATAGGGGTGAAGTTGGTGTAGCTGTCGATAAACGTTGCCGAGAGTCCGACGCCGTTCTCGATGAGATCGACAATGTCTTCGTCATTGACAGCAGGAGTCGGTAGACCCGCCAACAAATAGAGTTCATCGCTTGCATAGAAGAGCGGTCGCCCTACAACCGAGAGGGCGACGTTCGCCCAACGCTCCACGGTCTTGATGGTTCGCTCCGCTTCGTCGCACCGCATTGGACGCATGGTCTCTTCGGTAGAGAAAATAGAGACGCCGACGGGTACGACGCTGAGCGTTCTGAGCCCTGAATACTTGGTCAACACATCGCCCAGCGTCTCTTCGAGGTGATCTCCGTCATTTACCTCGGGGCAGAGCACCACTTGTCCGTGCACGGCGATACCGAGGTCGAGAAGCGCCCCTAGCCAACGCAACGATGTTGCTCCACGAGGATTTCGAAGCATTTCAGCGCGCAACTCAGGATTTGTGGTGTGAATGGAAACGTACAGCGGAGAAAGGCCCTCGTCGACAACTCGTTCCAAATCAAACTCCGTGAATCGGGTCATCGTGGTGTAGTTGCCATAGAGGAAGGACAGTCGGTAGTCGTCATCTTTGATGTACAGACTCCGCCTCATACCCTTTGGTAATTGGTAGATGAAACAGAAACTGCAGTGGTTGTCGCAGGTACGAATTCGATCAAAAACCGCGCTCTCAACGGTGATTCCCAGAGGCTGACCAGCCTCCTTGCTTATGCCGAATCGACGAAGGAGCGCTTCGTCGCCACGCTGCACCAAGAGAACAACTTCATCGCCGTCGGTCAACCGTTGGTACTCAATTACGTCTGTCGGGGGCACTCCGTTGATCGAAGTAATGGTGTCGCCGATGAGTAGACCGGCGGCCGCTGCTGGCGACGTGGGTGAAACTGAGGAAATTACGGCGCCCGACACTCTCTAAGACTAGGTCTCACCCGCCTCCCCTCTCTCGTTAGGCTGGTTTCATGAACGTCGACAAGGTGCTCCTGGCTTCACCGCGAGGGTTCTGTGCTGGGGTAGAAAAGGCGATTAAAGCATTGGACTGGATGACCAAGGTCTTCGCTCCCCCCGTCTTCTGCTACCACGAGATCGTCCATAATCAATACGTTGTCGACCATTTCAAGAACTTGGGAGTGATCTTCGTAGACGATATTGCTGACGTGCCTACGGGAGCTCCCCTTATGTTGAGCGCGCATGGCTCGCCACCTTCGGTTATCGCCAACGCACAGGCCAATGGCGGCACCGTGATCGATGCGGTGTGCCCACTGGTAACCAAGGTTCACCACGAACTCAAGGTTCGCTCCAGAAAGGGCTACACGGTGCTCTACGTTGGCCATGAAGGTCACGAAGAGGCAGTTGGAACGATGGCGGTCGCCCCTGAATCCGTACATCTGATTCAAAATGAGAGTGACATTGAGACCGTGTCTCGCATGGAAGGTCCATTCGCATTGCTGAGCCAGACGACGCTGTCGCTTGACGAATGGCAGGACTTGCGTGATTACGCAATCGCAAAAATCCCCGATCTGTGGCTTCCCAACCGTTCGGACCTCTGTTTTGCCACCACAAATCGTCAGGCTGCATTGAGGGAGATTGCCGCCACCGCAGATGCCGTAGTGGTTATTGGCTCCGCGAACTCGTCGAATACGGTGGCATTGACCAAGGTCGCCTCATCGGTTGGCTGTGAAAAGGTGTACCGAGTTAACGCGGCCTCGGAACTCCCGGAGGGTCTTACCGGGGTAGTTGGCGTGACCGCCGGTGCGTCCGCACCCGAATCCCTCGTAAATGAGGTGCTCCAGAAGTTGAATCCCCGAGAAGGTGTTTATGTCAATCCCGTTACGATTGAAGATGAATACTTTCCACCACCACCGGAACTCCGCGAACTACTACGGTCTCTCGAGTCCCTAATTGCCCTTAGTTTCAGTGGTTCATTACCCCAGGATGACGTTGCGAGTCGCGACCGAGACTTTTCGGCGGCTGCAGTTCTAGCTCGTTAATTACGTTTACAAGTTCGTCGCTCGGCCGCGAAAGTGCGACAATATCTCGATGACAACTTTCGCTCGCATGGACGAATCAACACGTGAACAGTGGATGCATATCGCTGAAGTGACTGTGGCTGCTCAGCCGAGGGTCGCCGAACGTGTTCTGTCGATGCTCAAGGACCTCGAGGCTGTCACTGACGGCTTTGCAGTAAATCAGCTGGAGCACGCAGTTCAGACGGCGACTAGGGCAGAAGACGCCGGAATGGACGAAGAAGTCATTGTCGCTTCACTTTGTCACGACATTGGCAAAATCATTTCGGTCGCCAACCACCCGAAAATTGCTGCGGAGATTCTGCGTCCCTACGTTCGTGAAGATGTCTATTGGATGATTTGTGCTCACCAGGATTTCCAGGGTAAGCACTACTACTCCCACCTGGGCATGGACCCAGACTTACGCCGTAACCATGTTGGAAAGTCTTGGTATGAACTAGCGCAAAAGTTCGCTGACGACTGGGATCAAACGAGTTTCGATCCCGATTTCACCTCCCGCCCTCTTGAACATTTCGAACCGATGGTTCGTCGTGTTTTTAGTAAGCCCCGAAGCATTTAAAGGAATAATGTGGCATCGAAGTTGATTGACCTTGAAAAGCGTCGCTACGACCTGATGAAGCAGTATGCAATTCGCCAGTCGTTGGAGCGCCTCGAGTTGGACCACCCCGGCTTTAGCCCACTCCCCTTCGTGGCCCTAATCGCGGCATATGAGGAAGAGGGCAATATCGGCCCAGTCCTTGAGAAGATGCCTGCGTCAGTTCTGGGAGAGCCATACACCACCATCGTTGTGGTCGATGGTGGCGATGACCGAACTGCTGAGATTTGCCGCAGTTTCCCTGGTGTGATTGTTATCGAATTCCCAGTCAACCTTGGTCATGGAGTTGCCCTGCAGGTGGGATATCGCTTCTGCATCGAGCGTGGTGCCAAGTACATCGTTACGCTTGACGCTGACGGCCAAAATGACCCCGTTGAACTCCCCGAATTGATTCGGGACATTGTTGAAGATCGCAGCGACTTCGTCCTTGCGTCCCGCCGTCTTGGTGTGGACACTACTGAGAATCACTTTCGAGCAGTTGGCGTGCGCGTATTTAGCTTCATTGTGAATGTGATGACTCGCCAGCGACTAACTGATACTTCAACTGGATATCGCGGTCTACGTGTTTCAATGTTGGCCGACGTGATTGATCGCTTGGAGCAGGAGCAGTATCAAACCTCCGAGCTGTTGATTACAGCTCTCAAGCGCGGCTGGCGAGTCAGCGAGGTGCCAACTGTCTGGCACCCCCGTCAGTCCGGTACCACCAAGAAGGGCAGCAACTGGCTATTCGGCTTCCGTTACGCCCGCGTGGTCTTTAAGACCTGGTGGCGAGAGCGTTAATTTAAGAGCTCTCGAGCGAGGTCGTAGGCCTCCTGCAAGCCGACCCGTAGTTCTTCGGTCGCGGCATTCAGTTCAGTTCTCGTAACTCGTGAGTCGCTCTTCGGTGCCGCTATCGGCTTGCCGATAACCACCGTGGTCCGCACTGGTCTCGGAAATTTCGCACCCTTGCGCATGGCTTTTTCAGTGTTGCCTAGCCCTACGGGTATGACAGGAGCACCCACGCGGCTGGCAATAAACATTGCACCCTCGAACAGTGGACCTACAAGGTCGCCCTCTTGTCTGGTGCCCTCAGGGAAAAGCACCAGGGCCTGGCCTTCGTTTAAAACTTGTTGAGCATTCTTCAGTGACTCTCGGTCGGCGGTACCGCGCTTGACCGGGAAAGCACCCATGAGCTGGATGAGCGCCCCAATCGGACGGATCTTCCACAGTGAGTCCTTGGCCATAAAGAACGTCTTGCGCTTCGTGGCGAAGACCAAGTATGCGAAGTCGATATTCGATCGATGAATTGGTGCCAGGAGTACAGGCCCGGTGGCCGGAATATTCTCCGCGCCCACCACGCGAGGTCTAAACATGATGCGCCACACGCAAACCACCAGCAAGCGGAGTGCACGGTAGCCCAATGTCTTCCTAATTTTCAGATTCAACGAAGATTCAGACATGCAACTATCTCCTCGATAACGGTTTCTATCTCTTTGTTGGTGGTGTCGATGAGCACCGCCGATTCGTCGGCCCGAAGTGGTGAATGATCACGGCTGCTATCGATATCGTCACGCCTTTGGATTGAAGCGGCGCTCTCATCACCCCGGCGGCGAGCACGTTCTTCGGGTGACGCCGTTAAGTAAACCTTCAGCACAGCATCCGGAAATACTACGGTTCCAATATCTCTACCCTCGACGACAGTGCCGGCGGGCTGGCGTTGTGACCACTCTCGCTGGCGCTCAACCATCGCTGCTCGCACTTGTGGGTTGGCAGCAATGATGGATACTGCGTGGTTGACTTCCGGTTGTCGAATTTCGACAGTGACATCCACTCCATTGATGAGAACTGATGGAATCGTCTCAATCTGCGACTTGGCGGCCAGGACGGCCACAGCTGCGGTGTCGAGCGGATCTATTCCCTCGCGCAGCGCTAGTGCTGTCACGGCGCGATACATGGCTCCGGTGTCGAGGAACGACCACTTCAGGCGATCAGCGAGAATCTTTGCGATTGTTGACTTCCCTGAGCCCGCAGGTCCATCAATGGCCACAACTCGGGAGATTGTCACGATGCCCCCATCAGTATTTCGAAGAATCCGGGGAAAGATGTCTCAACCGATTCAGCGCCGTGTACGACTCCCCCTTGGCCGCAGTAGGCGGCAATTGCCGCTGCCATTGCCATCCGGTGGTCATCAGGTGCCTCGAATTCGAAATGCAAAAATGAAGACGCTGAGCCTTGCCCTGTCACAGTGAAGTTGTCGCCTTCGACCTCAACTTTTGAACCAAGCCTCTGTGCCAGTAGGACCGACTCAGCAAAACGGTCGGACTCTTTGATCCGCAGTTCGGCCATCTCCACAAACTTTGTATCGCCTTCAGCTGCGCATGCCGCAACCACCAGGGCCGGCACTTCGTCTACGGAGGGAATCTCGTGACTGTAGATGGTCGTACCTCGTAGCTGACTGCTGCGAATAGAGAGTCGTAAGCCAAGATCTGTTGGTGACTTTACAATCGCACCACCCATGCGACTCAGGACTTCGAGATATCCAAGTCTCTCGACTCCGGCGTAAATCTCGTCGATCCGAACATCGCCGTGAGGGTGAAGAAGTCCTGCAACGACGAAGAAGGCGGCCTGTGAAGGGTCTCCGGGAACATTCCAAATGCGAGGCTCAGGGCGACCAGGTGTCACGGAGACAATTCGTCCCTCACCCTGATTGGCGCTCGAAATGGAAATACCGGCGTACTCGAACATCTCTTCGGTGCTCGTTCGAGTGCGGATGTTCTCACTCACCGTGGTGGTCCCATCGGCGTACAAGCCAGCGAAGAGCACGGCGGACTTGACCTGAGCGCTAGCTCGAGGCATTTCGTATGAGATGGCCCTTGTGGAACTCAGACCAATCTGTTCCAAAGGTGGCGTTACCGTTGTGCCTTGGCCGGTGATCTGAATCCCCATTAGGCCGAGTGGCGTCGCCACGCGATCCATTGGTCGTCGAGAAAGTGACGCATCCCCGGTAATCCGATGGTGGCCCTCGATTCCGCTGAGAATGCCAAGTAGCAACCGGATGGTCGTCCCAGAGTTACCGCAGTACAAAGCCTCGCTCGTTGCGCGCAAGCCAGCAGCCGGACCGGTAACAGTCACCTCGTTCCCTGAACTCTGAATATGAGCACCCAGCTGAGCCATGATGGTGGCGGTTCTCCCCACATCTTCTCCGCGCGACAAACCACGAATCGTAGAAGTGCCATTGGCCATGGCCGACAGCATGAGAGCCCGGTGCGAAATGCTCTTATCCCCCGGTGTCGCGACCTTGCGCGTAAATGAATCGGCGGGGGTGATTATTCGACTGGTCATAGCGTTTCAATTCCGGCAGCAAATCCTCGGTTGCTCAAAGCTTGTGCCAACGCCTGCGCCTGCTCACGCTCAAGCGACAGAAGTAGTACACCTGGTGAGCCTTCGACACTGTGGGCAATCTCGATATCGAATATGTTGAACTGCAACTCGCTGGCAAGAGTCGTAATTTCCGCTAAAACTCCAGGTCGGTCGGGCACGGGAATCCGCACCTCAACCAAGTTCGCCGAAAGAGCAACACTGCCGGGGAGCTTGCGCCGAGCCTCGGCTGCAACGCTCAGGCTCTCAAGAAGCGACCCTCGGTCCTTGCGCCGCAATGTGTCCGTAATTTCGGAGATCCGCTTTTGGAGTTTGGCTAGACCTGCAAGAACTGCTTCCTCATTTTCGAAGAGAATGTCGGGCCAAATCGCCGGATCACCGGCGCTAATTCTGGTCATATCCCGGAAACCGCCTGCGGCCAAACGGAGGAGGGCGCCATCGGATTCGGCCATCTCGCTTGCTTCGTTCATGAGCGCACCGGCAACAAGGTGCGGCACGTGGCTGGCCATCGCCACCATTCGGTCGTGGTCTTTTGCATCGAGTGCCATGACTGATGCACCGAGGCCCCGGAGAATGCCGTGAAGCTTGGCATAGTTGTCGGGAGAAGTGGTGGCCGACGGTGTGAGCACCCAGGTGCAGCCGGTGAACAGATTGGCCCTGGCGCCTTCGAGACCCCGCATCTCCGAGCCGGCCATTGGGTGGCCCCCGATAAACCGAGGATCGAGCATCTGAGTGGCAATGGTCCCCTTCACTCCAGCTACGTCTGTGACTATCACTGAATCTGAGTCGAACTTCGCAAGCAACTCATTGGCAGACTGCACCACACGGCCAGCTGGCGTGCAGATGAAAATCAGCGATGTCGAAGGGTGGGCGTTAACCCCTGAAATAATGGCAAGTTCAAGTGCCTTGTTTTCCGCTGCCGTTGCCTGATCGTGACCAGTGATGGTCCAGCCCTGTTCCTTCAGCGCTAGCGCCACTGAGCCGCCAATAAGGCCCAATCCAACGATGTGTGCGTGTTGGTCAGCCTGGAAGGTCATCACGAAGACCTTGGGCGCCATGGAGGTAGACGTGCCGTATTTCGTTTCGACTGAGCGACGTGTAGGCGTGAAGCATGACACGAACGCACATTGCTGTTGCGCCCCGCACCGCAATCTCGCTTGCGCAGATCAGCGGGATGTCTCCAAAACCGATGGCACGCGCCGCGGTGGCGGGAAAAACTGCGGTTAAGTCGGGCGTCGCGGTGAAGAAAGCACTGATGATGTCATCGTGCACTAGGCCATTGCGTTCCATTAAAACAGTCAACATCTCTTGGACGCGAGGGAAAATGGCCTCTTCGGAGTCGACCTCTACGGTCGTGGCACCACGCAGGGCTACTACTCGATCAGTCATGCGTTAATCGTAGTTTCTGGCGGTAGGGCAACGCCGACAGCGTCCATGAGCTTTCGAACCTCTCCAACAGAGAGAGGGCGAGAGGCTCCAGGGGTCAGCTTGGCGTCATGAATTGGACCAATCCGCGTGCGTACCAAACGAATCACCTCGTGACCGATCGCCTCACACATACGGCGAACCTGGCGATTCTTACCCTCGTGGATGACTATGCGAAGAACACCGTCACTCACACGACTCACTTGAGCCGGTGCCGTCACACCATCTTCCAGCTCGATGCCCTCTCGGAGGCGCCGAATTGAGGATGGCGAAGGATCACCTTCGACACGTACTAGATATTCCTTCTCGATTCCAACTGATGGGTGGGTCAGCAGATGAGCGAGGCGTCCGTCGTTGGTCAGAATCAGCAGGCCCTCGGTGGCCATGTCGAGCCTGCCTACTGGGAAAATTCGAACATCGGTGTCAATCATCTCGACCACTGTTGGGCGACCCTGTGGGTCGTCGGCAGTAGTGATTACGCCCGTCGGCTTGTTTAGGAGGAAGTAAACAGCGCTGGGAGCGGCGGGTACCAACTTTCCATCGACCCGAATTTCCTGCGTGTCGGCGTCAACTCGATTACCAAGTTCAGCCACGCGGCCGTCAATCGTTACTCTTCCGGCCTCGATGAGGATCTCTGCCATCCGCCTCGAGCCAAGTCCTGCGCGGGCAAGTGCCTTTTGCAGGCGCTCCCCTTCGGTCACTCGGAACTACCTTCTTCAACCTGAACAACTGGACTCATCTCCTCTGCGAACTCGTGAGCCAAACTCACGGGTGGCAAGAAGTTTTCAATCGGTGGCAACATCCCAATTGAGGCAAGGCCCATACGGTCAAGAAAGGTCTCCGTGGTGCCGTACAAGACGGGCTGTCCAGGTCCATCGGCCTTGCCAACGACTTCGATGTATCCACGTTGCTCGAGCAACCTTGAAACCCCATCAACGTTCACGCCACGCAATGCCGAGATTTGAACTCGGGAGATTGGCTGGCGGTACGCAATGATGGCCAATGTCTCTAGTGCTGCGGCACTGAGCCGGTGAGACACATCACGGTTGGCGAACCTTGCGACAGCATCGGCCACATCCGGTGAACTTTGCATCGTCCATCCACTTGCCAATTCCACGAAGCTAAAGCCCCGCTTTTGTTCTGCGAACTCAGCTTGGAGCGCTCGAAGTGAGCTAGTAACTGTCTCGGTCTCCACCGCTAGGACGTCGGCAAGCTCAGCCGCGGTAATCGGCTCCAAGGCAACGGTAAGCATGGCTTCTAGCTGCTGCTCGAGTGATCCACTATCCCTCATACGTATCTACCATTCCAATTTCGAGTCGACTGTCATTGCCGACCCATTCGATCTCTACTTCACCAAATGTTTCGCCCTGGCCCAAGTCGATACGACCGAGCTTGCAGAGCTCTAGGAGGGCTAAAAAGTGAACGATAATTTCAATGCGAGCGTCAAGACCTACGACGAGGTCTCTGAAAGTAATACGACCCAGACTCGGCAATCGTTGGGCCAGTGAAGCAACGGTCTCGGCAACAGTGACGGCATCGACAGTTACGTGGTGCAGCCGCACGACTGGAACGGGTTTCTCTTCAATGCCCTTGAGGTATGCCAACGCCAATGACTCAGGCGTGACGCCCTGCAGGAGATCAGGCGGGGTGACGTCGAATCCTTCGTTCAGACCGGCCAAGCGCGGATAGCTTCGGGCGGCACGCTCGAAGAGGGCGACGAAAGCATCCGATGCGCCAGAGTAGGTCCGCAATTCAAGGAGTCTGGCAAGGAGTACATCTCGCTCTTCCCAGCCAATGAACTCTTCGTCAGGGTCGGACTCGGCCTTACCGGGGAGTAGGGCATGACTCTTCATCTCGAGGAGAATCGCCGCTACGAGGAGAAATTCGGAAAGTTCCTCAACGTCAATCGATCTGGCGGTGTCACGCAGAACGAGAACAAACTCGTCGACAATTGGGCTTAGAGGCACGTCGAGGATGTCCTTCTCTCTTGTGCTGATGAGCTGGAGAAGGAGTTCGATTGGGCCGGTAAATGACGGCGTCGTCACGACGAAAGTCACGGGTCAAGAATACTCAATTTCCACGGAGCCTGCGCCGAGGGAACCCTTGGCATTAGTACGATTGCACCATGCGCATTCTCTCGGGTATTCAGCCCACCGGTACTCCTCATCTCGGGAACTACTTGGGTGCGATTCGTAACTGGGTCGCTAATCAGAACGACGAATCTCTGTACTGCGTAGTGGACCTGCACTCATTGACCGGTGAGATTGACCCGGCGACCCTAAATGCCAATACGCGGCAGCTTTTCGCGGCGCTCCTGGCATGCGGTATTGACCAAGAACGCTGCACACTTTTCATTCAGAGTCAGGTGTCGTGGCATTCACAGCTTTCTTGGCTTCTTGAGTGCGTGGCGTCCTACGGCGAACTCAAGCGGATGACGCAGTTCAAGGAGAAGGCTGAGCGCCAGGGCGCCTACAGAGTGGGTTTGCTCACTTATCCAGTACTGATGGCGGCTGACATTCTGCTCTACCAGACCACTCACGTCCCAGTGGGCGACGACCAGCGGCAGCATCTGGAATTGGCACGAGAGATTGCTGAACGATTCAACCATCGTTATGGTGCAACATTTGTTGTGCCCCAGGGAATGGTTCCGGAGTTCGGGGCTCGAGTAATGGATCTGCAGGAGCCAACTCGCAAAATGTCAAAATCAATCAGCAGCCCCCAAGGTTCGATCGACCTCTTCGATACAGAAGCCGATATCGCCAAGAAAATCAAGCGCGCTGTCACGGATACAGACAATGAAGTTCGGTACGACTGGGAGAATAAGCCCGGCCTGTCGAATCTCTTGGACATCTTTGGTGCGATCACCAGCCGTACACCGACGGAAATCGCCGATGGCTATCAGCGATATGGCGACCTCAAGAATGACCTCGCAGAGGCACTCATCGCGACGCTGGCTCCAATCCGGAATCGCTATGAGGAGTTACTCCAAGATCCAGCTGAACTGTCACGCTTGGCAAAGGTTGGAGCTGCGAAGGCTGATCCCATTGCCGCTAGGACTTACCAACAAGCTGCAGCCGCCATGGGGCTACTCTCCTAGCTTTTAAACGCCAGACGTTCAAAGAGATTCAGCATTGAATCGAGCATTCCATTGCCGACGTGGAAGAAAAGGCCGTTGAGGATCAAAAGGCCGAAGAGAAATGGCATCGCCGATTGCCGCATGGCGTAGTACTTGGCGATGTGCTTTTGGGGAACGAGCCGCTCAATCACCGCACTTCCATCAAGTGGGGGGAACGGCAACAAATTAAAGCCCGCGAGCAATACATTCACGAGCCCGAACAATCCAAAGGCCTGAGCGATGTTTAAGCTCAATAAACTGTCTGCGATGAGCGTTCCGGTAAAAGAGTCAAATGAGGCACCGCTCAATCGACAGATAGCAACCGAAATTGCCGCGAACGCCAAGTTGAGTCCAGGTCCAGCCAGTGAAACTAAAACAGAGTGGTTACGTGGATTGCGCAATCGGCTGACATTAACGGGTACTGGTTTGGCGTAGCCAAATACAGGCAATCCGGCAATGATGAGAAGTAGTGGCAGTACAACGGTTCCAAACGGGTCAATGTGTCGAATTGGGTTCAACGTGAGCCTTCCGGCACGCTTGGCCGTTGAATCTCCGAAGAAGTTAGCCACGTAGCCGTGAGCCGCTTCGTGGAAGCAAACGGCAATTACGGCGCAGATGATGTACGTAACGAATGTCTTGCTCATCATGACAACTTAGGACTATTTGAGGCGCGCGGGTGAGCACTTTCATAAGCCGTTCGCAACGTTGTTAGAGCTACAGCCGTATACCGCTGGGTGGTGGCAATAGAGCTATGGCCAAGCAATTCTTGGACAACGCGTATATCGGCACCATAAGCGATCATGTGAGTCGCACAACTGTGTCGAAACGCATGTGCATGAATACCCGTGCCAGCAATGCCGGCAGCTCGTGCTCTTCGATTCAAGATTTCATTGACACCGTGGCGCGTGAGTGGGTTCCCACGATGATTGAGTAGCAAGAGGGATTTCGACTTACTTGTAACCAATTGCTCTCGACCATCTGGGCCGAGGTAACCCCGCAAAGAATCCGCGAGCTGACGGCCTATGGGTACGAGTCGCTGCTTGGAACCTTTCCCCATGAGTCGAATTAGCATTTCGTCCAAATCCACATCCTGCACCTCTGCACCAAGCATCTCTGTTACACGAGCCCCGGTGCCGTAGAGAAATTCGATGATGAGCCTGTCGCGGTAATCCAGGGGTCCGAGGCCCTCTATGTCACCAATAAGCGTGTCGATGGTGGCTTCCGGAAGGGCTTTGGGGAGGGACTTTGGTCGCCCTGCAACGGGTAGTCGAGCCGAGGGATCGGCCTCAAGAATATGTTCGTCAACCAGAAAATGGTAGAGACCACGGCAGGAGCTCATCGCTCGAGCCACTGTGGCCGGCTTTCTCCCCATTGAACGCATGTGTGCAAAGTACGAATCAAGCTGTGATCCGGTGGCCGAAATCAGCGCCTGCTCACTGCCGAGAAATGCCAGCAGGGCTAAGAGATCGGACTCGTAGCTAGAGATCGTGAGTGGACTGCGCCCGTCCACGACGGTGAGCATCAACAAGTACTGCTCGACCGCTTCTGAAACTATGACTGCCGGCTCAACCACGCGTACAAACCAATCGCCGCTGTTCCGTCAACTGCATGTGTCCCCGCTAGGAGGGTCCTAACCTCATCCACCGTCATCCACTCGATGGTCATCCCGTGCTCTTCGGGACCTTCGGGTGAAGACGTTCCGATGGTTACCTGTTCGGCGAGATAAACAACCGTCGTTTGATTGGTCCATCCGGAGGAATTAAAAAAACGTGTTAGAACGCTCCATTGGTCGGTTACGCCGCCAATTTCCTCCAAGAGTTCACGCTTTGCCGTCGTAAGAGAGTCTTCACCGGTGATATCACAGGTGCCAGCAGGTATCTCCAGATTCTCAAAATCCATAGTTGCTCGATATTGCCGGAGGAGACCAACTTCCCCCACGTCGTTGACCGCAACAATTGCCACGGCACCGGGGTGCAAAACGACATCCCTTGTAAAGGTTTCCTGATCGCTTTTGATGGTTCTTCGTTCAACAGTGAACACAAATGATTCGAGAATTGTCTCTCGGTCAACGATTGAAAAACGGCTCACGAACCTGCCTGAAGTGTGTCCAGATTGAAAATACGATTCTCGCGACCATCGTTGCGCTGGACGGCAGCGGCGACAAGGCCCGCAAAGAGCGGATGCGGCCGATCGGGACGCGACTTGAACTCTGGATGGGCTTGCGTTCCTACGAAATAGGGGTGATTATTGAGTTCCACAAATTCAACAAGGCGACCGTCGGGTGACAGACCCGAGCAGATCATTCCCACTGTCTCAAACTGATCTTTGAAACGGGCGTTGAATTCATAGCGATGGCGATGGCGCTCTGACACAACAGGCGCTGCATAGAGATTCGAAACAATAGAATCTTCAGCCAACATTGCCGGATACGCCCCAAGGCGCATGGTGCCACCCTTATCAGTCACATTGACTTGATCTGACATGAGATCAATGACAGGGAATTCAGTGGTCGAGTTGAATTCTGTCGAATTGGCGCTAGAAAGTCCAAGCTGATGGCGAGCGGTTTCGATCACCATCACTTGCATTCCAAGGCAGATTCCCAGGGTGGGAATGCCTCGTTCTCGGGCAATCCTTGCAGTCTCAATCATGCCCTCAATACCGCGTTCACCAAATCCACCAGGGATGATGATTCCATCTAATTGGTCTAGAAACTCAGCGGAGTATGAAGCTGGTACGAACTCCGCATCTACCTGGAGCACCTCGATGCGACAGCCAGAACCGAACCCCGCGTGCAAAATCGACTCGTAGACCGAGAGATACGCATCGGGCATCGTCACATATTTACCCACTAGTCCAATCTTGATCGGTTTCGTGGCCGAGTGGGCCTGCTGGGAAACCTTCTCCCACAAAGCGAGATTGATGGGATATTCATCGAGATCTATGCCTAGGGTTTCGCAGACGATCGCGTCGAGACCCTCCTCGTGCAGCAGGAGCGGAATGTCATAGAGACTCCCAGCGTCAATCGCACTTATGACTGCACTCGTCGCAACGTCACAGAACATTGAGATCTTGTGCTTCATGTCGTGCGAGACAGCCTGGTCGCTGCGACAGACAATCACATCAGGTTGGATACCCATTGAGCGCAATTCGGCCACAGAATGCTGAGTCGGCTTACTCTTGTGCTCCTTGGATCCACCGAGGAACGGCACCAGCGTCAAGTGCGTGTAGCAGACATTTTCCTTGCCTACTTGGTGCCTAAATTGACGAATCGATTCGATGAAAGGGATAATTTCGATGTCACCGACGGTGCCGCCGATTTCGATGATGACTACGTCGGCTCCCTGAGCTCCGAGCCGGGAAATCCGATCTTTAATCTCATTCGTGATGTGTGGGATTACCTGGACCGTCTTGCCGAGGTATTCGCCCTTTCGCTCCTTAGCGATGACGGACGAATAGACGGCACCAGTCGTGGTATTGGAAAGCTTGGTTAGGGGTTCATCAATAAATCGCTCGTAGTGGCCGAGGTCGAGGTCCGTTTCACCGCCATCGTCTGTTACGAAAACTTCCCCATGCTCACCAGGGTTCATGGTGCCCGGGTCTACGTTGAGATACGGGTCAAGTTTGCCCATTGTTACATTGAGACCGCGCAACTTAAGCAGTCTTCCCAGCGAGGCAGCCGTCAAACCTTTACCGAGCGAGCTAGAAACGCCCCCGGTTACAAATACGTACTTCGTTTCACGCTTCGCACTCGTCACGGACAATCAGTGTAATGCCTATATTCCAGAACTCTCGGATGGGGCAACGAGTAACTGTTTCGCCAGGGCTAATGCCTCTGGGACTGAACCATCTCCCGACAGCATTCGGGCGATTTCTGTGGGGCGTTCAATATCTGAAAGTTGTCTAACCAGCGTTGTCGTCTGCCCTCCAGATACCGACTTTTCGACGACAAAATGGTGCTGAGCTCTCGCGGCGACGGTGGCCAAATGGGTTACGGCAATCACTTGGCGATTTCGCCCTAAATCGGCGAGGCACTCCCCTATGGACTGGGCAACATTGCCCCCCACGCCTGCATCGATTTCGTCAAAGACGGTGACCAGACCGTCTGACGCCGTTACCAATGAAAGCGCCAGCAGAATTCTCGATAACTCGCCACCGGACGCAATTGCCTGAAGAGATCCCGCACTGGCTCCCGGATTTGGACGGAACTGAATATCAATATCAGATCCGTCTTCTCCGTCGATTTCAATGCTCATCTGCGCATTTGGCAGCGCTACTCTGACCAACTGTTCTTGAACGAGATGTGTTAAACGAGTTGCCGTAGTTGTGCGAAGCGAGCGGATTCGAGCCGACTCCCGGACTAATTGGTGCTCAATCTCGTCAATTTCGTCCTGTATTACGTGACTCCTGCTGGTAGCAGTATCGAGAAACTCTCTACGAGTTGTCAGCGCGGCCAGTTCTCGCTCAACGGCTTCCAGCGAACCTCCATATTTTCGATTGAGCGAACGAATCAGCTCAACCCGCCCATTCAGATAGTCAATACGCTCTCCGTCTGCTTCCAGGTTGTCGGCCACATCCCTCAAGTCACGAAGAACATCTCGAAATTCCTCAATCGCAGACGACAGCGAGGCTTTCGCCTCACCTACCGGTCCTAAGCCACCCAGCGTCGCCACACCACTTCCCAATTGGTCTAGAAGCGAACCATCGTCACCGTCAGCAAGTTCCACGAGAGCCACGATGGCCCCCTGCTGTTCGCGCACCGAGGTTAAGGCGATGAGCTCCTCGATGGAGTCCTCGAGTTCATTGGAGGACTGAATGTTCGCCGAGGTGATCTCGCGAATCTGAAACTCAATGAACTCACTCTCTTTGGTCCGTTCCTCGTCGGATCCGCCTAAACGCGACTGTTCACCGCGAAGCGCAGCAAGCTCGACTCGCAGGCCGATAAGCACTGAAGTGTCGATTGAGCCAAAGGAGTCCACCAGCGAAAGAACGTCCGCACGGCTCTTGAGTTGGAGGGAGTCATGTTGGCCATGTAGCGCCAATAAACCCTCACCCGTAGCTCGGAGCGCCTCGCTACTCGTGGGCGTGCCGTTAAGTACCGCCTTGAGGCGAGAGCCTGCGGAGAGTGATCGTTGAAGCGACAGTTCTCGACCGTCTGAGTCGAGAAATACCGCAGCAGCAATCATTTCGCTCCCTCGACGTGGTGAGCGGGCATCGCCACCAAGACAGAGCGTCAGAGCATCGACCAGGAGCGTCTTTCCGGCACCGGTCTCACCAGTAATGACCGTAAAGCCATCCGAGAAATCGAGTGTTGAGTCTTCGATGACGCCTAAGCCGCGCACCGAGAGTGACACCAACAGCGGTCTAGGCATGACCTTCTCGCAAACTGTGGCGGAGTCTTTCACCAAACTTAGAATTCTGAGGCAAGGCCACGCGTATGGGGGTTCCATGGGAGCAGATAGTGAGATCCTCACCGGGTTCAATGCTTCCGAGTCTCATTCCGTCGGCGACCACGAGTCCAGGTCTATCTAACACCGACATGGAAATCTCAGTGCTACCGGAAACAACTATCGAGCGGTCTACGGTGAAGTGAGGCGCAATCGGGGTCATGACCATATTGGTGAGGTTCGTAGCCATGACTGGTCCACCAGCTGAAAAGTTGTAGCCGGTACTGCCCGTGGGGGTTGCGACCAGCACCCCATCAGCCGAATACGTCAAGAACTCATCACCACCTATGAACGTCCTCAGACGCACCATATGTCCCGCTTGAGACCGCTCGACAACCACTTCGTTGATGGCAATATCGTGCGTCCCGTCCGAGAGTCGAACATCGAGAACAAGGCGATCCTCAACGAGCACTGCGCCGGCGCGGCACGAGGTCACCTGTGACACAATTTCTGATGGTTGTGCTGGCACTAAAAACCCGACCCTACCCAGATTCACACCCATAACGGTCGCAGTAGCACTATGGGCGAATCGTGCAGCTCTCAGGAATGTCCCATCACCACCAAGGGAGACGACGATCGACTCTGGTGTCAACTGCGGCTTTAGCGTTGCTTCGCCTATAACAGCAATCTCCGTCTCAATTCCTAGGGAATTAAGTTCCTGTTTGGTGACACCGGCGAGTTCCACGGCGTCAGGGCGCGATTCGTAGGCAACCAGTAAGACCTGTGACATGCGCACCTCCATGTGGAATGGTACTGCCGGCTGCCCTACATCTGCTCCAGGGTCTGCTTGGTGTCGAAGGCGGGACTTGAACCCGCACGCCCTTTCGAGCACTAGCCCCTCAAGCTAGCGTGTCTGCCATTTCACCACTTCGACGTGGGAGTTCAGTTTATCTCAAGTACCGACTGGTCGTCTCAAGGTGCGTTCCACAGAGTTACCTGACAAATCAGTCCGTCAAGGCTGTTACTGGGCACCACTGTTGAGATGCCTGTGCTCCATCGAAGATAGTAAGGCAGCGAGAACAGTGGTCGGGCCCAAAAATTGTTGGCTATCTCAGTATCTAGGGCCCTCCACGAACTCAGCCCATCGACTGGATTGAAAGTAGAGAGAGCCTTCATCGCTGCCGCATTTCCGACTGGTGTGCGCCAACCAGCGTCGATCAAATCTGAGCGTCGAGCCCCGTACCAAGACGCCGCTGACGTTGACGCAGGACCGATTAACTGCTCCACGAGTGCGGCGTCAGAGGCTCCGTAAGCCACTGCATTTGCAGCCTCAAGATCACTGCGGTATGTCGCCACGAATACACCGACGCCGGCAGCACGCCACTGGGCCTGTATCAACACGCTCAACTGCTGCATCTGGACTGATGGCCCGACAGCCAGCCTGATAGCGACGGGCGCGCCATTAAATGTCGTCACTCCTGAGTCCCGCCTCAGTCCCCGCCCTGAAGCAAGCATCGACAAGGCGCAGGAGCGACAGTCGCTGGTTCCCGTGAATCGGGCTCCCGAATTGTCAGGCATAGTCATTTGCGTGACGGGTGAAAGCCCGGAAGTTCCGGTGTAGCCAATTTGCGACTGACCAATCAGATTCGAGTTCGCGGTGGCGACTGCAAAAGTCCGCTCCCCCACAAGGTCATTGATCAGCGCCTGGCGGTTCAACGCGGCACTCAAATACTCTCGCACTGCAGGTTGGCTGGGAAGATAACGACGAGGCGAGTACAGAATCGTGGTTAGGTGGTTCGAGATACCTATTTTTGCCGAACGGTCCGTGTGGCTGCTTGACGCCGTTAAATCCTCAGCCGTGAAGGAATAACGCAGATCAACAAACGGTGTGGCTCCGATACGGTCAGCGGCGGCACCTGCCTCCAGAATGATCGTGCGGTACAGCTGCTCTGAATGAGGCCACGCCTCATTCGCTTGCAAAACTGCAATCTGCGACGAGAGGGAGAGTAGTGAATACGGCCCGAGAGACGGTTGAGACACAACTTGCCCCAAGGAGCAGGGTTCACCTAAAGGACGATGTTCCAAATCGCGGAACATACTGGCCCATTCTGAGTACTGGTTGTCGAAAACGACGCGGAGGGTCTTGAGCTTTGGTCCGACCGTCTGGCTAACGATGTGGTGATAGCCGTCAGCCCAGGCGGCACGAGAAGTTTGACCGATCGCTACTGCGGCGCTTAGATCCGATATCGAAAATTGGTCGCCGTTCGACCAATGGAAATTTGGGTCAATCGTGTAGACGACGGTTTGAGGTTTGAGAGATATGAGCTCAGCGGACACAATTGGACCCCGCACACCAGTCAGTCTGCCGATGCTATTTGGCAGAAATGCACTCGGACGGGTGAGGTCCATAAGCGAATGAAATGCCGGAGTGCTCGTAGCACCAGTAGCCGTGCACCCTGCGAAGACTCCCGGGATATAGATGTGAAGAGTTCCGGTGTTAACACTTACGGCGTTTGCAAAAGGAGCGCAAAGGGCCAATACGGACGTTGCAGTCAGAGCTGCAAGAAACCCTCTCGGGCTCTTCATTACTGCAGGCGCAGATCGAGAGTCAGAACCGCGAAGAAGAAGACAATCGCCACAGCAACGGTGAAGCGGTCGAGATTTCTTTCAACAACGGTTGAACCCTGTGCCACCGAGCCAAGACTTCCACCCAGCAGGTCCGAGATACCACCACCACGACCAGAGTGCATCAAAACTAAGAACACGAGCCCGACTGCACTCAAAACGGCTATAGAAACCACAATCCCAGTAAGCACAAAAACTCCAATCAGCGATTCTTACCGTAGCATCCGTCAACATTTGAGACAATCTGGACAAATTGCTCAGCATTAAGACTGGCCCCACCTACAAGAAAACCGTCGCAACGCCCAAGGACTATTAGTTCCTCAGCATTTTCAGGTTTGACCGAACCACCATAGAGAACTGCGGCGGTCTTCTTAAGGCCCGCTGGGAGAATGTCTCGGATGGCGGTGATCATTTCCGAAACGGCCTCCGAGCTCGCTGTGACGCCTGTTCCAATTGCCCAAATCGGCTCGTAGGCAATGGCAATCTGGTCGTAATGACGTTCGCCAACGCCGTCCAAGGCATTGTTGATCTGGTTGGTTACATACTCGATTGCAGAGCCAGATTCCCGGACTTCGTGACCTTCGCCCACGCAAAGAATGATCCTCAACCCAGCTTGCAGGGCGGATCGAACTGTCGTATTCACAATCTCGTCAGTCATGCCGAACATCTCGCGTCGCTCCGAATGACCAACAATCACACTTTGCACCCCGAGCCTCTTCAACATGCCGGGCGAGACCTCTCCCGTGAAAGCTCCGCTCTCTGCAGGATTGACATGCTGTGCCGCCACAGCGATGTTCAGCCGATCGGCCTCGATAACCGAGCAGGCAGAACGCAAGTCGACGAATGGAGGAGCAATGACTACGTCTGTGCGCTCTGGGGTGTGAGCTCTCAGAAGTACGCCGAGCTGCTGCACCAAGTGAATGGCCTCGACATGGTCAAGATTCATCTTCCAGTTACCTACGACGAGTGCTCGTTGTTCGGACATTTTCTATTCCCCTCGTAAGGCTCGAAGACCAGGTAGGTCACCGAATTCCAAAAGCTCGAGCGAAGCTCCGCCACCAGTTGAGATGAAGGACATCTGGGCTGCGACTCCGAACTGCTCTACTGCGGCTGCGGAGTCTCCTCCGCCAACCACTGAAATCGCCTCTGAACTGGACAACGCTTCGGCTACCGCCCGCGTCCCAGCAGCTAAACGAGGGTCTTCGAACACACCCATTGGACCATTCCAGAGAACCGTCCCAGCTGAGCCCAGAATTTCGGCGAAACGCAGAGCGGTGCTAGGCCCAATATCGAGTGCCATGAAACCATCGGGCACATTTCCAGTGAAATGCGTCGGCGTTTCTGTACCGCCTGCTCCAAACGGAGAACCGGTAGGTAGGGCCCAAACGTCGTCCGGTATGTGAACACGGCCAGTGGCTAAAAGTTCAAGGACTTCTGAGATTCTCGAATCGTCAACTAATGAATCACCGATTGTGCGCCCCATGGCTTTCCAGAACGTAAAAGCCATTCCGCCGCCAACAATTACGGCATCCGCTTTATCAACCAATACTTTCGTGATTCCAAGTTTGTCCGCGACTTTCGCGCCGCCGACTATTGCGACGAATGGGCGCCGAGGATTGGTAAGCAAGCCCGTCAAGGTTTCAACCTCATGGGCGAGATTTGGTCCGGCGGCACTCGGTATCAACGTTGGCGGAACCATGATCGAAGCATGAGCTCGATGAGATGCACCGAACGCCTCGTTGACATAGCAGTCGTAAGAGTCTGTGAGTTCTATGCCGAACGATCGATCGTTACCCTCTTCGCCTGGTGAGAAACGGAGGTTTTCAAGCAAATGGACGCCATCGATCAAAGTGTCGAGGTGCTCTCGCACTGGATTGACACTGTATTTCTCGACAGGTTCACCCTGGGGTCGACCTAAATGAGTGCATGCAGTGACCTCGGCGCCACGAGCTTGCAAATCGCGGAAAAGGGGTAGGGCGCTTCGAATTCTAAAATCGTCAGTCACGACCATTTTGCCATTGCGCTCCGCTAACGGAACGTTGAAGTCGACCCGTACTAAAACACGTTTCCCAGCGATATCTCCGAGTTCATCGATTGACGGAAGATGCATTACTACTTGCGTGTCCCCACAATGACAGACAAATCTACCAACCGGTTGGAGTAGCCCCATTCATTGTCGTACCAACCAAACACCTTCACCAGGCTGGTCTTGTCATCGATTGGCTGCACCATTGTCATGTTGGAGTCGAACGTGCAAGACGCTGGATCACCGACGATGTCCGCAGAAACAATGGGATCTTCGGTATACACCAAGACCCGTCCAAGGTCACCCGACGCTGCCTGCTTATACGCTGCATTAACTTCTGCGACGGTTGTTGAACGGACGATTGCAGTGAAGTCGGTGATTGAACCATCGGGAATTGGAACCCGAAGCGAAGTTCCATCCAGTTTGCCCTTCATGGCCTGCAAGACCAATCCAGTTGCTCGGGCTGCGCCCGTCGAGGATGGCACGATGTTGATTGCGGCCCCACGAGCGCGTCGGAGATCGCTGTGCGGGAGGTCGAGAAGATTTTGGTCGTTGGTGTAGGCGTGGACCGTTGTCATCAAGCCGGTCACGATGCCGAAAGCGTCATCTAGAACTTTCACCATCGGTACAAAACAGTTGGTCGTACAAGATGCGTTTGAGATCACGTGATGATTCGCTGGGTCATAGTCACCGTCATTGACGCCAACAACAAATGTTGCGTCAACGTCGGTTGCGGGTGCGGAAACAATCACTTTTCGCGCACCACCGACCAGGTGGGCCGCAGCTGCTTCGCGGGTCGTAAATCGACCGGTTGATTCGATAACGACATCGACGCCAGCGTCTGCCCATCGCAGCTGACTCGGGTCTTTCTCAGCAAAGACCTCGATCTCACGTCCGTCGACGGTGATACTCGAATCAGTCCAAGTCACCGTCTGCTTCAGGCGCCCTTGCGTTGAGTCGTACTTCAGAAGATGACCGTTGGTCGCAGTCGACGTCAAATCGTTAATAGCGACAACCTCGATGTTGGGGTTATCTAAGGTTGCACGCAGAAAACCGCGACCGATTCGACCAAACCCGTTAATACCTACACGTACCGTCATGACGGCTCCTCTCCAAGACGTTCTAGTTTGCCATTATTTCAGCGAGTACTCGTGCCAATTTCACAGGATCATGAACCTTGCGGTTCTCCCCCACCACATCGGCAGTAATCACTTTGATATCTGGGATTTGGTCGGCCGAACCATCACTGCCGTTAACGAGGATTATGTCAATTTCAACGCCGTGACTGGCCATGGCGTCGTATTGCCGCTTCAGTCCGAGTCCCTTGGTCTCGGGATCCTGCTCCACCAGATTGGAAATCCATACACATTTGGCCGAACTTTGTGCAATGGATTCAGCGATTCCAGGGACTACACACGCCGCCAAGACTGAGGTGAACAGAGAACCTGGCCCCAGTAGAACGAAGTCTGCATCTCGAATCGCCGCGAGAGCCGACTCCGGTGCTCGAACGTGGGCGGGAATCGTTCTGATCCGCTCGACATCGTGCCGCAGTCCGATGGCAACCTGACCCACGATTCTTCCTGATTGGGTGTCCGCTTCGAGCTCGACGCCTTCGCATGAGGCAGGGATTACCGAACCACTGGCATCGATCAAGTTGGCCACTGAGGCGACAGCGTCTTCAAGGGTTGATGATTGCGCGATTGCGGCCGCTAGGAATAGGTTGCCGAGGGCGTGGGCTCCAACTGTCTCATCTTCAAAGCGGAACTCAAAGTATTCATTCCATGGCTTGCTCTCGCCGGCCAATGCCGTTAGACATTTCCGAATGTCACCGACGCCAGCGATTCCCAATGCCTCTCGGAGCGCGCCAGTTGAACCACCGTCATCGGCTACAGAAACAATGGCCGAAACTTCACAGCCCATCAGTCTGAGAGCACGAAGGGTCACCGCGGTGCCATGCCCCCCACCAATGGCCGCAACCTTCACGATCGCTCAACATCCCGGTGAAAGACGGTAACGCCTACTCCAATACGTCGCGCAATCTCTTCTGCAATAGCTACAGATCGATGTTTGCCACCTGTGCAGCCGATTGCAATTGACAAGTAGGTCTTACCCTCTTTGGCAAAGGCCGGTATCTGCCAAGTAAGCATGGCCTCGAGATCCCCCACAAAACGTTGGGCGTCATCGTGACTCAGGACGAAATCAGACACCTCCTGCTCAAGGCCGGTACGGGGGCGTAGTTCTTCAACCCAATGGGGATTTGGCAGAAAGCGACAATCCAACACCAAATCCGCGTCTCGTGGAATTCCATTCGAATAACCAAACGACATCACATTGATTCGCATCGAACTGCTCTGAACCGAGTTGAACATCTCGGCAATACGTCGACGAAGTTGATTCGTGTTTAAGGCACCGGTATCAATGTTTAGGTCTGCGTGCTCAACGAGAGGTTGCAAAAGGTTTCGTTCACCTTGAATCGCATTCGCCACTGACGATGCGGCCACTGGATGGCGGCGTCGATTGCCTTCAAATCGACTCACTAGGACATCATCGGGTGCATCCAGGAATAACAGTTTCGCGACAAATCCCTGTAGGCGAAGATCGGCGATTGTACGGATTAATTGGTCAGGATTAACACCACCGGAGCGCCCCACAATAAATGCGAGACCGGTTGCTTCAGCGGCTCCCGGCGAAGCCAATTCTGAGACTCGAGAAATAAGCTCCAGCGGCAGATTGTCGATCACCGACCAACCTGCATCCTCAAGAGCGGCCGACACCGTGGAGCGGCCGGCGCCTGACATTCCGGTCACGATCAGAATCTCATTCATCAGGCACACTCCCCTTCTCTAGACGAGGAACTCCCGTCTCGTGCAGATGATCGTAGAGCGCGTGCGCAACCGTCGTCGGGAGCCAACCAAGCTCCAATAGCGATTCAAGGGAGAGTGCTCGTATTGCCTTCATCGAACCAAAGGAGTCCATGAGCTTCTTTTGTCGAGCTGGACCGAGCCCTTCAACAGCATCGAGCGACGTACTCACCATCGAAGCCCCTCTCTTCGTGCGATGAAACGTGATGGCGAAACGGTGGGCCTCATCACGGAGGCGCTGAAGCATGTATAACGCTTCCGAGCCGCGATCGAGCCGAATAGGAAGCGAGCTTCCAGGTCGATAGAGAAGATCCTCTCGCTTAGCGAGAGCTACCAGCTCGACCGTGCCGGCCAGCCCAAGGCTCTCGACTGCATCCAGGGCCGCCGACAGTTGAGGCAAGCCTCCGTCAACCACGATTAAGTCTGGTCGCAGGAAGCGAGAGTCTTCATTGCCGGGTTGCAGATAGGTCAACCTGCGTGCCAGTACCTCTCTCATGGCTCCGGCATCATCATTGCCCAAAACGGTTTTCACGTTGAAATGTCGGTACGAAGATTTCTGAGGGAGACCGTCGACAACCACAACCATCGACCCCACGTAATTAGTTCCTTGCAGGTGGCTCATATCGAAGCACTCGATTCGATAAGGAGGTGACGCCAGACCAAGGGAGTTACCAATTTCTATGAGTGCCTGTGAGCGTACATTGTGGTCACTTTGGCGCCGCAGTGAGTCACGTTTAAGTACCGTCAGCCCATCTGTCTCACCCAGAGTTAACACCGATCGCTGCCGATCACCCCTGGGGCCGGAAACTCGTACTGAGCGATCCGCGAGGGATGACAAATACTCCTCCAAAAGAGACGTATCCAAAACGTCCACATTCGTAATGATTGCATCTGGAACCGACGCAGCTTCGTAGTGTCCAACCATGAACGTCTCGAGCACATCACTATTCAACGTGTCGAATCCAACATCGAAGAGTTTGTTAGTACGTCCAACAATCCGGCCGTGCCTGATGAAGAAGCAGCTGACAACAGCACGAGCGTCGGAGCGAGTTACCGTCACCGCGTCGAGATTTGTCTGCTCGCCAAGAACGACCAACTGCTCTTGAGACGCTTTCTCCAGAGCGAGTAGCGAGTCTCTGGCTCGAGCGGCGGACTCATAGTCTCTGGACTCGGAGGCTCGAGCCATTTCTTTTTCCAATTTGTCTCGTAACTCGCCTGACTGACCATTGAAGAATTGGATGAAGGTTGAGACAATCTTGTCGTATTCCAACTTGTCAACTGCGCCCACGCACGGACCGGAACACTTTCCGATGTCGTACAGTAAGCAGGCGCGACCCCTGCGCTCGTGCGCCTGATACTTCGCTGCCGAACAAGTTCTCAGCGGAGCGATTCTCAGCACTTCATCGAGCATGATCCGAGCACTCTTGACATGCCCAAAAGGGCCGAAGTAGCGAACGCCTCGTTGTTTCGCCGAGCGCGTCATAAATGGCGTGGGAAATTCCTGTCGCAAATCGACAGCCAAATAGGGGTACGACTTGTCGTCCTTCAGTCTGATATTGAATCGAGGTTGGTATCTCTTGATCAAATCATTTTCGAGAATGAGCGCCGCTACTTCGGAACCAGTCTCAATCCACTCAACTTCAGTTGCCATTTCCATAAGGGAGATCGTTTTGTTTGACATCTGGCCCGGTGAACTGAAATAGCTCCCGAGGCGACTCGCAAGGTTCTTGGCCTTGCCAACGTAAATGACCGCCTGAAATTGATCACGGAAGATGTAGCAGCCGCTTGCCGACGGAATGCCGAGAGGCTTCTCCATGGAACTAGCGCTTCGAAGCCTTGGTCTTAGGTAACACCAATCGCAAAACTTCTCCGGTGGCTGTTTTGGTCTTGGCCACTTGCTCGGGCGTTCCAACAGCAGTGATTCTGCCACCCCGCTTTCCACCTTCGGGCCCCAAATCAACAATCCAATCGGCCGTCTTGATTACGTCGAGATTGTGCTCGATCGTCAGCACTGTATTGCCCTGGTCGACCAGACGATGAAGCACTGTCAGCAGACGATCTACGTCCTCGAAATGCAGACCGGTGGTCGGCTCGTCCAGCACGTAAAGCGTGTGGCCCGTAGCTCGACGCGCCAGTTCTGTGGCCAGCTTCACTCGTTGGGCTTCACCGCCTGAAAGTGTGGGTGCCGGCTGCCCCAATCTGACGTAACCCAACCCGACGTCAACGAGCGCCTGAATATGTCTGGATATCGCGGGTTGCTTCGAGAAGAACTCCAACGCCTCGGCAATCGGCATATTGAGCACATCCGCTATCGACTTCCCACGATAGAGAACTTCGAGCGTCTCCCGGTTGTAGCGACTGCCGTTACAGACATCACAGTTCACATAGACATCGGGGAGGAAATGCATCTCAATTTTTATTGTGCCGTCACCCGCACAGTTTTCACAACGTCCACCTTTGACATTGAATGAAAATCTGCCCTGCAGATAGCCTCGAGTCTTAGCTTCCTGAGTTTCGGAGAACAGCTTCCTAACTTTGTCGAACACTCCGGTATAGGTTGCGGGATTTGACCGTGGTGTTCGTCCAATGGGCTGTTGATCCACGGCAACAACTTTGTCAAGAAAGTCGATTCCTGTGATTGAAGTGTGGTCGGCTACCTGAACTTTTGCTCGATAGAAATGTTTTTGAAGTCCGGCCAGGAGAATCTGATTGATCAAGGTCGACTTGCCTGAACCCGACACACCAGTTACGGCAATAAAACGACCAAGTGGAAACTCGGCATCAATGTTTTGAAGATTATTGGCTCGAGCGCCGATGATTTTAAGAAAACCCGCCTCAACATCTCGTCGAACTTTTGGTATCGCAATACTCTTCTTGCCCGAGAGATACTGCCCAGTGGACGACTTCGGATTGGCGAGCAGACTCGTTACATCGCCAGCATGCACAATCTCCCCGCCGTGCTCGCCCGCACCGGGACCGATGTCTACGACATAGTCGGAAAGTCGAATTGTCTCTTCATCATGCTCGACCACAATGACCGAATTCCCTAAATCGCGGAGTCGTTCCAGGGTTGTGATCAGTCTTCGATTGTCCCGCTGGTGGAGGCCAATCGACGGCTCATCAAGGACATAGAGAACACCGACCAGATGCGAACCGATTTGACTTGCTAGGCGTATTCGCTGAGCCTCGCCACCGGACAGAGTCGCTGAAGCGCGACTTAACGTTAGGTAGTCCAAACCCACATCGAGAAGGAAGCTCAACCTCTCGTTGATTTCCTTTATGACCTGAACCGCGATTTTCGCATCACGTTTATTCAATTTTAAGGAATTGAAGAATGCCACCGCTTCGTCAATCGTGAAATTGCTTACTTGGGCGATATTCGTTTCGGCAATCAGCACGGCCAGAATCTCCGGCTTTAGTCGTAGACCCTTGCAGCTCCGGCATTCGACCTCGCGCATGTATTGCTCCGCTTGGTCGCGAGACCAATCACCCTCAGCCTCCTGCCATTGACGCTCCAACCAATGGACGACACCTCTGAATTGCGCCATGAAACTTGCAGAGCGACCATTCTTCTTCTTGTACTTGTACTCGAGTTTCTCGCCGTCCAGGCCGTGCAGTAGCAGCTCGCGATCTTGGTCTCGCAGTTGGGACCAAGGTGTATTCGCTGAGAAATCACCGAATTCGCAAACACTTCTAAGCAGACGATCGAAATATCTGGCTCGATGTCCTCCCCAGGGAGCGATTGCACCGTCGGCAACACTCAAAGATTCGTCCGGTACGACTAGTTCAGAATCCACCTCAAAACGAGTGCCGAGCCCAGAACACGTACCGCAGGCTCCATATGGCGAGTTGAAAGAGAAATCTCGAGGTGCAAGTTCGGTGAAACTGATGCCACATTTCGTGCATGCCATCAATTCGGAGAATCGCTGTTCCGGACCGCCGTCGAGGTCGTGAATTACCACGATGCCTTTCGCCAAACGAAGTGAAGCCTCAACCGATTCAGTAAGGCGCTGACGGATCGTGTTCTTCAAGATCAGTCGGTCGACGACAACTTCAATCACGTGAGTTTCATATCGAGCGAGCTTGATCTCCTTGCGGTCTGACAGCTCATGGACAGTGCCGTCCACTCTCACACGCGAGAAACCCTGCGCCGCTAAGTCGTCGAGCAGCGTTGAGTACTCGCCCTTTCGTCCCTCAACAATTGGCGCCAGAACCAAGAACTTTGTGCCCACCTTGCCATCGAGAACCCTGTCAACGATTTGCTGGGGACTCTGCCGAGATACCTCTAAGCCACACTTCGGACAGTGTGGGACGCCGATGCGGGCATACAGCAGTCGTAGATAGTCCGAAACTTCGGTAATCGTTCCGACTGTTGATCGGGGATTCCGGGAAGCGGTCTTTTGGTCAATTGAGATCGCTGGCGAGAGTCCTTCGATGAAGTCCACATCCGGTTTATCCATTTGGCCCAGGAATTGACGGGCGTATGCGGAAAGACTTTCGACGTATCGTCGCTGCCCTTCGGCATAAATTGTGTCGAACGCTAGAGAGGACTTACCGGAACCGGACAGTCCTGTGAAAACCACGAGCTTGTCGCGCGGAATTTCGAGGCTGACATTCTTTAGATTGTGAGCGCGAGCACCTTGGATCCGAATGAGGTCAGCCATACACCCGCAGGCTACCGTCTACTTTCAGTCAAACGGCAGGTTCAATTCATCACTGCCAATCCGTTGCAGGCTGTGAATCTCGTCCCGAAGCGCGGCAGCTTCTTCAAAACGCATCTCTTCGGCGGCCTCAAGCATTGACTTGGTAAGGCGCTCCACCTCGCGCTCCAATTCCTGATCTGAGAGTTCAAGTCTTCTCGGCGAGTCGGAGCCGGTTGCCGAACTACCGCTGCGGAGTCGCCCAAGGATGTCCGCCACCGCCTTAGATACGGTCCTGGGAACAATACCGTTCGCTTCGTTGTATGCAATCTGCACTGCGCGACGTCGTTCGGTAACCGAAATCGCATCACGCATCGAATCCGTTATTCGGTCGGCGTAGAGGATCGCCTCACCATTCGCATTTCTGGCGGCCCGGCCAATGGTTTGAATAAGCGCACTGCGCGACCGCAAGAATCCTTCCTTGTCGGCGTCGAGGATTGCGACCAGGGACACTTCGGGTAGGTCGAGACCTTCCCGAAGGAGATTGATTCCAACTAGAACGTCAAACTCTCCGAGACGGAGTGATCGAAGAATTTCGATTCTTTGGATTGTGTCGATATCCGAGTGCAAATACTGAATCCTGACTCCAGCCTTTGCAAGAAATGCGGTCAAGTCTTCAGCCATACGCTTCGTTAGCGTGGTGACCAATACGCGCTCACCTCGTGCCACTACTTCCGCGATACGCGCTTGAAGATCGTCAACCTGATTCTTCGTCGGAATGATTCGGACCGGTGGATCCAGCAGACCGGTTGGGCGGATGACCTGCTCTACTACTTCGTCGGAAATCTCCAATTCGTAGGGGCCGGGAGTGGCTGATACAAAGACAGTCTGCGGGATGATGTCAATGAACTCTTCAAAGTTGAGAGGCCGATTGTCGCGGGCGCTCGGCAATCGGAAACCATGATTGACCAGTGTGTCCTTACGGGACTTGTCGCCGGCAAACTGACCGCGAACCTGCGGTACGGCTACGTGAGATTCGTCGATTACAACGAAGTAATCCTTCGGGAAATAGTCCAAAAGCGTGAATGGTCTTTCACCTGGCGACCTACCGTCCAGATGGGCCGAGTAGTTCTCAACTCCAGCACAGGTTCCAGTCTCCTCAAGCATTTCAAGGTCGTATTCCGTGCGCGACCGCAACCTTTGCATCTCCAAAAGCTTGCCCTCGCGTTCAAGTTCCACGAGTCGTTCAGCCAACTCAGCTCGGATTCTATGCATGGCCTGTGTGAGCGTTTCGCTCGATGATGCGTAGTGGGTCGCCGCAAAGAGTGTTACCTCAGTAACGGCACCCTTTGATTCCATGGTTAAAGGATTGAAAAACGTAATGGCATCAATCTCGTCCCCAAAGAGTGAGAGTCGAATCGCCTCTTGGTCGTACGCGGGCTGGATCTCGATCGTGTCGCCTCGCACGCGGAAACTGCCACGCTCCACAACCAGATCGTTGCGGTGGTATTGCATATCAACGAAACGACGTAGCAGTTCACGCTGATCGATCGTCATGCCGACCTCGAGAAGCAACATGTGATTCTTGTATTCGATCGGATTCCCGAGTCCGTAGATACACGAGACTGAAGCAACCACGATGGTGTCGTGCCTCGTGAGTAACGCACTTGTCGCGGCGTGGCGGAGCCGATCGATCTCCTCGTTGATTGAACTGTCCTTCTCGATGTAGGTGTCTGAACTCGGAATATACGCTTCGGGCTGGTAGTAGTCGTAGTAGGAGACGAAAAACTCAACGCGATTGTTTGGCATCATTTCTCGGAGTTCCGAAGCCAACTGGGCGGCCAATGATTTGTTGGGTTCAAGGATTAATGCGGGTCGCTGAACCTGCTCGATTAGCCAGGCGATTGTGGCAGTCTTACCACTGCCCGTAATTCCCTCGAGCGTTTGGTATCGCAAACCACCATTGATACCTTCCGCGAGCTTGGCAATTGCCGTTGGCTGATCGCCACTGGGCTGAAAGGGCGACTCAACCAGAAATTCAGTCAACGGACATTCCTCGTTCTCGCAGTAGGGCTCGGATTCGTTCTTCGAGCGCTTCGATCGAATCATTATTGGGAATCACAACATCGACGATGGCTGAACGGTCGCTGTTTGAAATTTGGCTCCTAATGCGATTACGCGCGTCCTCGTCGCTAAACCCTCGATGCTGGATTAGTCGAGAAACTGCCACCTCTGGTTCGACTTCGGTGGCCCATACTTCGCTCAGTCGAAAAACAGTGCGGTGTTCCGGGCGGAAGAGAGGTACCGCGACAGCGTAATGAGAGTCCTTGCTCTCATCTAGAGCTCGAAGCACTTCCATTCCAATGGCACCGTGGGTAATCACGTTGAGGCGCCGAAGAGCCGTTGGATTGGGAAAAGTGATGGCTGCTAGAAATTTTCGGTCAATCCGACCTGCTTCGTCGGTCACCGCCCGACCAAAGGCATCAACCAACGCTTGCCACGCTGGTTGTCCGGGCTCAACGATTTCGCGCGCAATGACATCTGTATCAATCACACGGACTCCCGCCCGTTCAAGGACGGAGGTGACCGTGGACTTGCCTGAGCCGATTCCGCCGGCGATTCCTATTTGCAACACATTTGTACCGTAGTCAGGAAACGGAACTGAGGCTGCATTTATCTGTAGATTCCTACTGTGAAACTAAGGCTCCCAGGATCTTTTGATGTGGCCAGACTGCGGCGTTTCCGCACCTGGGACACATTTTTATTCGCCCTGATTGCCTATGTGCCCTTCTTTGGTAACAATCCGGGGAAGGTATCTGCCGACACTAAGGCCTATCTCTACCTCGATCCAAGCCACCTGCTCGCAACTGCCACCTCTATGTGGAACGCCGATCAAGGCTTCGGCATGGTGACGCACCAAAACATTGGCTACCTCTTTCCGATGGGGCCATTCTTCTGGCTGACTCACACGATTGGTATTCCGACATGGATAGCGCAGCGTTTCTGGATGGGCTCACTGCTTTTCTTAGCGGGACTCGGCGTGCGAAAGGCCGCTCAAGAACTGGGCCTCAGCAGAGTGGCATCGTGGAGTGCGGCGCTCCCCTATGTCTTCACGCCATTCATCTTGGTCAACATCGGAAGAACCTCCGCCATTTTGATGCCTTGGGCCGGTTTGGGCTGGCTACTCCTTTTTGCCATTAGATCCGCACGCTTTGGTGGATGGAAAAACCCCGCCCGATTCGCGCTCGTAGTGGCCCTCGTCGGTGGAGTTAATGCGACGTCCATCCTCTTGGTGGGTCTCGCGCCAGCAGTGTGGCTGCTATTCGCCGCCACCACCAGGGAGATTTCTTGGCGCTCACTCGCTTCCACGGTTTCGCGCATCGGACTTCTATGCAGCTCGGTATCACTTTGGTGGATCGCCGGCCTTTGGGCCGAAGGCAAATTCGGTATCAATATCTTGCAGTACACCGAAACGATTCCTACGGTCGCCAGTACTTCGAGCAGTTCGGAAGTTTTCCGAGGTTTGGGCTATTGGTACTTCTACGGATGGGATCACTCTCAAGCGTGGACTAGCTCATCCGTTGGCTACACCACTGGCCAATTCGCACCCATTTTCAGTTTGATTCTTCCGACCGCGGCGGTCATCGCCGCCATGTTTGTCAAGTGGCGCTATCGGACATTTTCCGTACTGCTCGCTTTCCTCGGCGTCGTAATTGCAGTTGGTGCGTACCCATACAACTCACCTACGCCGGCAGGCTCGGCGCTGAAGTGGTTTGGAGAAAACACCACCGTGGGTCTCGCAATGCGTTCGACTAATCGCGTGGTGCCAATCATGGTGTTGGCTCTAGGACTACTACTTGGGTCCAGTGTTGATGCGCTGAGAAGCCGCCATCCACGACGTATCTTGCCCGTGTTCGGCCTGATCTTCCTCGCCGCAACCATCGGATTAACTCCGCTATTCAATGGAACAGCGCTCGCTACGAATCTCAGCTCGTCGCAGAAACTGCCCGCGTACGTTGAGAATGCTGCCAAAGATCTGAACTCGGGCGACACATCCACTGGCGTACTCGGCCTCCCTGGCCTCGACTTCGGCTACTACCGATGGGGTGCCTACGTGGACTCTGCTTGGCCTGGATTGCTCAAACGGCCCTACGTGACGAGTCAAATTACGCTCCAGGGGCAACCGGCAAGCGTGAATCTCGTTCGATCTCTCGATAGTCCCATTCAGGACTTAATAGCCCTGCCGAGGAGCATCGCTCCAATTGCAAGGTTGCTCGGGACTGGTGATGTGCTTTTCCAATTCGATACCCAGTTCGATCGGTTTAGCGGTCCAGAACCTTGGTATCTGTGGCGCTTATCGCAGTCACCGAGTTTGGGACTCGTATTCAAAAAGGCCTACGGTCCCGTTGTTACGGATCAAGTCGGCGACGGCCCTTTCATCAACGAGAGCAACCTCGCTCTGCCTCAAGGATTCAAGTGGCCTCGATCGCTAGCCATCTATGGCGTTCAAGGTGTCCGACAACTCGTCAGAATTGAGTCAAGTGCGTCTCCTGCAATAGTTGCCGGGGACGGCGAAGGCTTGGTCAATATGGCGGGCCTTGGAATTCTCCCGGAGGATCGGGCTATTTTCTACGACGGAGCACTGACCGCTTCGCAACTCGAACGACTGACAGCAAACGCAACTGCCAGTCTGTATGTGACGGACTCCAATCAGCGGCGCCTAAATAGTTACGGCGTACTTCACTCAAGCCCTGGCTATGTTCAGCAGGCCGGAGAGACACCGATTGTTAAAAGCCCGTCGCAGCAGACGTTGCTGGCGTACCCCGACACAGTTTCAGGGGCTCAGACTGTTGCCGTATTGGGCAATATCAAATCAGTCCAAGCTTCTTCTTATGGCAATCCAATAGCCAACAATCCCGAAGTGCAGGCCTACTACTCGCTTGATGGCCTGGTCGACACAGCGTGGCAAACCTCTGCTTTCGGAAAAGCACCCGGCCAATTTATTCAGATTGACATGGGGCACCGCCTTAGCTTCAATCGACTCCGACTCACCCAAGCACAGTCGTCCACGATTAACCGATGGATCACGCAGGTGACGATAACCGTCGACGGAAAATCGCTCGGTAAATTCAGCCTTTCAAAGTCGACGAGGAGTCGGCGAGGTGGTGTCATCAAACTACCCAAGACTTCAGGTTCGGTTATTCGCATCACCATCAATCAGACGTCCCATGATGATGGAAATCTCGCTGGACAGTCTGGGGTTGGTTTCGCTGAGATTTCAATTCCCGGGCTTCCCGCAGTAACTCACAGTTTGATGATGCCAACAAGTCTTTTAAACAGAGCCGGCAATGCGGCTCTGGTGAATGATCTCCGTTTTGTCATGACACGTGCTCGAGTGGCAACAACGCCACCAAGGCTTGATCCGGAGCTGACTATCGACAGGATGTTTGAACTACCAGCAGGCCGAATGTTCACTATTCGCGGCACCACTTCAATCCAACCCGCTGCATCTGACGCAACCATCAGCCGCCTCCTTGGCATCGGTGGTTCAAGTAACGGTCAAATTGTGCGATCGTCAAGCTCGACCCGTCTGGTTGGATCATTAACGAATGGCCCATGGGCTGCATTTGACGGTGATCAGACAACGAGCTGGATGCCTGGATTCCAGACGGGGCCCAACACCTGGCTCGAAGGTGGAACTAAGGACTCGACCACCATCTCGCGAGCCAACATCACATTTGTGAATGATGGACTTCACATGGTTCCGACCAGACTCCTTCTCACAGCCGATGGTGGTGCTGGCGGCTCTTACAGCTTCAACACGCACATGAAGATTGCAAAGAACGCAGCCAGGGGTGCTACCCAAACTCTGAAGGTTTCATTCCCTGCGATGACGGGACGCTCGTTCCGCTTGAGTGTTGATCAGTTTCTGGCTGTGGGCGTCAAGGACAGAATTTCCGGGGCACTCAACCATCCTCCGATTGCAATTACAGAATGGAAGCTCGGAACCATAAAGCCTGAATCAATCTCTTCTACTTTCCGCTCAACTTGCCGAAGCGATCTGATTTCCATCGACGGAACAGGGATTCCTGTGTACGTGCATGGTTCCACCGCTGACGCATTGGCGCAACACCAGATTGCGTTCTCTAGCTGCGGAGAGAAATTCTCTCTCTCAGCCGGTACGCATCACCTGCGCGCGGCGTTTGGTGTTGGCACGGGAATCAATATTGACAACATTTCACTCGCCTCACTTGCCGACTCCGCCAGTCCAGCGGTAACGCCAATACTGAATCTGAAGAGTCACTGGACAAATCGCTGGAGCATGGAAGCTCGAATTCCGGCGAACGCCGCGGGTCAGTATGTCGCTGTTGGTCAGAGCTTCGGCCCAGGATGGACCGCCCGTCTGGATGGAGCAGATCTTGGAGCACCGCTTCTAATCGATGGCGCTTCAATGGGATGGCTCCTTCCCTCAAAGATGAGTGGAGCCCAGAACCTAGTAGTGACCTGGACGCCACAAGGGACAGTAAATCTCGCATTGCTGGCTTCTCTTTTAGGCCTCCTCCTCTGCCTCGGAATTTCGACTGGAAGGGCTCCTAAGAGTTCCACCTGGATGAGCGATGCGCGTCCCACGGTTCTTCGTGATCCATCTGTTAGGCGTCCCGCACTGGTCTTTGGCGTGAGTCTCTTAGTTGGCCTCTGTGTTTCGTGGTGGTTTATTCCTTTGAGCCTGCTTGCGGCTGTGTATCTCTTCTCAAGCCCTTCATCTACCAAATCAATCCCTCGGTTCATCACGGTGCTCTTAGTAACCGCCGGCGGTTGTACTGTCGCGGCAAATCAGATGCATCTCGTTCGTTCGATTGAATGGCCGAATCACGTTCCGCTAGCCAATGGGTTGACGTGGATTGCGCTGGCTCTTTGGGTAGTGGTGATTATCGCTACCGGACCCAAGCTCCAGGCGTCAACGGCACAGCCAGTTGGCGAAGACGTGGTTGAAACCGAGCGCCGCCGAGGCCTCAATGTTCCCGTTAGCGCCGAATCACTTACAACCGACGAACGCGATCTACTTCCTCTGGTGGTAGCACCTCGCGGGGCTCTACGTTCGCTTGCTCTTCTCCGTGCCTTATTGGTGAAGAGGCGTGATCCCGATCTATATCGACGGATTGTCCTCACCGACACCATGAATCAGGTAGTCGGCAAGAGCCCTCTGTTCAACAGGAGGATCCTCGAGATTGCTGACTTTGATACCTCGTACGCTGCGGGCTTTGCAGAGCGTGGCGCTCGGGTCACATCAATGCGTCGAGAACTGCCTCAGCCCAAGCGTGGCATCGCGAAGATTGCCAGTCAAAATGCAGACCCCGTGGCACCAGAGGTGGCGTACACCCCGCTGCACATTCCGTCGGGCGATAAGTCATTCGATTTAGTGTTCGCCACGAATGTCCTCAGTAGTGTTGAGGAGCCTGAGGCTTTGATCAACGAACTAGTCCGTGTTACCCGACCCGGCGGCTCCATTTACCTCCAAAACACCACGTGGTTCTCGCCATGGGGCGGCAGGGAGACTTCGCCGTGGCATCTAATTTCCGGCAATTTCGCACGACGCGCGTACACGCGCAAGCACGGACACCTTCCCCGCAATGTGTATTCTCAAAACTTCTTCCGTATCCGCATCAGCGAGGTAATGGAATCGCTCCGTGACGATCCTCGGATAGTGGTTGTCAGCGCTCATCCGCGTTATCTACCGGAGAGTTTTGGTTGGTTGCTCCGTATTCCCTTGGTGAACGAACTGCTCACGTTGAGTCTGGTTGTAACCCTCGAAAGAACTGCCGATTAGCGCTTTTCGCTGAGTAGCTGAAAGAGCTTCAAGGCAGCACTGTCCCATGTGAGCGACTGCGCATACTTGAGTGCTCCCTCACGAAGCGACCCAAGCAGCTCTTCGTCCTGCAGAACATTCGAGATAGTTGTGGCTACTTGCGCCTCATCGACCAGCAGTCCGCTGTGACCATCCATCACGGCGTCACGATGGCCGGCAATGTCTACGGCCACCGAGGGTGTGCCGCAGGCGGCCGCTTCAGTGAGAGACATCCCCCACCCTTCACGTAACGACATTGAAGAAACCAGCCAGGCGCGCTGATACAGGGCAAGCAGTTCTCCATCAGAGATTCTGCCCGCCAGCGTTATCCACTCCTGGGCGCCGTGGGCCGCAATCATTTCCTCCAGCTCCGTTCGAAGGTAGCCCTCGCCAACGATTACGAAACGCGCTGTCGGTACTTTCTTGCGGACTTCAATAAAGGAGTTGATTAAAAGGTCGAAACGCTTCACGGGCACCAACCGACCCACTGCGACGATCAATGGCGTCGGCGAACGGTCATCCCCGGGAACAAAAGAAGGGGAAATGCCCGGTGGCACTACTGCCACGCGCCGCAAGTGCATGCGATCCCCAATCTCCTCTTGAGAAGAGTTGGAGAGCGTCGCAATCGTCGTGCCTCGATAGAACGGTGGTGCCAGACGATGCTCAATGAGCCATCCAAGACGCCCTAGAAGGCCCGGCAAGGTCATCTGCCACATTTCCCCGTGTACGTGGTGGAGAAGCACCAGACGGCGGCCACGGTGCCACAGAGGAGAGAGGAAAGGCATCCCATTCCAGATTTCCACCACTCCGTCAGGCCGGTGGGAGCGCCGACTGAAAAGTCCATTCAAAATGACACTCGGGAAGACTTGGTATCGCCCACCCCGACGATTTGCGACGTAGCCGTTCCGCTCGACTCTCGCAGCACGACCTGGAACGGCTGAAGTGCGAGACTCAATAGCAACTCCCGCAGCCGCCCATCGTTTCAAGATCTCGTCGGCGTGTAGTTCGGATCCCCCTGCTTCCGGGTCATCAAGATCTCTCCAGGCAACAACATTGACCGAAGTAATACCGCTGGTCTGCACCAGGGTCTTGAGCGATTCCTGGTCGCTAGGCATTGGAATCTCCGTTGATGCCAATCGGGCGCAAAGTGGCTAGGAGAAGACCCAGGAAGACCACCATCTGGAGGATGAGATCGCGATGCACTGTTTCCGCAATGGCGCCACCGGCTTGAGCGAGGTAGAGCGCTCCCCCCACTGTGCTGCAGGCCAGCCAGAGCGTCGGCCACCGTCGACCAGAACCGAGGAGATACACGGAAAGCAACGTGCTTCCTCCTAGAAATACCATCGCCAAGATCAAGCTTGTCATCGACCCGTACTCCGTGGCGTAGCGAGACCCAAAGACGAGCGTAAGGAGCCTTTCGGGTGCAAGTTCGGAAGCAATGAGAAGCAGAGCGACCGGGATAAGCAGCAGGCCACCGGCGATTGTCAGCTGACGGTATGCATCTCGTCCTCGTCGATCGGCAATTGCCGTCTCGGGTAGTAAGAAGTTGCCAAGAATGATCGCCCCATAGACGATTGTCTTCGCCACTTGTGAGATTGCCGAGTACGCACCCGCAGCGCTGGAGCTATATCGGCCGATCAGAAACACATCGATGAACTGGAGTGTTGCCAGCAATGCGAGTGTCGCCAATGCAATCAGGAGATCAGTGGTGATTCCTGTGTGCTCGAGCGCCTGTTCGTTGCGCGCCACATCTCGCACCCGCACGAGCCGTCGAGCGTGCCAACGAGCAAATCCAATGGCCACCAAAAGGCCCGCGACGATTCCGGTCACACCGAATGGGCTTCCCAGAACCATGAACACGGTCCGCATGGCACCTTCTAGAAGGAAGTTGGAAGCGAGCGCCATGTAACGCTGTCGAGACTGGAGAAGCGCTCTGTCAACGTTCAGCAAGGCCCAGGAGATGGCAGCCAGGGCGTTGACCCATACGGCAAGCCACGAACGATGCCCCATCCACTGAGCCAAGAGGAAAGAGCCAGCCAGCGCGATAAGTGAAAAGATCAGCGCCCATCGAATGAGTCGTTGATTGAGCCGACGCTGCCAGCGCGCCATAAGAGATTCGTCATCCCTGACGAGGTAGTACGTCGCACGCCTCACCACCGCCACCGAGAGCGCTGAACCAGGAAGCGCGACAATGAAGAAGATGCCAACCATCTGGGAGTAGGCACCGTACTCGGTCGGATTTAGAAGGCGAGCTATGAGAACGCTTACGCCAAGATTAAGAATGTTTGCTACTAGTCCGGCGAAAGCAACTACGACGGCGCCACTGAGAAGTGCGTTTAGCCGTACCGCTATCCCCCGCGCCATTGGCGTAGCTAAGCCTGAGGAGTGCGCGCTGGCAGAATCGGGGCGTCCCTACCGGTGCCGCCCTTGCCCGTCTCGTGATATTCCTCTTCGACGTTCACATTCCAAACATCGTGGTTTCCACCGTAAATGTTGTCCACTGTCAATATTGCAGTGAACATTGAGTGATCCTGATTGTTGTACTTGTGCATGCCGTTACGTCCGATTAAGTGGACGTTGCTGGCTTCTGTCTCGAGATATGTTGCGATCGTCTTGACGTTCGCCTGATAGTGGCTGTCGTAGTAGGGGTAAGCCTTGGGCATTCGGAACACGTAGCCCATCTCGACGTCGGCAGCCTTCGCCAGTCCGAGGTACTCCAACTCGCGCTTGCCCTGTTCAATGAGGTCCTCATCGCGGGCATTCCACAACTCGTCGCCCTCAAACACGAAGAATTCTAGGCCCAAGCACGTGCGACCTTCTTTGACCAGAAACGGAGACCAAGAACCGAAGTTTTGAATACGGCCTACCTTGACTTCCTCAGCGTGAATGTAAATCCAATTGTCCGGGAAGGCCAGTTCCTCTGGAATCACAAGAGCGACTGTCAGGAAGTCGCGGTAGTGCAGACCGTGACCGGCTGTCAAAATTTCGCTCGGTAGTGCTGGCTTGAAGGCATCAACCAATTGGGCCATTGGCATTGTGGATATGACGTGTGACGCTGGCTGAAAACTCGCAGAACCGTCACTATTTACAACATCAACTCCGGTCGCCTTGCCACCTTCAACTCTGATACCGACGACTTTTGTCTTCAGGTGAACTTGGCCACCCTTGGCAGCGATTAACTCGGCACACTTCTCCCACATCATGCCCGGACCAAACTTGGGGTACTGAAACTCCTCAATGAGTGAAGTGATCTCAGTTTGCCCACGCTTGGGCAGCAGGGCATTCAAGATTGCATTACTGAGCGAGAGACTCTTAACGCGCTGAGCCGCCCAGTCGGCAGGCATCTCCTTAACGGGAACTCCCCATACCTTCTGGGTATAGGTCTCAAAGAACCGTCGATAGAGACGCCATCCGAATCGAGCTACCAGCCAGCCTTCGTAGTTGGTCTGATCTTTTGGTGGGCGCACTCTCGCCCACACGTAGCTCAAGACGCACAGCACGGCCTCGAAAGGGCCGAGATTCTTTAGTGCGTTACCGGCTTTCAGGGGGTAGTCGTAGTACTTGCCGTCGTAGAAAATTCGACTCATGCGCGGGCGCAACAGAAAGTCCTCGTCGGGCAGAATCTCATGCCACAACTCTTCTACTTCCTTGACCTTGGTGAAGAACCTATGGCCGCCAATGTCAAATCTCCAGCCATCGCGCTCTACGGTGCGACTGATACCACCGACAACGCTGTCACCTTCGTAAACGATGACCGAGCCACCGCGCTTGACGATTTCGTATGCGGCGGTGAGACCGGCGGGACCACCGCCGATAACAACGATGGGGTTTGCTTCACTCATGGCTAAACACTAGCCAAGACAGGGCTACTCGTGAAAGGGCAAAAGAGTCACATTCATGGACTGGTAAAAACCCGTCAGACGGGCCTGAAGAACTCTCACGGTGGGACGCCCAGTGGCCAATGCGATGTCTCGAACGACGGCTTTACAGGTACCTTTCAGGGTGTATCCCGACGACCACACGACGTAAATATCGCGGTTACCAGCCGCGGCGGTCACGGTAGACCCCGCAATCGAAGGTGAGGTTGCCTTAAATGCGGCCTTGTAGTCATACCAATTTACGATTGTTGGATTGGTGTACCGAGGGTACGAGCTGAATTCTAAGTCGCTGCGGGCATATCGGAGCACCGACGGGCCGATCTGGTCTGGGCACATGAAAACGTAGGAGTCCGGCTTTGCGGTAGCCAGTACGGAGGCAACCTGGCCCGCCTGAGAGCGCTGCACGTTCCGGCCCCACTTGTCCGTCCAGAGCATTCCACCCGAAACTACGAGCAGTACAAGAAGTATGCGCACCGGCTTCTCGAGGACCATTACACCGCGTGCGACCAGCAACGTGAGGGGTATTGCAATAACCGATGCGTAGCGAGGAACGAACGTGGTGTGGCCAAAATGACTGGCCAAAAGACCCACAAGCATTGTTCCGAAAACAACAGTGACCAGGAACCTCGTTGCTGTTGGCACGCGAAAGTCCAGTTCGACGAGAAAGCGATCCTTCATGGCAACCGCAAATACTCCAAGCAGTACGAGGCTGATGAATAGCAACAAGTTCACTTGATGGTGCAGCGACGGGGTGATGTGCTGTCGGCTCTGATTGACAATGAAGCCTTCAATCCAATTAAGAAACTGAAAGAACGCCGGCGCCGGAGACCATGGCGTACCCGTGTGGAGTCGTTGCTCATTAAATATTGGCAGCCACGGAAGCCAGAGAATTCCGCCCCCCACAATGGCGAGAGCCTTGAACTTCAATTCGTTGCTGATCGAGCGCTTTTGCCAGACTTCAGAGACCAGAGCAAGAAACAAAACGACAATTAGGTATATAGACCAGTAGTGGGTGTAGAGGAGCATCGTCACAAGAGCCATCGACATGATGGACTTCTTAAGTGGCGAAACCTGCCAATTGCCGATCCAGACGAAGAGCAGCAGGGCGGACTCCAACATCACGAGGGAGTACATCCTGGCTTCGGTACCGAAATAGACCCCGTAGGGCAATACTGCGAGCACGGCAGTAGCCACGAAGGCATGCTTAGAGCCCCAGAGGCGCCGAGTCAGGGCGAAGGCGACGCCCAAACCGAGCACTGAGATGACTCCTGAAAGTGCCCTCACGGCAGAGTCCGAGTGGCCGAACAGCGTCATCCAGAAATGTAGGAGGAAGTAATACAGCGGAGGTGCTCCGTCATTTCGCAGATGGTCCACCAGTTGACCTAACGAGGTACTTGCGATGTTGACGCTCAAAGCCTCATCTAGCCACAATTTCGAGGACGTGGAAAACCGGAGCAATATGCCAATTGCGACATCAATAGCCACCAGCAACGCAATACCAATGGGGCTGAGGCTCGAAACAACTTTCCAGAGGCGCTTCATCAAGTCAGAATCCTATGCCGTCACCATGAACCCAAGATGGCATTGAAATTGAGTATTCTCACTAAGTCTGAAAGAGGAGCAGTGCTTAAGTACTTCACAAAACGACTAGTTGCGCTGGTGTTGATCATCACCGCAATTTCCATCGGAAGCTTTTACATGATCCACTTGCTTCCTGGCGACCTGGCGACGGTCATTCTCGGAAGCGGCAACACCCCCGAGAATAAGAAGAAGTTGTTCGCCCAGTTGGGCCTCGACAAGGGACTTGTTCACCAGTACCTCACATGGATGAGCCACGTACTTCGGGGAGACCTTGGTAAGTCCTACATCACTAACGAATCGATTAACACCTCCATCGCCAAGGCCCTTCCGATCGACCTCGAAATGATCGTCGTCTCACAGATTGTGGCGTTCGCAGCAGCAATTCCACTGGCGATGAAGGCCGCCAAGAAGCCCAATGGCTTATTTGACCGTATTAGCAATGGCGTGACATTCGGACTGCTTAGTGTCCCGTCATTCATCATTGTGGTGTATCTAGTACTAATAATCGCCATTAAGTGGCAGGTACCGGGAACTGGACCCGCGAGCTTCACCCGTTTTCCGGAATGGAGCTGGCTTTTTAGCGACACCGGCACGTTCTTCACAACACTGAAGGACAATCTGATGAGTTTGCTCATCCCTTCGCTCACTCTCTCGATTGGCTCTTTCGTTGTCTATTTCCGAGTACTTCGCTCTGACCTAATCGCAACACTCCAAGAGGAATACATCACAATGGCACGCTCGAAGGGCCTCTCGCGCCGACGCATCATGTGGCGCCACGCATTCCGACCCTCCTCAGTCGCTCTGCTCGGTACTGCCGGTATCAACATCGGAGGACTTATCGCGGGTGGCTTCGTAGTCCAATATCTGCTCTCGATTCCCGGACTGGGAAGCCTCTTGATTGCATCCATCACCCTTCAGGACTACTTGGTTATCCAGAGCACGGTGTTCGTCGTGGCCGTTGCGGTCATCGTGATCAACTTCGCAGTCGATTTCATCACCACCCTCGTTGACCCAAGGATTGCCCGTGACTAATAACGAAGTTGTCATAAACGCCGCTGAGTCCGTTGTGGAGCAGCCGGAGAAGAAAGCTCCCATCGGCATCTTCACCTGGATTTGCGTTGGCTGGCTCGCCATAAACGTGCTGGTCGCCGTATTGGCCCCATTGCTGCCTATTCCAGACCCCAACGAGATGATCAGTATGCCCGGGATGGGAATGTCGTTCGATCACCTCATGGGCACTGATGATTTGGGCCGAGACATCTTTGGTCGCCTTGCCTGGGGATCACGGATTTCACTGGGTGTTGGCATTGGTTCAATGGCCATCGCATTCGGCGTCGGCGGACCACTAGGCATGCTGGCGGCCTACCGCCGCGGCAAGATGGACGTAATCATGTCTTCGGTGATGTTCACCTTCCTGGCTTTTCCCTCCATTATCGCGATCATTGCCGTTCTCTCTTTTTGGACTCCAAGGTCGCTCGGCAAGATCATCATTGTCATCGGAATCTCGTCAATCCCGCTCGTTTACCGAGTAATGCGCGCCGCAGCATTGAGTGCTGGTAGCAAGGAATACGTGACTGCGGCACGTGTACAAGGCGCCCGAGACCGACGAATCATCTTCCGTGAGCTCCTGCCGAACGTCGCACCGACGGGTCTCTCCTTCCTCTTGTTCGGTGTTGCTACGGTCATTGCACTTGAGGGTGTACTTGCCTTCTTGGGACTTTCAATTGCCCCCGACATCGCACCGTCTTGGGGAAACATGATTAATGACGCCCGTCAATCACTGAACAATGTGCCCCAAAATTGGCCTCTCATCATCTTCCCTTCAGCAATCCTGTGCCTTTTCATCCTGGCGCTGAACTTTGTTGGAGACCGACTCCGTTCCTACTTCGATGTCACTGAGGTCAAGCTGTGAGCCAAGAAATCAATTCAACTAATCAGAATCCTGCCGGCGACTTGCTCGTTGTCGAGAATCTCACTACGACATTCCAAACCGCACGAGGTGCGCTACCTGCCGTAGGTGGCGTTAGCTTCCGACTCGGTGCCAACGAAATTCTCGGTGTTGTAGGGGAATCTGGCTCCGGTAAAACGGTACTCAGTCGAACCATCATGGGTCTGCAGCCTCGTACCAACGTCGAAGTTGGGGGCTCTGTCCTACTCGACGGACATCAGATTGTTGGAGCCACCGACGAGGATCTGCGCGACATCTGGGGAACAAAAGTCGCGATGATTTTCCAAGACCCAATGACTTCATTGAATCCTGTCACCAAAATTGGGAAGCAGATTGGCGAATCCCTCCAGGTTCGCCTGGGGATGAATAAGGCTGAGGCGAAGGCTCGAGTGATCGAGCTACTCACCCTTGTTGGTATTCCATCACCTGAAGAGCGCTACGACGCCTACCCAACGCAGCTGTCTGGTGGTATGCGTCAGCGCGTCATGATTGCTATCGCCTTGGCCTGCAACCCAACTCTTCTCCTCGCTGACGAGCCCACCACGGGACTCGACGTGACTATCCAGGCGCAAATCCTGAACCTGCTTGACGAACTTCAGCTCAAGATGAAGATGAGCGTCATCCTCGTAACTCACGACCTAGGCGTCGTAGCCACGCGCACCGACAGAATCATCGTCATGTATGCAGGTCGGATTGTCGAGATGGGAACCACCAAAGAGGTTTTCCGTAATCACAAGATGCCCTATACCCGAGCTCTTCTGGAATCGACGCCTCGCGTTTCGAATCCAAGCCACACACGCCTTCAGACGATTCCGGGTCGACCACCAAACCTCCTCAAACTGACGGAGGGCTGTGCCTTCGCACCGCGTTGTAGTCGGGCTACCGAAAAGTGTTCGCAAGAGAGGCCAACTCTCGAGCCAACTGGCGTCGACGGGCACTATTTCGCCTGTTGGAACCCACTTGAAGATCAAGCAGCACCGGTATCGATTCAAACTGGCACCATTAAGGAAATCGGAGAAGACAATGTCCGAGGCTAATAACAAGGTCGTTCTGTCCGTAAAGGATCTTGAGGTCACGTTCCGTAAGGGTCGCCAGCGTGTTAGCGCTGTGGCCGGAATATCTTTCGACCTCTACGAGGGGGAAACTCTCGGTCTCGTTGGTGAGTCTGGCTGCGGTAAGTCGACCACTGGTCGTGCCCTAATGCAGATTGTGCCTTCCACGGGAGGCCAGATCTTCGTTGATGGTGACGAACTGACGAGCCTGAATAAGGACGAAGCCCGCAACCTACGTCGCAAGATGCAGATGATTTTTCAGGACCCAATTAGTTCACTAAACCCTCGTCGACGCGTTAAGGACATCGTGGCAGAGCCACTGGACTGCTGGAAGTTGGCCAAGGGTGCAGAGCGCGACTCGATTGTTTCCGATCTACTAAACAAGGTCGGCATCGACCCTGCGGTCTACGGCAATCGCTATGCGCGCCAATTCTCTGGCGGTCAATGTCAGCGTATTTCGATCGCACGTTCTCTCGCCATGCGGCCACGTTTGCTGATTTGTGACGAGGTGGTTTCGGCTCTTGACGTGTCAATTCAGGCTCAGATTCTGAATCTGCTCGAGGACCTGAAGAAGGAGTATGGACTAACCATGCTCTTCATTGCACACGACCTTGCAGTGGTCAAGAACATCTCAGACCGGGTTGCCGTCATGTACCTAGGCAAGCTCTGCGAGATCGGGCCCAGCGACACGTTGTACGCAAAGCCAGCCCACCCGTACACAGAATTCTTGCTGGGTGCTGCCCTTGAGGCCGATCCTGAGCTCGAGCAGAGCAGCGCCACCTTGGGTGGAGAGCCACCAAGCCCTCTCAACCCACCTAGTGGCTGCCGTTTCCGTACTCGTTGCCCCTTTGCTACCGAGAAGTGCGCCGCTGAAGAGCCGCAGCTTCGCGACATCGGCGAGGGTCACCAGGTCGCTTGTCACTTCCCTCTCGTGGGAGCCCACCAGTAACTAGATAGTAAAAAAGCCCCCGACCCTTAGGGTCGGGGGCTTTTTCTTTGTCGCTCTATTCAGCGGCTGGAGCCTCGGCGTCAGAGGTCTCTGCGACTGGTGCCGCCTCGACTGAACCGTCAGCTGCGGGAGCCTCGACTGCAAACTCCGCCCACGCGGCCTGCGCCTCGGTCTCTGGGGTGAACTCGCCGTAGTTGATACCACCGATGTAGTTACCCTCAGCGTCGTAGGCGTGCGAACCGAAGGCTTCACGGTACTCCTCCGAGACCTCTCCACCATCGGCAGCGCCCTTAATCGACAGACTGATGCGTCGACGCTGGGTGTCGAGTTCGATGATCTTGACCCACAGTTCTTCTCCAACGGCAACCACTTGGTCCGGGGACTCAACATGGTGTGCTGCGATTTCCGAGATGTGGACAAGTCCTTCGATGCCCTCGCCCACCTGGACGAACACACCGAACGGAACGAGCTTCGTGATGCGTCCATAGACCAGCTGGTTGACAGCGTGACCATCGGCAAACACCTGCCAAGGGTCGCTCTGAGTCTTACGGAGCGACAGGCTGATCCGTTCCTTGGAGTAATCAACTTCCATGACCTCAACTTCGACCTCGTCACCAACGGCCACAACCTGGCTGGGGTGTTCGATGTGGTTCCAGCTGAGCTCAGAAACGTGAATGAGTCCGTCCATGCCACCAAGGTCCACGAAGGCACCAAAGTTGACCACCGATGAAATGTGGCCACGGCGGCGTTCGCCGGGCTTGAGATTGGTGAGGAAGTCGCCTCGCTGCTCCTTCTGGCTCTCTTCGAGCCAGGCACGGCGAGAAAGTACGACGTTGTTGCGATTGCGGTCAAGTTCGATGATGCGAGCCTCAACGGTCTTACCGATGTATGGCTGCAGGTCACGAACGCGACGCTGCTCTACGAGCGAAGCGGGCAGGAAGCCTCGGAGACCAATGTCTACGATTAGACCACCCTTAACAACCTCGATAACGAGACCAGAAACGACCTGGTTGCGGTTCTTGAGGTCTTCGATGTTGGCCCAAGCCTTCTCGTACTGAGCGCGCTTCTTAGAGAGGACCAGGCGGCCCTCCTTGTCTTCCTTCTGGAGGACGAGCGCTTCGATTTCCTCACCGATCGTGACAATCTCTGAGGGATTGACATCGTTACGGATAGAGAGTTCGCGCGAAGGAATGACACCTTCGGACTTAAAGCCAATGTCAAGTAGAACTTCATCGCGATCAATTTTGACCACAATGCCCTTCACTAGGTCGCCATCTTCGAATTCCAAGATGGTGTCGCCCACGACAGTGGCTAGATCTGTTCCGACCATGTTGTCTTCAGTGACAACGCGGGGAACGTAGTTGCCTTCGGAGTCGAAGGTTCCCATTGGGACCTTCGAAAGAAGGCCGGAAATTTCAGTCATTACAATCCTTACAGCTTGGCCACACCGGGGCCGTCTCGGCTACAGAGCTGAACTACCGGCGTTAGTTCAGAAGTGCCAGCCTACCAGCGTATTCAGGGTTATTTCGCCGTGGACCAGTTCGTTCCCCAGTTAAGAGATATCTCCAAAGGAACGGACAGACTGGCAGCGCCGGTGAGGGCCGAACGAACAATCTCGGCTACCGCCCCGTGCTCGGACTCCGGGGACTCAACCACAACCTCATCATGGACCTGCAGGACCAGCCTCGAGGTCAAATTGGCCGCCGAAAGCCCCTGATCAAGACGGACAAGGGCATACTTGAAGATGTCAGCCGCCAGGCCCTGGATACCGGCATTCATCGCCTGCCGCTCAGCGGCCGCCTTTTGGGGGCCGACCGCGGTGGCCAGGTCTGGGAAGGGTCGAATCCGACCAAATTCAGTACGCGAGAAGCCCTGCGCTCGCACTTCATTGATTGCCCGCTCCGTATAGGCCTTAAGACTCGGAAATCCTTCGAAATACTGATTCATAATGGCCTTGGCATCCCCCACCGAGATACCCAGTCGCTGGGAGAGCCCAAAGGCCTCCATGCCGTATGCCAGGCCGTACGAGACGGCCTTCGCCTGTTCCCGCTGGTCCTTGGTAACTGAGGGCAGTTCTGTGTTGAAGACAACGGCCGCAATAGCCGTATGTACGTCCTGAGCACTTGCAAAGGCCTCTAAGAGACCGGGGTCTTGGGAAAGGTGGGCCAGAATGCGCAATTCGATCTGGTTGTAGTCAGCCACCAAAAATGTCCAACCCTCCCGAGGAATGAAGGCGGTTCGCAGTCGCCGGCCCTCTTCGCTCCGAACGGGAATGTTGTGGAGATTAGGGGCTTCGGACGAGAGACGACCGGTACGCGCCACCGTTTGGTGGAAAGTTGCATGGATCCGGTCATCATTCGCAACCGTAGCGATTAGCGGCGCACCGTAGGTACCTCGGAGTTTGTCAAGTTCTCGGAATCGCAAAATCTCCGGGACAATCTCATGCTCGGTGACGATGGCCTCGAGACTCGAAGCATCTGTTGAAAATCCAGATTTAATCTTCTTGGTAGGAGTTAGACCAAGCTCTTCGAACAGGACCGTCTGCAATTGTGCCGGCGAGTTAACTTTGAATTCGTGGCCCGCCATCTCTTGGATTTTGGCGTCGAGCCTTACTACTTCCAGCCCAAAGCCCTCGGCGATGGAGGTCAGCAGTTCGCGATCTACGCGAATTCCCAGCACTTCCATGCGAGCCAAAACGGCAACCAGTGGCAGCTCGATATCGAAGTACACGCGACCAAGTCCATGCTCTTCAATCGACGTATGCAACGCTTCGTTCAGTTGAATACTGTGCGCCAGACGGGCCACAACCTGCTCGTCAGAACTGTCGCCGTCAAATAACGAGGCAGGCGCCGTCGTGAGCACTACGCCTAGATGTTGGGTGAGTAGAGATTCGAGGGTGTACGCCCCCGAGGCCGAGTCAATGAGGTAACCGGCAATCGTGGTATCCCAAAGTGGAGATGCCGATGCCACACCCATCTCCCCCAGGGTTCGGTACAGCCCCTTGAGGTCGTGCCCCCCAAGCCTTACGCCTTCCAATTCGGGCGCTACGTCACTTAGATCGCCCACAAAGACCTGCGCTGCCATGCTGTCAGTAACGGCAATTCGATTGCCGAGCCACGCCACTAATGCACCGGCCTCGAAATCTAACTTCTTCAGACTGGGAACAACTTCAAGCTCTTTCAGCTGAAACTGCGGGACCTCAACCGTCGACTCATCAACACCTTCGGGCTGACCAAGTAGACCTTCATTAATGATCCGGTCATAACGGGACTTCATAGCGTTCATCTCGAACCGTTCGAAGAACGCATTGATTGCGGAACGGTCCCAGGCGCCCAGGTGAAACCTTTCGGGATGGACATCGATTGGCACATCACGGACCAGTCGCATTACCTCAAGATTCGAACGAGCCAAACCTTGATGGGCCTCCATGTTCTCCCGTAATTTGGGCGTCATAGACGCCGTGGCCCCGAATATGGCATCAAAATCTGAATATTCAGCGAGGAGCTTTGCTGCCGTCTTCTCGCCGACCCCTGGAACGCCTGGCAAATTATCTGATGGATCTCCTCGCAGGGCGGCCAGCATGGGATACCGCGCTGGCTCCACCCCGCATCGGGCAAAAATCCCAGCCTCGTCATAGAGGTCGTAGTCAGAGACCCCTCGCTTGTTATAGAGGACTCGGATGTAGGGATCTTCTACCAGCTGGAATGAATCTCGGTCCCCGGTAACGACCACGGTAGGAATGTGATTATCCCGACCCCACGTGGCGAGCGTTGCCAACACATCGTCAGCTTCGTAGCCGGGAACGCCAATGACTGGAATACCGAGAACCTCGCAGAAGTTGCGGATGAGATCGAATTGGTGATCGAGTTCGATGGGAGTCTCGGCGCGACCTCCCTTGTAGTCGATGGCCATTTCATCCCGAAATGTGCCACCGGGAAGGTCGAATGCCACTACAAGCGCACGAGGCGTCTGGGATTTGATCAAGGTATTCAGCATGGAGGCGAAACCATGCAGCGCATTGGTTACCAGCCCCTCGGATGTAGCTATGTCAGTCGAGAGTGCATAAAACGCTCTAAACGCCAGTGACATCCCGTCCAACAACAGGAGCGGACGAGTGTCCTCCGGGCTACTCAACGTGAGTGCCCGCAATAATCTCTTGGGCTACGTCGCGCATCCTTCGTCGAGATTTCATTGCCGACTGCTGAATCATCTCAAAGGCGTCACTCTCGGCTAAACCTCGTGTCGCCATCAAATGTTCCTTGGCCTGCTGAACTATCTCCCGCGTTTCGATCTTGTCGTCCACAATCGGAGACTCTGGCGCCTCCAGATTCAATGGCTCAGGCTTGTTCAATATTGAGGCCAACTTTGGCAGCAACTCCGCACTACGGAACGGCTTCACGAGGTAGGCCGAGACACCGGCGTCACGGGCATTTTCAATTAGCTCACGCTGGGAGAAGGCAGTGAGTAGCACCACCGTTGTCGGCAGCGACTGGACGAGGCGCGCCACCTCAATACCGTCGAGTCCGGGCATCTTGACGTCAAGGAGCGCTAGGTCGGGCAGCAGGTCGCGAATCAACTCCGCTGCGTCATCCCCACGTGCGGCCTCACCGACTACGTCGTAACCTGCGGACTCCAATATTTCTTTGAGATCCAATCGAATAATCGATTCATCATCAGCAATAACAACGCGTGTAGTCACGACACCACCTTGGGTTCCCATTCAATCATCAAATCATCCAAAATCTGTTCCAGCTGGGTTTTACGGCTCCGCTGCTCCGCGAGCGCCGCCCTGGCGAGATCGCACTGTCGAGCCACCCCAGAAAGCTCAGAGGTGGCCTGAGGCGTCTCGCTGACCAGAGCACGCACGTGGAGCTCCTCACGCATCTCTTCCCACGTAGCCAACTGCTCTGTGAGTGCTCGGATCTGCTCGTCAATGGAGAGAATGCCCCTGGTGGCCTCTTCAACCTGTTTGGCGACGCGTCCCTGCTTCATGCGGTAATTCTACGCCGAGGAACCGCCGAAAACACCGACCTCCGACCACTCGTTTGCCAACACTGCACTGCGCACCGTTTGGTAATCCAAAGCAGTGATAACCCGACCATCAATCAGGATGTCACTTGGTCCGAGATTGAACCTCGCCACGAGCTCGGCATTCGCAAAGCGACCTAGCGCCGTCTCAAAGAAACCGCCGATGTAGGGCGTCAAACCACCCTCGAGTGCCTGTTCAACCATGGTTCGAGCAATGGAGAGACCACCAACCCGGGCCGGCTTTATGCAAACGATCGAAGCTGCTTCGTAACGGATCACATTTCTGATGTCCTGCATTGACCTGATGGACTCGTCGAGAGACAGCTGAATGCCCGAATCGCGTAGTTCGTAGTGAGCGGTGTAGTCCCCGACGGTTCCAATTTGCTCGACGAAACCTACGGTCGCATGAACCGATGCCAAGGCGACATGTTCGCGCACTTGGTCAGTAGTGGGACAACTGGCGTTGTAGTCAAGCACGACCGGGCACGTTGCACCCCGAATGGCTTCAAACACGCTTGGGTCGATAGAGGGTCCAGCCTTCAATCGCAACAATGACACTGAATCAGTGATGGGTGGTACGTAGGGAACACCAATCAACGAGCCAGTGGCAATGCCTGCCGTAAGGGAGAGCTCCGCTTCACTCGTTTGTCGAACCTCACCGTCGTAGAGTGCACCCTCAATCAGTGCCGCTGACGCGCGACTAACGGCGTCATTTCCAAAGAGTGCAGGAATCTGCGCCCAATATGGGTGGTGGGCATTGCGCGATCGAACGCTCAGGAATCTTGGGATAGCGATTTGAGCAAGGTGTTCGAGCACATCGGAAACCCCGGCGTCGCCATTTATGCCCGTATTTTGGGGGGCAATTTCCGCGACTCCAGTGAAGTCTCCGTCTGAGAGCGCCAAGGCAATACTCGTTCGACTGACGTGAGTTTCAACTCCCGTTGGAATGCTCTGAGGCAAATTCCGCTCAAAAACTGACAACTGTGCCTTCACGAACAGTCACCTTAGAACGAATGCTAACTTTGTGTTCCTGCCCGGATGGCGGAATGGCAGACGCAGGGGACTCAAAATCCCCCGATCGCAAGGTCGTGTGGGTTCAAGTCCCACTCCGGGCACCACTACGGTTATGACTATGCCTCTAGTACGCGACAATCAGGCTGTGGCGCTCTTTCCGGGCCAAGGTGCACTGACACCTGGAGCCGGTCTCCCCTGGGTCTCCGAGAAGAGCTGGGATATGGTCCGCGCAATATCTGAAATAACCGACGTTGACATCGCTCACCTTCTCCTCACAGCAGATCACGACGAGGTAGTTCGAACAGATAACGCACAACTGGCAACCTTTGCACTCTCACTCGTCGGCTGGCATTGTCATCTCGAAAACCACGACTCGCCAGCATTTTTCATTGGTCACAGCCTCGGAGAGTTCACGGCATTGGTTGCTGCCGGTGTCATCGACTACGTATCGGGCGCACGGCTCGTCTTGGCTCGAGGGCAGGCTATGCAGCGGGCTAACGAGGTGCATCCCGGCACCATGGCCGCACTCATGGGCGGAGACGACGACGCGCTCTCTCGATTGAGCGAGATCAACGATCTATGGCTAGCCAACTTCAATGGTGAAGGTCAGACGGTCGTCTCCGGTTCGCTCGATGCCATCGCCGAACTTGAGCAGCGGGGCAAAGAACTGGGTTGGCGTCGTGTGACTCGACTGAAAGTCGGAGGCGCTTTTCATTCTCCTCTCATGGCCACGGCACAAGAGGAGCTCGACCGAGTGCTCGCCGCTACTGAATTTCAGCAAATCGACGGGCAAGTGATTGCCAACGTTGACGGAAACATCCGTTCTGGCGGTGATGAATGGCGCTCACTACTTTCTCGTCAGTTAACTCAACCGGTGCAGTTCCTACGCTCCGTAGAGGTGCTTCCGCCAACAGTAGAGCGGACAGTCGAGATGCCCCCGGGAACAGTCTTAACTGGTCTTACTAAGCGGATTCGAAGCTTCACCGAACAAGACAGTGTTCGACCACGAAAGGATCAACCATGAGTCGAGTTGTTGTAGTGACGGGAGCCAGCCGCGGTATCGGCGCAGCCACTGCTTCCGCATTTGTGCAGCTGGGTGACACGGTCATCACGATTTCTCGAAGCGGGAACAGCCCAGACGGTGTCGCCAAGTCTCTCACCGTCGACGTCTCTGATGCCGACGCGCTCAAGAGCGCTTGTGACGAAATCGTTGCCGAATTTGGACCCATTGAAGTCTTGGTAGCCAACGCCGGAATAACGCGCGACGGCCTAGCGTTGCGAATGACCACCGAACAGTGGCGCGACGTGGTTGCCACGAATCTGGACGGTGCTTTCTTCAGTGCCCAAGGCGCCATGAGTTCGATGGTCAAGAACCGCAAAGGTTCCATCGTCTTCATTGGCTCAGTTTCTCCGTTCCTAGGTATCCCCGGGCAGGCAAACTATGCCGCTGCCAAGGCTGGGCTTGTTGGGTTAGCCCGGTCGCTAGCCAGCGAATTGGCCCGTCGCAACATCACTGTCAATGTGGTGGCGCCCGGCTTCATTGACACGGAAATGACTGCCGAGTTGGGTTCAGATCTCGATACCCTTCTCCCCCGGATACCCGCTGGACGTATTGGCCAGCCCGAAGATATTGCCCACGTCGTCACATTCTTGGCCTCCGAGCAGGCTCGCTACATCACCGGTGCCGTTCTCCCCGTAGACGGCGGCTTAGGCATGGGCCTCTAACCAACATCGACGCCGGTCGGAAACTACGATTAGAGAAACGAAGGAGCCAAGATGGACCGCGCAGAAGCACTCGAGAAGTTCAATCAACACGCAGTGGATGTATTGGCCGTTGAGGCGTCTCAGTTGACTCCTGAAGCCGCCTTCGGTGATGACCTAGGGGCCGACAGCCTTGACCTCGTGGAGCTCGTAATGGCCCTCGAGGAAGAGTTCGACATTGAAGTAGGTGAAGACGAGCTCAAGGACATTCGTACGGTCGGTCAAGCCTTCGAGCTGATTTTCGCGAAACTGTAGTGCTACTGGGATTTCATCCCGACTCCCCCGTCGAGGGTCGCCGCGTCGTAGTGACGGGCATTGGCGCCATGTCGTGTGCCGGAACTGGTGCTGACGCGCTCTGGCAAGCATTGCTCTCAGGAGCGACCCCAGATGATCGCCACGTACCAGCGTTCGATGCTTCACACCTAGGCGGGCCAAAAGAGCTTCGGCGATTAGACCCCTTCACACTCTTTGCTCTGGCGGCCGCCGACGAAGCTTGGTTGCAATCTGGCCTCGACGCCACATTTGCCAACGCTGCCAGCATCATCGCTACTGGCATTGGTGGACTCCAGACGCTCATCGAGCAACTCGATGTACTGAATGACCGCGGTGCGAACCGAGTGTCTCCATTCTTGATTCCCATGATGATGCCCAATGCCGCGGCAGCCGCCGTCTCGATGCGCTTTGGCACCCGTGGTCCATGCGAGACCATTACGACTGCGTGCGCCGCTGGAACCCACGCCATTGGCTACGCCGCCCGACTGGTGGCCTCTGGTCGCGTTGACGTAGCCGTCGCTGGAGGTGCCGAAGCAGTCATTACGCCAGTGAGTATTGCTGGATTTTCGAATATGACAGCCCTCTCTTCTAGCGGCCTTTCTCGCCCTTTCGATGTCGATCGCGACGGTTTCGTAATGGGCGAAGGGGCCGGCGTTCTCGTCCTTGAATCCCTCGACCACGCTCAAGCTAGAGGTGCAACGATCTTGGCCGAGATTTTGGGGGCCGCCTCAACCGCCGACGCCCACCATCTAACTGCGCCCGACCCAGAAGGGGCTGGCGCTATCGAATGCATTCGCCTGACCCTTCGCGACGCCCAACTTGACGCCAGTGAGATTGATCACGTCAATGCTCATGGCACCTCTACGCCCCTCAATGACCGCGCCGAGGGAGAAGCTATCTCCACCGTTTTTGGAGACCGGAGGCCCCCCGTCACCTCGATCAAGGGGTACTTAGGCCACTCGCTCGCAGCGGCCGGAGCACTCGAAGCGGTAGTGGCAGTACTGACGCTGCAGCATCAATTAATCCCCGCCACCCTCGGGACAAGCACGGTAGACCCTGAAATCGATGTTGATGTTGTCCTGGGCAGCCCGCGACCCCACGCGATCCGAAACATCATTTCGAATTCATTCGGATTTGGCGGCCACAATGGCTGCCTGGCTATCGGCCAACCGCGTTAATCGCGCTTCGCATTTCGCCAAGAAACTGTTCGACGCCCTTAGGCCCCTCACCATCCAAAAGCCTTTGCACCAGTGCGGAGCCGACAATGGCACCGTCCGCAAACGCACAGGCGGCGGCAGCTTGTTCGGGTGTCGTTATTCCGATGCCAACATAGATCGGAACAGTTGACGCCTGTCGAAGTTTCTCGACAACCAAGTCTCCTCGTCCCTCATCACTGGCCACGCCGGTAACGGCCATTCTCGCGGCCGCGTAGGCAAATCCCTGTGTCTCTGCAGCGAGCTGCATGGCCCGCTCGGGAGGAGTCGATAACGCGGTCATCAAAATTGACGCAACATCATGCTCGTTGCTGACAGTCCGCCAAGGCGCAATTTCCTCGAGCGAGAGGTCGGGCACGATTGTGCCCAAAACGCCCGCTTCGTGCAGCTCGATCGCCGACCGCTCTAATCCGTGGTGATGAAAGATATTGAAATAGGTCATCACAATGAGCGGGACATCAATATCGAGCGTGTGCAGGCCCTCAAGAACGCTAGTCAGAGTGGTGCCACGGCCCAAAGCTCGGAGCGAGGCTTCTTGAATGACCTTGCCATCCATAATTGGATCGGAAAAAGGAACACCAATTTCAATGGCATCGGCACCAGCAAAGGCCGCCGCTTTCACGCACTCCAACCACTCATCATCTAACCCACCCAAGAAGTAGGGAACCAAGGCCTTGCGACCTCCGTCACGCAATTCGCGAAGTCGTATATCCAAGGTCGTCATTGAGCACCCCGAAGAATGTCACGGACCTGAGCAACGTCCTTGTCACCACGGCCAGAAAGGTTCAACAAAACCTTGGAGCCACGAGGAATCAATGTGCCTGCCTCTCGAATCACCCAGGCGAGAGCGTGCGCGGTCTCGAGGGCGGGAATGATGCCTTCAAGACGCGAGAGCATCTGCAGGGCCTCTAGAACTTCCTCGTCGTTTGCTGAGTAGTACTTGGCCCTTCCCGACGAAGCCAGATGTGCATGCTCCGGTCCAATTCCTGGATAATCCAATCCGGCGGAAATTGAATGGGCCTCTTCGATCTGACCCACCTCGCTTTGGATAAGAAGTGAGCGCATACCGTGCAAAACTCCGGGCGTTCCAAAGCCCACGGCTGAACCACCGGCGGCTTCTACTCCTACCAACTGACTGCTCGAGTTAGCGAAACCGGCAAACATACCTGCAGCATTGGACCCACCGCCGACGCATGCCACTACGTAATCAGGCTCGCCGATTTGAAGTTCTTGAAACTGCGCGGCCGCCTCAATACCCAAGATGCTCTGAAACTCCCGAACCATCCAAGGGAAAGGGTGGGGGCCCATTACCGAACCGAGGCAGTAGTGGGTATCTTCAACACATGTGACCCATTCGCGCATGGCTTCGTTGACGGCATCCTTCAGCGTCCTAGAACCACTGGTCACTGGCACAACCTTGGCACCCAGGAGTTCCATACGGAAAACGTTGAGCGACTGCCTCTGTGTGTCGATTTCGCCCATGTACACCGTGCACTCAAGCCCGAGTCGAGCCGCAGCGGTCGCTGAAGCGACTCCGTGTTGACCGGCTCCGGTCTCGGCAATCATGCGAGGCTTGCCCATTCGCTTCGTTAACAAGGCCTGACCAACAACGTTGTTGATCTTGTGCGATCCGGTGTGAGCTAAATCTTCCCGCTTCAGGTAAACCTGCACTCCGAGTGCATCAGAAAGTCGCGGACAGAATGTCACGGGCGTAGGACGACCACCAAACTCTTTGAGCGTGTGCTCGTACTCGGCGTGAAAAGAAGGATCGGCCCAGGCATCCTTAAATGCCGCCTCTAGTTCAAGACAGGCCGGAATGAGAGCTTCAGGCACAAACCGGCCACCAAACTCTCCAAAGCGTCCAGAAGCATCGGGACTTCCCATATACGTCGTCACTAGTCCTCCTCGGACATCGGATAGTTACCTACTGAGGGTAAACGTTGGACATAGCCCTGCCGTGCAGCGCGGATGAAGTCAGAAACCAGTTCGGGATCCTTGCGACCAGGACCAGCCTCCACCCCTGTCGAAACATCGACGCCGCGCACTGGGAGCGTTCGAGCAACGTGACCGACATTAAATGGAGTTAGCCCCCCAGCGGCGATCACCGGTGTGCGCATGTGCGTCCGACCGAGAGGGCCCCATTCGTGGGTTTCTCCGCTTCCAGGATTCTCACCGTCCAGAAGCAGGAAGTCGGCGTGTGAACGATCGAACTCTCTGAGGCTCGGTGATTCGGCCGGCAATGCCTTTATTACCGTGGGGATGAAGTCCCGCAGAAAAGCCACTTCATCGGCCGACTCGAGGCCGTGCAACTGAACGGCGGTCAGACCAACCTCTTCGGCAATCTCGATAACCCTGATCTTGTCTTCATTACGAAACACGCCTACGGCGGTCACATCTTCCGGCAAGCGCTTGACGATATCGCGCGCCTCACCTGGCACCATTTGACGAATTGAAGGCGCAAAGACAAAACCAATGGCGTTCGCACCCTGGCTGACACACATCAAGGCATCAGCCTCAGTCGTAATGCCACAGATCTTTACGATGAAATCCTCAGAAGCCAGCATCAGCTCCGCTCCCCGATGGGAAATCCGACAAAACTGGCCACTTCATCTTGTGGGTCGCTCGCAACTACAAAATTTTCGCCAACTAAGACGGCATCAAAACCAGAACCTGCAGCTCGCCGCACGGCATCCGATGAGCTGAAGCCAGATTCGGCGACGGCCACAACATGTTCAGGCAGAAAGGAGGCAACCTTCTCAGCCCTCTCTGCATCAACGGCAAATGAGTGGAGGTCTCGCTGATTTACGCCAATCAATGTCGCTCCGATCGAAAGTGCACGTTCCGCTTCCGCAACATCGTGAACTTCAACGAGGGCATCGATTCCGCAACTGATGGCGACGTCGTGAAACTCCCTCAACTCGTCCAGAGTCAGTGCGGCGACAATCAAGAGAACCGCACTGGCTCCCATTTCGACCGTGTCGAGGACATCATTCACCGAAACCGTAAAGTCCTTCCGCAGAATTGGGACCTCCACCGCCGCACGAACCAATTGCAGGTCTGCTTCCGATCCAGCAAAATGAGGCACATCGGTGAGAACGGAAATAGCGCTCGCGCCTCCCGCCACGTAGGACACAGCAAGTTGGGCCGGATCGAGATGTTCATTGAGCCAACCCTTAGATGGGCTCTTTCGCTTTACTTCAGCGATTACGGCGTTCCCTTCGGGCCGATGCAATCGAAGAGCCTCGGCTAGCGAGGAACCCGAAGGTGTCACCGACCGGGTCCTCCAGTCACGAGAATCACTCGCCGCCCGTGCACGGTGGGCCGCCACAATCTTGTCGAGATAGGTTGGCGCCATGGCCTTAGCGTACCGGCGAATCAGGCTAAATAGGTAAGTTCGGCGCCTAACGCAGTGAGCGACGACGGCTCAAAACTCCTATGGACCACACCGCGCCAGTGGATCGAGCCACCGTGAGAAGAGCGAGACGTGACACCCTGGGGGCCCTGCGGTCCGGCGTCTTGCAGCAGCACCGCAACGGCCTCGAGATCCCCACCGACACCAGCGATGAAACGCCAGGGCATCGTCGCCCCACGAGCATCAGCTCGCCCCACCAATTCCTGGCCCGTAAAGCAACCCTTCGAAAATGACACCGTCTTGTCCACAACACGCTGACCATAGGAATGGGGAGGCAGTCCAAGGGCCCATTCGAAGGACGACGGCCACGCATCGGCGACCAACGTCTCGATGCCCCGGCCTGGTGAAGCGGTACCGAGATCTTCCAAGGTGACGTCTACCCGAAGGACAAATCTCTGGACCCTGGCGAGCACATCGGCAGCAAGTGAGTCAGGCACAATCAAGTCGATGTAGTCGTTTTCCACTAAAACCTCTAGGTCCGACAGAACCTCACCACTTGGCTGCAGTAGCAGGGAGCGGTGAGGACCCATCGTCGCGATATCTTGCGTCAGCTGACCCTGGAGGTAATCCAGTCGATCGACGCCATGTACACGAAGTCGTCGCCATTGCAGCGTTTCGAGTTCATTCACCCTTGTGCGCCACCCACCGCGCGGAGAATCGCCTCAGCCTTCGCCATGCACTCTTCATCTTCTGCATGAGGATCTGAGTCCCATACGATTCCGGCACCGGTCTGAACGGAACCCTTTCCATCTGCGCCAATGACGAGCGTCCGAATCAAAATCGCGGCGTCAAAGTTGCCCCTGGAATCGAAGTAGCCCACTGCGCCGCCGTAAAGACCGCGTTGCTGAGGTTCCATCTCAGTAATGAGCTCCATGGCGCGAACCTTCGGTGCACCCGAGAGAGTCCCGGCGGGAAACGTAGCCCGCAGGACGTCCACGGGGTCGATATCCTCACGCAACTCGCCTGATACTTCGGAGGTGAGGTGCATGATGTGGCTGTAGGTCTCCACTGTCATCAACTCGTCGACACGAACGGTGCCGTACTTAGATACACGCCCAATGTCGTTACGACCCAGGTCCACCAGCATCACGTGCTCGGCAATCTCCTTGGGGTCTTCTTGCAGCGAAGCAGCGCGTTGGGCATTTTCAACCTCATTCGCCCCGCGAGGCCGCGAACCAGCAATAGGTCGAGTTGTCACCCGTCCATTTCGCACGTGCACGAGCGCTTCGGGCGACGAGCCAACGATGGTCAATGGCTCGCCCACAACACCTTGAGACTGCACAAAGTAGAGATAACTAGAAGGATTAACTTGTCTCAAAACGCGATAGACCTCAAAAGGGTCGCGAATTTCACCCATGTCAAAACGTTGAGAGAGGACGATCTGGAACACTTCGCCCGCGGCGATCTGTTCCTTGGCTTCCTTCACCATGTTTTGGAAGGCCTCCGAAGAGACCGTCCGCGTATGGCGCGCGATTGGCAGTGCCGATCGGTCACGATGCATTCGAAGGTACTGCTCGGTCGGTTCGGACAGCGTCTGAAGGATCTCTTCGAAACGGGAGAGATAGCTCTCAAAATCCAAATCCTGACGGGAATCGGCATTGATGATGATGGTGATGGTCTGACGCCAGTGGTCGAAGACCAACATCTCCCCCACCGCCATCAACAGGGCGTCGGGATGTCCGGGGCCCGCATTCTTACGGGCGGGCAAACTCTCTACGGCCCGAACTGCATCCCATCCGAAGACACCAACGACGCCTGACACGAAAGGAATATGCGAAGTTCCGACACCGATGGTCGGCGCCACTTTGTGCGCCTTCAAATAGTCACTAGATCGCTGGAAGGGATCGTCGGTTACATCATCCGCTAGTCGACCACTCGATGACGTCGAAGACGCATCTTGATAGGCGACGCCGATGGTCCGGAGACCCACAAAGGAGAACCTCCCGAATCGCTGACCCTCTTCTACGGACTCGAGCAGAAACTTCTCTGCAACATCTGAAAATCTCTCAAACGCGCTTACGGGCGTCAGGCTGTCCGAGTGAATCTCAATAGCTATCGGCACGATGTCATGCGCGGTTCGTTCGGCCAAAAACGTCGACTCCAGCGGAGCTAGTAGAGATCGAAAATCTGGAATCATTAGAGATACATGCCCGTCTCTTGAGTTGAGTCATCTTTCATCACGACGTGGAGATCACGTTCACGAAGCAAGATGAACTCCTCACCTTCAATATCGACCTCGTACCGCTCTTCTGAACCGAAGAGAACCCGGTCACCTACGCGAACACTTCGCACGTGGGGGCCCACTGCCTTGACCTTCGCCCACACCAGTCGTTTGGCGATTTGCGCCGTTGCGGGTATCAAGATCCCTGCACGACTTCGGCGCTCTCCGTCATCGTCCACGGCCACCAGGACACGGTCAAACAGCACTGAAATCTTGCTGAGGGCGGGTGTTTCGGTGGTCACTCCCTAACGCTACTAGCGCCCCATGCACCAGATTGCTCGGAAAGCACAGCAAACTAGTCCAGTGACCCTGCATCATGAAATCGACACCCTGACTTCGTCCATGACGGAGATGAGCCAAAGAATCTCGGCGCTCGTGGAAGGTGGCAAGGATCTGACCGGAGACGTGTACGTGGAGCTCGTGGCCGTTGAGCGCACTGTGGGCACCTTGGTTCGCCGGCTTGAGCGCCTGGGCAGCCGACTCTCATAACCCTTAGATTGCAGATGTGAGTACCGACTGGCGTTACACCGAGACACTCGGCCCGGAGGAACGTCTGGCCATTCTGGGACTGCTGAACAGCCTGGACGTATCACTAGGTCGCGAGGCAATCGATGAGAACCGTCGTCGCTTAGTCCAGCACAATCTTCCAGGACATTTCTGGGTTCAGTTCGAAGGAGTGACGCCTCGGGGCTTTGCGAATGTTGACCTCACTGCTCACCCGAGCGTTGAAATGGCTGGTGGCGGCTACGACGCCGAGTTGTGCGAACTCATTTCCCGAAGGCATCCTTCATTCGATTGGTGGCTACGCGACACCCACGACGATCATCAGTCACAAAATCAAGTACGTGCGCTGAGATACATGGAATCGAACAAAGTCCACCAAGGGCTCGATGATCCGTCGGTTGAAATACGGAGCTTTCGCCCCGAGAGGGACGCCGATCAATGGCTCGCCCAGAACAATGCGGCATTCGCTAATCACCCAGAACAAGGCACGTGGGACCTCGAGACATTGCACGTCCGGATCACCGAACCATGGTTTGACCCATCCGGCTTTCTCCTGCTGCTCGAAGGCGAAGACATTGTGGCCTCTTGCTGGACGAAGATTCACGAATTCAATACCATCCGCACGGGAGAGATTTACGTGATTTCGGTGCATCCCGACCATCAAGGCAAGGGTCTCGGGGCGGCTGCGCTTCGTGCCGGGCTCACCTCCATTCACTCTCGTGGAGTGCATCGAGCGTCACTGTACGTCGATGACACCAACGAACAAGCAATTTCTATGTACCAGCAGCACGGCTTTCAAACGGTCCGCATGGATCGAGTGCTGCGAATTACCCACTAGCCAACGAAGTGACCGACCAGGTAGGTCACTCCCGCTGCGAATCCTGATATCACCAAGAACCGTGCCGCTGAACGGAACACTCCTCGGCCCGTCAAACGACCAATGCCTCCGCCCAGAATCACCGCGGAAGCCGCACCGAGGCCTACCGACACACCGATGGGTTTGCCACTCGAAGTGACCAACCATGGAACCAGCGGGATGAGTGCTCCAAATCCAAAGGCGACAAGAGAACCAGTGGCGGCACGGCCAGGCGAACCGACTGAAGAAGGGTCGATACCGAGCTCTTCACGGGTGTGAGTGATGAGGGCCAGTTCTGGATCCTTCATCAGTTCGTCAGCCAACTTGCCAGCCAGATCAGGGTCTACCCCACGAGATTCAAACAGCTCTACAAGCTCTAGACGCTCTTCCATCGGCGACTCCGCCAGACTGCGACGCTCAATCTCGATCTCTCGCTCAAACAGTTCTTTCTGCGCGCGTACGGACAAATACTCTCCGCTTGCCATTGAGAATCCCCCGGCAACGAGTCCTGCAATACCCGCGAGACGGATTGCATCGTGGGTAGCCGAATGGGAACCCGCAATACCGAGCATCAGGGAAACATTGGTAACGAGTCCGTCAGCCATGCCAAAGATTGAGGCGCGTGCCCATCCGTCGGCTAGTTGACGATGCTGCTCTACGTGTTTGTCGGCCATATATTGAGGCTACCCGAGCAACTCTTTCCAAGACCGGTAGAGTGCTACGAAGGAGGTAGTTATGGCTACGCATGTTGAGAGTATGGACGCTTACAAGGCACTCGTTGGGACCCATTTGGGTTATTCCGACTACATCACCGTGACCCAAGAACAGGTCAATAAGTTCGCTGACGCCACTGGCGATCACCAGTGGATTCACGTAGACCCCGAACGCGCCAAGTCCAGCCCCTTTGGTGGCCCAATTGCTCACGGCTATCTCACCCTCTCACTAATCCCAGTTCTGATGGGCCAAGTAGTCCGCGTTGACGGCGTCACGATGGGCGTTAACTACGGAACGAACAAAGTTCGCTTCCCAGCCCCAGTCCCAGTCGGATCAGAGATTCGCCTGGGTGCTGCAGTGGCCGAAGTCGAAGAGATTGGTGGTGGCATCCAAGTTGCCCTTGACGTCACCATCGAGGTCAAAGACGCGCCAAAGCCTTCGTGCGTAGCGCAAGTTGTCTTCCGCTACTACAAGTAACCGTGGCCCGTTTCGAGCTTCCCGAGGGAGAGGCGAAGACTAAGACCGTGCGTCGCATGTTCGACGCCATCGCCCCTCGATACGAGCTCGTAAACCACATAATTACCTTCGGTCTCGATCGCCGCTGGCGTAAACGGGCCCTTCGAGACGCTGGGCTCCCAGTGGGGAGCACAATCCTCGACGTTGCTGCAGGCACTGGAGACTTCTGTCGTGAAGCCGCCAAGGTAGGTTTTATCCCTTACGCCACAGATCTCAGTTTTGGCATGATGGATGCAGGGGGAGATTTCGCTCCTCGCACCCAAGCTGATGCGGCGCATCTCCCCTTTGTCGATGGCGCATTCGACGGACTGACGTGTGGCTACGCGCTGCGAAACTTCACCGACCTAGCTGAGTCCATCCGCGAAATGGGCCGCGTCGTTCGCCCTGGTGGTCGGATCGTCTTTCTTGAAGTCGCCGAGCCCAAGGGTGGCCTCTGGAAGCTTGGCTTCACTATTTGGTTCAGGGGTGTTGTGCCTATCATCGGAGGCCTGTTGGCCGACCGAGCGGCGTACGGTTACTTGCCGAAATCAACGGCGTACCTGCCCGCCACCAACGAGATCATTCAGATGATGGTTGACGGTGGTATGTCCACCGTCAACCATCGACTCATTCTCGGTGGCCTTTCTCAGCAGTTCACAGCAACGAAAGCGCTATGAGATTCACTGCAACGCGAGTTTCGGAGGATTTTGTCAATCGAGCCGTGGAGCAAGCCACGCTAAGCGGTTGGCTCGTACAAGATGGTTCATCTCTGCGTTGTGGTTTCGGTTCACCAGTTGCCAGCCGTACCTGCGACTCACTTGCTGAGTTGCCAGCCGCCTTGGATCTGTTTCGAGACATCGACGAACCTCATGCGCCGTTGCTCACAGCGTTTTCCAGTGTTCCCTTCGATCGCAACGGAGCATTTGAAGTTGTGATTCCAAGGTTTCAGGTCATTTCAGATGACGTTGCTGGTGACTGGTTTCTTGCCCCCGAAAATGAGACGTGGAGCGAAACCAGCGAACCAGCGCGGCCCTCCCTTCTCCCAAAGCAGGTCAGTTTTCGCTACTCCCCCTCACCCGACCACTACGCCGCCGCTGTGGCCGAAGCGGTGGAGAGGCTCCGGGAAGGAACCCTTCAAAAAGTTGTGTTGGCCCGGAGCTGCCAGGGTGAACTTTCAGCTGACATCAACACCTCGGCCATTGCCACCAGGCTCCATAATCTCGAACCAAGTTGCACCATCTATGCAATGCCGACACCTGACGGATGCCGGTTCACCGGAGCGAGCCCGGAGCTTCTGGTATCCAAATTTGGTCGATCTGTGCACTGTCACCCGCTCGCGGGAACAATCAGCATCGAAGGAATGGCCGACGCAACGGCCTACACCAAGTGGCTGCACGGCTCACCAAAAAATCGCGTAGAGCATCGAATTGTCGTTGATGAGATTGTCGCTCATCTCACGGACCTCTGCGACTCCATCGTCGCCGACAATGAACCCTCCATAGTGCCGCTTCGCTCAGTTGCCCACCTTGGGACTGACATTGCAGCGGTGGCTAAGGACGACGTCACAATCCTGAACCTGTTGGCGAGCCTCCATCCCACTCCCGCGGTAGGTGGCCTCCCACGCGAAGTGGCTGAAGCGCTGATCGACGAACTCGAACCTTTCCGTCGAGGCGCCTACGCCGGCGCGGTGGGCTGGTTCAATGCCTTGGGTGACGGAGCATGGTGGGTCGCCATTCGCGGCATATTGACGAGCGGTCCCCATTTCGAAGTGTGGGCCGGTGCGGGAATCGTCGCTGATTCAGATCCGATTGCCGAACGCGAAGAGACTAAATACAAGATGGATTCCGTACTTCACGCCATCGGGCTGGGAACGCTTAATTAAGGCGTGGTCCGCCAACGAGTCGCGCAACTCCCCATTTGGTGACCATCCAGAGAGCCTCTGTGACGATCGCGCGAGACATTTTTGATTCGCCCTCGGTGCGATCGGTGAACGAGATCGGATGCTCAACGATTGTTGCTCCACCGCGCCGAGCTCGATACGTCATCTCAATTTGAAAGCCATACCCATCGGCTTTCACGTGACTGTAGTTAATCTTCTCCAGCGCGCTCGCCTGATAGACCCGATATCCAGCTGTTGAATCCGAGACGCCGAGGCCCAGCATCATGGAGGCATAGCGATTGCCTCCCTTGGACAGCAACAGCCTGCTTGTTGACCACGAGGGTATGGACCCTCCGGGGATATACCGAGAACCGATGACCACTTCATAGTCAGCAGCCAGGGCCAGCATTGTTGGAAGTTCACGCGGGTCGTGAGAGAAATCGCAATCGATCTCAACAAAGGCGTCGAACTGGTGTTCTAGGCCCCATGCAAAACCGGCTCGATATGCGCTGCCAAGTCCGCTCTTGCCAGTCCGCTTAAGAACTTCAATGCTGCCTAGCTCGAGGCCAACGCGTTCAGCGACATCAGCGGTACCGTCAGGGCTTCCGTCATCCACAACCAAAATCTGCTCGTTGGGGACAATTGAACGAATCGCACGCAACATTCGCTCAATATTTTCGATTTCGTTATACGTGGGCAAAACCACTAACGCCTTCATTTAAGCAAATCTAGTCGTATAAAGCGGGTTGAGTGTTCCCATTTCGCGATGATTTGTGCAACGCTGTAGGGAGCATGTCAGAGGAAATCAACCCAAAACGCCGTTTCAAGGTTCCTCGCCATGTGCGACGGGTGTTGAGCGTTGGCATTCTCATCTTCATCTTCGAATATCTGGTTCTCCCGCAGTTCGGGACGGCCAAGAAATCTCTGCATCTTCTGAGTGACGTCAATCCCGTTCTGCTGGTTCTCGCCGTCCTGGTTGAAGCAGCGGCGATTGCCTCATACTCCGAGTTAACGAGGACAGTATTTACGCCTCATGCGCCCAAACGCTTCGAGACAAACAGGATCAATCTCTCTACTTTGGCATTGAGCCATGTGCTACCCGGCGGTACCGCACCTGCCAGTGCGCTGTCATATCGCCTCTTTAGTGAAGCGGGCGTGCCTGCTTCGACAAACGCCTTTGGACTAGCGGCTCAGGGAAGTGGATCGGCCGTTGTTCTCAACATCATTTTTTGGATTGCACTCGTGATTTCTATTCCGCTACGCGGCTTTAACCCCGCCTACGGATTCGCCGCCCTCGTAGGCGTATTCCTCATGCTCGCCTTCTTCGGCACTATTGCCCTCTTAACTCGTGGGCAGCACAGAGCTGACGCGTGGTTACGTGCCACGGTGGGTCGAATTCCACGAGTTGATCCCGAAACCATCACCAGGCTCTTGACGCACGTCGCAGAACGCATCACGATGCTGACATCTAATCGGGCGATTCTCTGGACTTCCTTGGGCTGGGCGGCCGCGAATTGGCTGCTTGACGCGGCCAGTCTTTGGATCTTCGTCTACGCCTTTGGGTATGCCCTCTCGCCTATCGACCTACTCGTAGCCTTCGGTCTCGCCAACGTCCTCGCGGTGGTTCCAATCACTCCAGCTGGCCTCGGGTTAATCGAGTTCATCTTGATTCCCACCATTGTGGGCTTTGGCGTGCCGCAGCAGGCGGCAACTCTCGCCGTTCTCGCGTATCGATTTGTTAACTTCTGGCTACCAATCCCAATTGGTGGCGCGGCGTATCTCTCGCTTGAGTGGCGCCGAGGCAAGTCGCAAACCGCTTAGCGATTCACCTCAACGGCCCTCTGCCGCAACTCGGCGTGTACGGAACGATTATCGACTGAGACAGTGCGTCGCCAACGGCGGTCTGACCCTAGTAACCACGAGTTCATATCGTCAGCCAAGGTTCGTTCCATGGAATCCACAATCGGCTCACGAAGCGCTGCATCTTCAATCGGGACGAGAACTTCAATCCGTCGTTCGAGGTTTCGCTCCATCAGGTCCGCCGAACCAATCAATAGAACGGAACTGGATTTGCGGGGGTCACCGAAGATAAATACTCGGGAGTGCTCGAGAAATTCGCCAACCACGCTCTTAATCGTTATGTTCTCCGACAGTCCATCAACCCCTGGTCGCAGTGAGCACAACGTGCGAACGACCAGGCGAATTCGCACCCCATCGGCATTCGCTCGATAGAGCGCGTCGATAACGGTTGGATCGGTCAAGCCGTTCACTTTGATGGTGATCAGGCCGGCACTACCAAGTGACGCCTGTTCATCGATTAATCCAATAATTGTCGACTTGGCGGCAACGGGTGACACAACCAACTTTCGGTAGGGAACGTGATGTGAGAAACCCGTCAGGAAATTGAACAATTCTCCGATGTCATGGGTAATGGCCTCGTCGTCCGTCAACAAGCTGAAGTCCTCGTAAATACGAGCCGTCTTGGAGTTGTAGTTACCAGTGCCCACGTGGGCGTAACGACGGATTTCGTCATCCTCGCGGCGAAGAACGAGTGCCGTTTTGGAGTGGGTCTTAAGACCCATGACGCCATACATCACGTGCACGCCAGCATCTTCAAGACTCTTGGCCCATTGGATATTGGCTGCCTCATCAAATCGTGCTTTGAGCTCCACGAGCGCCACCACCTGCTTGCCAGCGCCAGCTGCTCGAATAAGCGAAGCAACAATCGGTGAATCACCACTCGTTCGATACAAAGTCTGCTTGATACCAACCACATCGGGATCGCTAGCGGCCTGATCAATGAACTCTTCGATTGAATCCGCAAATGATTCGTAAGGGTGGTGCAGCAACATGCTGCCTTCACGAATAACTTCGAAAATATTCCGTACTTCACCTTCACCTACTAGGCGTCGCGGTGTAATTGGAGACCATCGGGCGAGCTGCAGATCGGGACGACGAAGACTGCACAACTGCCAAAGATCACCTAGCCCCAGGGGCGTATCGGTTACGTAGACACGATCAGGTTCGAGTTCCAGCTGCTCTACCAGCAACGCTAGAAACTCTGGACTCATAGCCCTCTGAATCTCAACCCTTAAGGCCTTGCCGAAACGTCTACGCCGAAGCTCCATTTCCACAGCGACAAGAAGGTCATCGGCCTCGTCATCCTCGAGCGCAAGGTCGGCATTACGGGTAACTCGAAATAGATCGGCATGGCCAATTTCCATACCGGGAAATAGGACATCAAGGTTGCCGATAATGATCTCTTCAATCATGCACCACTGTTGATTCCCAGGCAGCGGAATGAAACGAGGAAGAGAACCGGGAACTTTGATGCGTGCGGCCCGTTCCTCACGTGTCACCGGATCTGTGACCGCCACGGCAATATTGAGCGAAAGATTGGAAATCTGCGGAAATGGATGCACCGGATCTACGGCCAACGGTGTCAACACGGGGTGCACACTCTTGAGAAAGTATTCCCGGAGCGAACTCTTAACCTCATCACCCAGAGAGGCATACGAAACAATCTCAATTCCTGCGGCAGCCAACTCCGGAAAAATACTGCCCATAACGATGGTTTCGAGGCGGTCGGTAAGGGTAAGCACGCGTTCGCGGACCGCTCGAAACTGATCAAGGGGGCGGAGGCCGTCTAGGGATGGGGTCGTAATTCCGGCCGCGATCTTGTCCTCGAGCGAAACCACCCGTACCTGGAAAAACTCATCCAGCATTTCAGCGTAAATCGCTACAAATTTGCTCCGCTCGAGCAGTGGTAACGAGGGGTCGTCGGCGAGGTCGAGGAGCCGCGATGCGAACTCCAGACGCGACAATTCACGGCTGGAGAAGCGCTCTGCGCCAAAACTCTCAAAACTCATCGACATACCAGCCTTACGTTGTGTTCCCTCGGATTCTAGAAGGGCGGTACGCTGGGCACTGTGACGTCCCTTCGAACTTCGAATGAACTTCTGGCTCCCGCCGAAAAGGCCAATCGCCGAGGTGAACTAGGACTCCTACTTTTGGTGGATGTGCTAATCGGCGCCCTCTACGCATTGGCCTCCCTGGGCGCTAAAGGCCATATCCCCGCAAGCCTCATTGCCATCCTTGCCGCCATCATGGCAATGTCCGTGGGCGGCCACTTCGCTCTACGCGTTCTGGCTCCGCGGTCAAATCAGCTGCTCCTACCTCTCGCCTCTCTGCTGAACGGCATCGGTTATGTCGAGATTGCCCGGTGGAATCCAGCAAGGGCGCAAAACCAAGCGATCTGGTCATTCTTGGCGATCGGAGGCTTGATCGGGACTTTGTATTTTGTAAAACGCAGCCGAGACCTGGACCGTTACCGCTACATCACCCTCCTCAGCGCCATTTTCCTCATGGTCCTGCCACTCATTCCTGGCATAGGCATATCGGTTAATGGCGCCCGCCTCTGGATCGGGATTGGCTCGTACACTTTCCAGCCAATTGAGATCTCTAAAATCCTTCTCGCTCTATTTTTCGCCTCTTATTTTGCGTCCAATAAAGAACTACTTTCCAACACCACCAGAGTCATTGGCGGTCGCGCGTTCATCGATCCTCGAATTCTCTTTCCGATTGTCGTCACTTGGGGAATTGCACTTATGGTGCTGGGCCTTGAGAACGACATCGGTTTCGCTTCGTTGCTCTTTGCGCTCTTCCTATCCCTACTTTGGATTACCACTGGTCGCATCGGTTACGTCGTAACGGGTCTCGGACTTCTGGTTACAGGTGGATTTGTGGCCTCACAACTCTTTTACCAAGTAAACCAGCGCTTTGCGGTTTGGCTCGACCCTTGGAGTACCCACTCTTACGATCACGGTGGCCAACAAATTATCCAAGGTTGGTTCTCGCTTTCGGCTGGTGGACTAACAGGGACTGGAGTTGGACTTGGACAAGCCGGACGCTGGGTACCTGAAGTCACTTCAGACATGATCTACACGGCCATTGGCGAAGAGCTTGGTCTTTTGGGGTTGGTAATTGTGTTGAGCGCAATCTTGTTGATTGTGGCGCAGGGTTTTTTCATCGCCCAGAGGAGTCAAAATGACTTTTCACGCCTGGTCGCTGTTGGGCTCTCCACAATCATTGGCTTCCAAGCATTCTTCATCTGCGCCGGCATCCTGCGTGTTCTGCCATTGACCGGCATCACACTCCCCTTTGTGGCCTACGGTGGTAGTTCACTCTTGGCCAACTACATAATCCTGGGGCTCTTGCTGCGCATCTCAGATGAGAATCGCCGGCAAGCAGGCGGCGGTTTCATTCGCCAGATGCAGAACGAGATTTAAAAGTGTTGCTGTAACACCGACTCGGCACAGAGCACTGGTGCCGGCACAACCTGTCTCAAAGCGATTGCGAGACCATCAGTCAATCGGCAGGGAATAGTTACCTGTCCGCGTGGAGACATAAGGTCAAGTTCGGCGTAGTAAACACCAAGTTCTTGCTTGACAATACGCACCGCAATGACGTCCACATTCACACCTTGCAGAGTGCTGACGAACAGTTCGTGGGTACTGGGACGAGGACTGCTTCGCCCCTCGAGTGCCATTGCAATGGCCTGAGCGTCGGGTAGAGCCACGGTCACGGCGAGGCTTCTAAACGGTGCCTCCGCCTCCTGCAGATTGATCTCGGGGTGGGGTTCGGGTAGTAGGTAGGTCACAGAGACGACGTTCATCACTCGGAATGTCTCGTACTCGTCGACTTCGGCGAGTACGTCGTCGGAACTGATTTCAGTGCTGGCGTTCTCATCAGTCATGTATGACAGCCTAATTCCCTCGTCGTCGTGAGACTGAAAGCACCATACCAATAGCCGCAGAGAAAACAAGGGCGGCTGTTCCACCGTAACTAACCAAGGGAAGGGGGATGCCGGTCACCGGCATGATCCCCATAGTCATCCCAATGTTTTGGAAGCTACTGAAGGAGAAGAAGACGAATATGCCCACGCAAAGAAGTCTGCCGAATTGCTCCTTGGCATCCCTTGAAATAACAAAAATCCGATATGCCACCGATGCGAGAAGCCCCAGAAATACCAGTGAACCTATGAGACCGAGTTGTTCACCTATGGCCGTGAAGATGAAGTCCGTACGCTGTTCCGGGACGTAACCCAGGTTGGTCTGCAAACCGTTGAAGAGTCCCATACCCTTCAAGCCACCAGCGCCAATTGCATTCTTTGCGTTATCTACGTGATAGATCGCGGCGGCCAACGCGGGATCATTCGAATTCTGATTAAGAAACGACGTCAAGCGCGAGAGTTGATACTTCTGCAGGAAGCCCACGGCTACGGCAGAAATCGCCCCAATTACACCGAGTACCGCCAAAAGAGCCATAAACCTCGGAGGCACCCCGGCAATGACGATCATGATGCCGACAGTGACCGCAATGATGATGGCTGTACCTAAGTCGGGCTGTACCGCAATGATGGCCATCGGTAATCCCGCCATAAACAAGATGCGAATCACATCCCGCTGAACAAGTCCTTGAGGGCGGCGAGCGCTGTAGGCAGAAGCCGTCATAATCAAAGCCAACACCATGAATTCGCTTGGCTGTACCTGAAAGAAACCCACATTGAACCATCGCTGGGCACCCAGTGCTGATGAACCGAAGAAAATCACGCCCACAAGTCCAGCGATGCCTGATAGATACGCTGGTGTGGCAACAATTTCAAACCTGCGATGGTCAACTCGGGAAACAACCCACATGACGGCCAGGCCGATACAGACCCACATAGTTTGACGCTTCAAGTAATACGCAGGGTCATACCCAGCATTAGTTAAGGCAATCTTCGTAGCTGAGTAGATCATGAGATCACCGAAAAGGGCGAGAGTGACGATGCCAAAAAGGAGGCCGCGATCAACCGATCCTCCGCCTAGGTCGCTCGAAGCTCGAGGCAACATCTTCATAGCGACACCGCTTCACGAAGCACGGAAATTGGAATGTCGGCATCGAACCACCAATCAAGCTGCAACTTCGCCTGCCACACCAACATCATCTTGCCATTGGCAACTCGTGAAGAAACATCCCGTTGCTCCGCCATCCAGGCAGTCTCCGCCGGTTCATAAGACAGGTCCACGAAAGCAGTTTGACCCCCTGTGGACACGGCAGGTAGTGCTTCCGTGTCACCCGTCAAGCTCACTGGCGTTGCATTGACGACCAAATCTGGCTCGCCCGTACTAACGGAGACACCGCGAACGCGGGAATCGCCGGCGAATGCAGCCAGCTGGCCGCGCTCACTCCGGAGCAGCACGTCGATGCGACCAACTCCCCGAGTTAGAAGTGAGGCAATGATGGAACGTGCAGCGCCACCGGCGCCAATGATCGTTACATTCGCGTCACGCACATCGACATCGAGCTCGCTAATTATTGCGCGACAAAAACCCTCCCCGTCGACGTTTCGACCGAAAATACGCCCTTCGAAAACGCGGACCGAGTTGACTGCACCAACTTGCCGGGACAGGGCGTCAACATCATCACAAAGCTCAAGCATTCGATCTTTCAGAGGAAATGTCACTGAGAGTGCGTTAAAACCGTGGACTGTCGACCGGAGACGCTTCAAATCAGCGCCATCGTCATCAACCGCGAGGCTCTCTCCATCTATAGCGAGATACCCCATTGCGGCACGGTGCAAGCGTGGCGATAAGGAATGACCCACGGGAGAACCGATGACACCGCTTCGGAACATCACAGGCCTCGACTTCTCGCTAATTCAATATTCGCGAGGTGCTCCGTATAGGTGACCGCAAATGCCTCGGTACCGGTTTGGTCGACAACGACGAAGTAGAGCCATTTACCCGCCGGTGGGTCAATGATCGCACGAAGAGCGGCGGATCCCATTTGGCATATCGGCGTTGGAGTCAAGCCTGGGTGGAGGTACGTGTTGTACGGGGTGTCAATCTTCAACATCGCTGGAGTGACTTTGACGCCATCTTTTTGTAACGAGTAGAGAACCGTGGCGTCCATCTGTAGTCCGCCGCCACGCTTGAGGCGATTCAAGATCACCCTGCCCACCTGGGGCATATTCTTTTCGTAGAAGCCTTCTTTTTCAATAATTGACGCCGCCGTGATGAGCTCGTAGGCCTTTAAGCCGTGGATGACCGTAGATGGCGTGATGCCCACTCGACTGAGCTGAGTTAGAAAGCGGCTCTTCATATGGCCAACCAAGCGTGATGGCGTTTCGTCGGGACCGACAATGTAGGCACCCGTGCCTAACAGCCCTTCGAGACTCGTTGCGCCAAAGGCATTCAGCCTCGCCTCGTTATGAACAACCGCAGTAAACGAACTTGTGTAGGTCGAATCCTTGATGGTCGCTAGTTGTAACGAAATTTGTCGAATCGTCATTCCCGGTGTGACGTACAAAACGTTGGCATTTGGGCCTCCGCTCAATGCTTTGCGGATGGCTGCGTGGGAAGAATTCTGTCGTACAACATAGATCCCTGGCCGGATAATTGGTGCCCCGAAAATCGCTAAATCAATCTTGAAAGCCAGAGTCGAACTCAGTACGTGATGATCCGCCAAGTCCGAAGCCACTTCAGACAGCGACTCGCCTGGTACCACTTTGATTACAGTCTGCGTTCCTGGTGCGCTTAAGGGGTATGCCGACCAGGCCAGCCGCCCGGCGAAGAGGGCAATGGCAACCAAGACCCCTACTACGACTAGCCGTCTACGGCTGCGCATCGAGAACTCCTTGCAGTAGAACTACTGCAGACGCACTGTCGATGTCCTTGCGCTGATTCTTTTGGCTCTTTCCAGCAGACGCCATCTGTTTGGAAGCGCTGGCGGTCGTCAATCTTTCATCAACGACGATGAATGTTACGTCGGGCAGTGCGATACGGATTTCTTCGAGGAACTCTGCCGCCATCGCTGTACTGGTTGTTTCCCTACCGCTCAGAGCGACTGGCCGGCCTACAAGAATCTCGTGGACTTCCTCTTCCCGAACCAGCAATTCCAAGGCCGCGAGCCACTCCCCCTCGCGAACCAGACACTCTCGGGGAAACGCCATAGTGCGCCCACTGTTCGACACAGCAACGCCGATACGCCTAGTACCGGGGTCGAGAGCCATCAGGCGCGACACGGCTAACTCCCGAGCAGTTCTTTGGCCTTTTCGAGAGCCGCTTCAATACCTTCAACGTTCTTGCCCCCGGCAGTCGCCAGTTCCGTTGAACCACCGCCACCACCGCCAACAAGAGCGCCCAGATCCTTGACGATGGACTTGGCGTCAATGGCTCCGTCAGTAGCCACCGCCATCGCCACCTTGCCATCGCCCGCACTACCAATTAGAACGAGTGCCTTTGCCCCTCGCTGTCGTAGGTCCTGGGCCACGGTACGCAGTTCATCGACGGGGAGATCATCGACGCGAGCAATGAGAACCCCTGACGAAACTGCGCCCATCAAGCTCGCAGCAAGCGAGGCAAGAGAGGCCTGACGGAGCGCGGTTAGAGCTCGCTCAGTTTCACGTTGCTTGTCAATCAGTCGCTCAAGAGAGGGGACTACTTCGTCTTGACTTGTTTTCAACGTCGTGGCGATACTGGCTAACACCAACTCCATCTCCCGTGATCGACGCATGGCGCCCAGTCCGGTGACTGCCTCGAGCCGTCGGGTATTCGATCCAATGGATGCCTCAGAAACCACCTGGATCTGACCAATGTCACCAAGGCGCTGCACATGGGTGCCGCCGCAGAACTCTAGGGAATTCGCACCGGCTCGAACCACTCGCACTCGATCGCCATATTTGTCTCCAAAGAAGGCCACAGCGCCCATAGCTTCGGCTTCCTGGCGGGAAGCTTCCACAGTGTCGACAGAATCATTAACCACAACATCGTTATTAACCATGGACAAGACTGCGTCGATTTCTTCAGTTGCCAAACCACTGGTGTGGGCGAAGTCAAAACGAAGTCGGTCAGGCTCAACGAGTGAACCTTGCTGACGGACATGATCTCCTAAAACCGTACGTAACGCCGCATGAAGCAAATGAGTTGCCGTATGGTTCCGGCGAACTGCGTCCCGTCGGAGCCCATCGATTGTGGCCACCGCTACCTGCCCGGGCAATATTTCACCGGTGAGTTTGCCTCGGTGGGAAACCAATCCTCCGAGAACGCTTTGAGTATCAGCCACCTCAAGGCGGCCCGTTTCCGTCACGATTGTTCCGGTGTCGCCTACCTGACCACCAGATTCTGCATAGAACGGGGTTGTATCTAGAAATACTTCGACGGTGCCATCTGCGGCGGTCATCGAACCAAGGACGGTCGATTCAATGCTGTACCGGGCCGCGTCGCGTCCGATAAAGGTTGTAACACCATTTGCATCCGCAATTTCCCGATAAACAGAGTCGTCGCCTACAGTCTTGGACTTTGCGGCAGCTCGCGCACGAGTTCGCTGGTCACCCATGGCGACGTCAAATGCGGCGCGATCGACCGTAAGTCCACGCTCCTCCACAACCTCAGCCGTCAACTCGAGAGGAAAACCGTGGGTGTCGTGCAGTTTGAACGCGACATCACCCGGAAATATTGTCGCCTTCGACGCAACGACATTCTCCGCCTCGTCGGTCAGTAGCGAGAGTCCGGCGCGCAACGTGCGTGCGAATCCATCTTCCTCGCGCTGGAGGATTGATGTGATCAATGACTGGTCGGTACTTAGCGACGGGTAGGCATCAGCCATCTTGGCCACCGTTGCCGCGACGAGTGCCTCGGTAACCGCTCGATCGGAGCCTTCACGTCGTGCCGCCAAGATGGCTCGTCGGATGATTCGACGCAAAACGTAACCGCGCCCTTCGTTTGACGGCAGAACACCATCGGATACCAGCATCGTCATCGCTCGACCGTGTTCGGCAATGCGACGAATGGCGATGTCGGTGTTCTCGTCTTTTCCGTACGCCTTGCCAACAATGGACTGAGCAGTCTCCATCAACGGAACAAAGAGATCGGTGGCGAAGACAGAATCTTCATTGTTGCGAATTGACAGAACTCGTTCGAATCCCGCACCAGTATCAATATTCTTTTTCGGCAGGTCTAACAGAGAGCCATCACCACCACGGTTGTACTGCATGAAGACCAAGTTCCAAAACTCTACGAAGCGGTCACCGTCGCCATTTGCTGGACCACCATCGGCTCCGTACTTGGGACCCTTGTCGAAATAGATCTCGGAACAGGGGCCGCAAGGACCGACATCACCCATGGCCCAGAAATTGTCTTCATCCAGTCGCTGAATTCTCTCAGGGCGAATCCCCGCAACTGATTGCCAGATATCGCTGGCGTCATTGTCGGAAACGTGCACAGTCACCCAGAGCTGTTCGGGATCGAATCCGAATCCCTCAGTGATGAGTCCCCAGGCAAACTGGATGGCCTCCTCTTTGAAATAGTCCCCGAAGCTGAAATTCCCCATCATCTCGAAGAAGGTGAGGTGCCGTTTTGTCATACCAATCTGGTCAATATCGGGTGCACGGAAGCACTTTTGAATCGAGGCAGCTCGAGAATAGCTAGGTGTCTCATCGCCCACGAAGTACGGCTTGAAAGGCACCATTCCGGCAATAGTGAACAGCAGCTCCGGGTCGTGAGGAATCAAACTCGCAGACGGCACAAGGGTGTGTCCGTTCTCCTCGAAATATCTCAGAAATCTACGTCGTAATTCAGCCGCTTCCACGGTCTCACTCTACCGGCGGACCTTGGATTCCTTCTTGTATGGAGCGCCAAATCTCCACCATCCTCGACTCACCCGGTTGGCCCGAAGGCACGTAAAAGCCCGCTTCTACGCCGTCGGGGAGATACCGCTGCTCCACCCAGTTACCGGGATAGTCATGAGGATAGGCATAACCAACCCCGTGACCCAGATCGGAGGCAGCCCGGTAGTGGCCGTCACGAAGGTGGGCTGGCACTTCAGTGGATGCACCAGCTCGGACGGCAGCGGTTACCGCGCCCAACGCCACCGTTACCGAATTGCTCTTGGGACTCAGTGCGAGCCGAATCGTGGCGTGTGCCAGCGTTAGGCGCGCCTCTGGAAGGCCAACCAGCTCGACGGCACGCGCCGCCGCCTCCGCGGTGAGCAGCGCATTACCGTCCGCAATACCAATGTCTTCACTGGCCAAAATAACGAGCCGTCGGGCTAAGAATCGAGCCGACTCCCCTGCCTCCAATAGCGTCACCAGCCAATAAAGAGCAGCATCTGGATCGCTTCCACGTATTGACTTGATCAATGCGCTGACTTGGTCGTAATGGGAGTCCTGAGACTGATGGATTATCCGCCCATCGCGAGCCGCACCGACATCTTCGAGGGTCACCACGTTCTCGTGTTTCGAAGCAAACACCAGCGCCACATCCAATGTGGTCAAAACGCCCCGCCCGTCACCTTCGGCCGACTGCACCAAAACGTCGAGCGCTTCAGCGTCAATGGTCGCCCCTCGCGCGACGAGCCCTCGCTCTACCAGGAGCGTCAGACTCTCCCGTGTGTGGGGCTTAAGCCTCCAGAGCGTGGTACGACTTAGCAAGGCGGCGTTTACCTCAAAGTAGGGATTCTCCGTCGTAGCCCCAATGAGCACCACTTCGCCACTCTCGGTCACCGGGAGCAAGAGGTCTTGCTGAGACTTGTTGAAGCGGTGAACTTCATCGATAAAGAGACAGGTGCGACCACCTTGCTCCGCCAGACGCTGTCGAGCACGCTCAATAACTTCCCGGACATCCTTTACGCCGCTGGATACCGCCGAGAGGGTAACGAAGTGCAGTCCCGCCGCTTCAGCAACAAGCCGCGCCATGGTCGTCTTGCCGGTTCCCGCTGGTCCCCACAGAATCAACGACTTAAGCGATTGGCTCTCAGCAAGCTGCCTGAGTGGTCCATTGACGCCGACTAGGTGGTCTTGACCAACAACTTCATCAAGCGAACGGGGACGCAGCGACTCGGCCAAAGGTGCAATACGGCGCAACCGTTCCTCGAGACCTGCATCAAAGAGTGACGTGGCTACACCTTTGGCGCGATGCGAATCCGCAGGTCGCGCACTTGACGTTCAGTGATTTCCTTAGGAGCACCAGTCATCAAGTCAGTGCCAGACTGAGTCTTCGGAAATGCGATCACCTCTCGGATGTTCTCTTCACCTGCGAAAATCGCCACGAGACGATCAATGCCGACAGCAAAACCAGCATGGGGTGGCGCTCCGTATCGGAAGGCACCGAGGAGAAACCCGAAACGGTTCTCCGCCTCTTCGTCACTGATTCCAAGTGCCGTAAATACGCGCGACTGTACGTCAGCGCGATGAATTCGAACTGAACCACTTCCGAGCTCCCAACCGTTGAGCACGAGGTCGTAGGCCTGTGCGCGTACCGAAAGTGGGTCACTTTCGAGCAGATGAAGATCATCGAGATTGGGCATCGTGAAGGGGTGGTGGGCCGATACCGGATTACCTTCTTCGTCGAGCCCTTCGAACATTGGAAAGTCCGTCACCCAGACATAGCGGTGTGGACCTTGCGAAACTGGTGGTGAACCCAGATCGGCACGAAGAGTTCCGAGAATTTTGCACGCCGTGGCGTACTCGTCAGCGACGACCAAAATGAGGTCGCCCACTTCAGCGCCATCAACTTCTCGAATAGCTGCACGTTCGATATCGCCGAGGAATCGGTCCAGTGGAGAGTCGAGCCCTTCTTCTGTGATGCGGAACCAGGCAAGACCCTTCGCCCCGAGCCCCTTCGCGCGCTCGGTCAGTGCATCGAGCTTCGATCGGGTGAACGTTGCGCCACCTGACACTCGGATGGCCTTCACGGTGGGTGCCCCGAAGGCTTTCACTTCGGTGCCCTCAAAGACATCAGACAGATCCTGCAGTGTCATACCGAAACGAAGATCCGGCTTATCGGAGCCGTATCGATCCAACGCCTCGGCCCACGTCATCGTGTCGATTGTGCTGGGCCGCTCACCGGTCGCCGCTTCAGCGCCGTCGAGTACGGCCTGCGATACGAATTCCATAATGTCGAGCTGGGTGACGAAACTAGCTTCGAGGTCCAGTTGGGTGAACTCGAACTGTCGGTCAGCACGCAAATCTTCATCTCGAAGACACCGAGCCACTTGGTAGTAGCGGTCGAACCCACCAACCATGAGAAGTTGCTTCGCAATCTGTGGACTCTGCGGAAGAACGTAGAAGTCGCCAGGATGAAGCCGCGAAGGCACCACAAACTCTCGGGCTCCCTCGGGTGTAGGGGCCCACAAAAGTGGCGTCTCGACCTCACAGAAGCCCTGTCGCTCCATAGCTGCTCGCAATGCCGAGTTCACGCGTGCCCGAAGTCGCAAATTCTTCTGCATCTGCTCGCGGCGAATGTCGAGATAGCGGTGGCGCAGCCGTACTTGTTCATCGATATCCACACGGTCGTCGAGCTGGAATGGAGGTGGCTCTGCTGAGGCCAAGACTTCCACCGTGCAGTTGGTTAGTTCAATGGCACCGGTATCGAGCTTGTCGTTGACAGTGCCTTCAGGACGGGCTGTCACCGTTCCTGTAACACGCAGAACGTACTCACTTCGGACATCGACAGATCCATCAACGACCACCTGGAGAAGACCCGAGCGATCGCGGAGGTCGACGAATGCAAGGTGTTCGCCGTGTTCGCGGCGCTTAGCCACCCATCCACACACCGTCAAAGTGGTACCGATGTCGCTGGCTGATACTGACGCGCACATGCGGTCTCGCAGGCTGGTTGCTTCGTAATTCGTCGTCATTAGTTCATGCTCGTTTCAATTGCTTCACGCACCACGTTTACAAGTTCTGAACGAGGTACCAGCTTCTGCCGATTGCCTTCATCTGTTGCTCGTAGGTCTCTTATCGTAATAGTGCCAGCTTCCAACTCCTGGGGACCTACCAGCAGGGCAATCCGCGCGCCCGAACGGTCCGCCGCCTTTAGCTGAGACTTCATCGACCGTCCGTCAAATGCACGGTCCGCCGCAAAACCATTTCGGCGAAGGAGGTCGCAAATCTGGAGGGCTTCCTGCCCCCCAGTCGTATCCACCACGAAGACATCAATACTGGCGTCCCGCAATTTCTCAAAACGTAGCGAATCTTCTGCTTGGAGCGCCAAGAGGAGCCTCTCTATGCCGCTACCAAAGCCGACGCCGGCCGTGGGCTTTCCACCAAGATCCTCTGCCAATTGATCGTAACGACCGCCTCCACCTACTGCATTCTGAGCACCATCCAGAGCATCGGACACGAATTCGAAAGTTGTGCGGGTGTAGTAATCAAAACCACGAACCAACTTCACGTTGCGCTCCCAGGGAACGCCTATCGCAGTCAATCCGTCGGTCACGTGCTTGAAGTGTGTCGCACACTCTTCACAGAGCGCATCGGCAATAGATGGGCCGGCATCGACGACGGTCCGACATTCCCGCTTCTTGCAGTCAATTACCCGCAGAGGGTTACCGGACCACGACTTGGCGTGCTCATCACACAAATTGGACTCTTGTGAAGACAAGTGGGACCGCAGCGAAACAACGAATGCTTCGCGACATTCAGCGTGACCCATTGAGTTGACCATAAGTCGGATCTGACTCAGCCCAATGGTCTCGAAGAACCGCCAGGCCAAGGCGATGACCTCGACATCAACAAAGGGATCTTCAGTTCCGAGGACCTCAACACCGAGTTGGTGGTGCTGACGATAACGCCCCGCCTGTGGGCGCTCGTAGCGGAAGGCTGGGGTGACGTACCAGGCCTTCCATGGCGTAGTTGGCTGATGCTGCACGAAGGCTCTCACAACGGAGGCCGTACCTTCGGGACGAAGTGCCAATGTTCGTCCACCCCTATCTTCGAATACGTACATTTCCTTACGAGCGACATCGCTCTCTTCGCCAATGCCACGGTTAAACACAGCCACATCCTCGAACATTGGTGTTAAGACGAGACCAAAGCCCCACTGGTGCGCCATCTCACTAAAGGTGCCGACAAGTCTCTCCCACGCTCGCGAGGAGTCCGGCAATACATCATGCGTTCCGGTGGGTGCCACGAGCTGCTTAGGTTGTTCGCTCACGAAGAGCCCTTTCTGCCAGGAAGATCTCGGAATGCCTCAAAGACACCGTCAACGTTCTTAATTGCGACAATCAAAGTCGAAAGATGCGACGGGTCGGCAAATTCCACTTCGAAGGTCATTTTCACGATTCGGTCAGTACCCGTCGTCGAACTACTCGCAACAATATTCAGATGGTATTCAGCCACTACCCGACTGACGTCAAAGAGAAGCCGGGTTCGATCGAACGCATGAATCTTGAGGGTCGCTCGGTAGATACCGTGCGTTGAGCCATCCCAGGCCACATCGATGACACGATCGCCTAGTCGAGAGGCAAGGGCGGCCGCATTGGAGCAGTCGGTACGGTGGACCGACACGCCCCGGCCCTGTGTCACAAAGCCCATGATGGCGTCCCCCGGTACAGGCGAACAGCACCGTGCCAAGTGAATCATCACGTCGTCGAGTCCTTCGACGTAGACACCAGCGGAACGGCGCGTATCACGACGAAGTTTCGAAACCTTCGATACCGATGTCGGCATCTGTTCGTCACTACCGCCCGTCAGTTCTCGCTCCAGCCGTTGCGTCACGGATTGGGCGGAAAGATGGTGTTCTCCGATAGCCACCAACATGGCATCAAGGTCATCAAGATTAAGTTGCTCAATGACGCGGTTCATGGCATCAGAGGAGATTGATGTCGCAATCGGGAGACCGGCACGTCGCACGGCGCTGATCAATTCCTCCCGACCGTTCTCCATGGCATCTTCGCGACGCTCGCGCTGGAACCACTGTCGAATTTTGCTCTTAGCGCGCGACGAGACGGCGATTGTGAGCCAGTCGCGACTCGGACTTGCGGTATCTGACTTGTCAGTCACGATTTCAACAACATCCGCAGACTTGAGTTCTGTTTCTAGGGGCACTAATCGGTTATTCACCTTGGCCCCGATGCAACGATGCCCTACTTCGGTGTGTACCGCGTACGCGAAGTCAACCGGGGTTGACCCCTTCGTGATGGTGATGATCCGACCCTTCGGCGTGTAGACGTAGATCTCGTCAGTAACCAGGTCCAGCTTGAGGTTTTCGAGGAAGGAAACCGAATCATCACTTCCCTGCTCCACTTCGACCATTCGCTGCATCCAGGCGATCTCGTTCGGTGTGGGATTCTCTTTGTAGCGCCAGTGCGCGGCCACGCCATTCTCAGCTCGATAGTGCATCTCTCTGGTGCGGATCTGAATCTCAACTTCCTTGGCCTGCGGCCCCAGGACGGTGGTGTGCAATGACTGATACTGGTTGAACTTTGGCGAGTTGATGTAGTCCTTGAATCGGTTCTCCAAGGGGCGCCAGAGCGCGTGAATAGCACCAAGGGTTGACCAACACTCCTTCTCTTCGTCCACAATCACTCGAAGACCGATTAGGTCGAAGATTGAGTCAAACTCTTTCCCCTCGACCACCATCTTTTCGTAGATACTCCAAAGGTGCTTGTGACGTCCGCGTACTTCGGCGATGATTCCAAAGAGTTGCAGCTTGTCCACTAGCTCGGTCATTACGAGCTGTACGTACTCTTCACGTTCAGGAGTACGGGCCGCCACCATCTGCTCGATTTCTGCATACTGACGCGGCTCCAGCGTCGCAAACGCCAAATCCTCTAGTTCAGACTTCACGCGCTGGACACCAAGACGGTGAGCGATAGGCGCGTAGATGTCGAGGGTCTCTTGAGCAATAAGCCGCTGTTTCTCGACAGGCATAACCGAGAGGGTTCTCATGTTGTGGAGTCGATCGGCCAACTTAATCATGATGACTCGAAGGTCGCGAGCCATGGCAACGAACATCTTGCGGATTGTGGCGGCCTGCTGCTCCTGCTTGGTGGCAAAGTTCAAGCTGTCGAGCTTTGTAACACCATCGACGATGGCGGCCACCTCGTCGTCAAACATTTCCGCGACCATCTCGTTGGTTACAGCCGTGTCTTCCACGGCGTCGTGTAACAGCGCTGCGGCAATCGTCTTAGCGTCCATGCCCAGTTCCGCAACAATGGCAGCCACGGCGATGGGGTGAGTTACGTAGGGCTCACCCGTACGACGGAGCTGGCCCTTGTGGGCCTGCATGGCGAGTGCGCAGGCTCGCTCGATCATCAGGGTCTCTGCCCCAGGGAAGCGGGCCTGATACGCCTCTAGAACGGGTTCGAGCAGGGGCGCCAAGACCTCGCCTTGGAGGGGGTTTTGGGCGACGCTGACCATGAAATCAGCCTATCGTTCGATTATCGGCGTTTTTGCTTGCGAGCCTTGGCGGTGATCGTCGCCTTCGAAGACGCCGAGTCGTGTGACGCCCCTCCCCCACCGGCCAGCACGGCCGCGGATTGGGCGGACATCACAGTTCGGGCACCCTTGGCTGCCAAGCGGTTACGCAGGTCAATCATTCGTGGTTCGCGTTCCTTAAGTAGAGCCAGGAGGGGCGAGGCGATGAATAGTGACGAGTAGGCACCGGCCATGAGACCAACGAAGAGCGCCAGTCCGTACTCACGGAGGGTTGTTGCACCGAGCAACTCAGCTCCAACAAAGAGAACGGACAGTACCGGCAGAATTGCCACCAATGACGTATTGATGGACCGAGCCAGCGTTTGGTTCATCGACAAGTTGATCATGTCTGAATAGCTCATCGAGCCGTTATTCAAGATGCCCTTGGTGTTGTCACGAACACGGTCAAAGACGACCACTGTGTCGTAGAGCGAATAACCGAGGATGGTCAACAAAGCAATAACTGTGTCGGGGGTCACCTGGAAGCCGAAAATTGAATAGATACCCATGGTGATGAGCAAGTCGTGAACCATCGCGACAAAGGCCGAAATCGCCATCTTGGGCTCAAAGCGACCACTGATATAGATCACCACTGCAATGAAGAAGACGAGCAGAGCAATTAGGGCTCGGTTGGTAACCGCGCCGCCCCATGTGGGACCCACAGTGGAAACTGAGACTTGATTCGCTGATTTATTGGCAATCTTGGCCAGTGCATCGGCGACCGCGTTCTCTACTTTCGTCAACTCAGTTCCGGTCAGGGCGTTGAGATCGGCCTCAACGTGAACCGTGGAACCACCCAGAATGAACACAGTGGGCTGACTGGCCCCCGCCGCCTCGACGGCCTTGGTCACTTCGTCGGTTGTAGTGCTCGTTGCAATCACTTCCCAGGCGGTGCCACCCTTGAAATCAATTCCAAGATTTAGGCCCCGCAGGCCAATCGAACCAAGGCCGGCAAGAATAATCACCGTGGATAGAGCGAAGTAAATCTTGGTACGAGATAGGAAATTGATGGTCGTGAGACCGCGGTAGATACGAATAAAACCGCTTGGCTGTTTCTCGATCGGAGTCAACTCTTCGCTATTAGACATGCTTCACCTCGGCGCCGATTCCAGCAGCCATTGAGAAATTAGAGGACGATTCTGAGTTGCGTCGACCGAGCAGTGTTACCAAGGGTCGCGTGAAGTACCAGGTCACGATGATGTCGAGCAACGTTGAAAGACCTAGGAAGAAGGCAAATCCACGCACCGCACCAACTGCAATGAGATAGAGAAGGCCGGCAGCCAACAGGCTGACGAGGTCTGCGGCTAGAACGGTGCGCCACGCCGACTTAAAGCCACGATCCACCGAACTGCGCATCGTGCGACCTGCTCGCGTCTCGTCCTTCAGTCGTTCGAAGTACACGATGAAACTATCGACGGTAATTCCAATCGAGACAATTAGCCCAGTGACGCCAGCCAAGTCGAAGCTTGGGGCTAACGCCGTCTTACCAAGCGCCGAAATAATGGCGAAGAGTGCAGCTGCGCTGACTCCAAGGCCAAGCACGATCACCAAGCCCAGCGCGCGGTAGTAGATGATGGTGTAGAGCAACACAATGAGCAGACCGGCGAGACCGGCGCCCAGTCCAGCGACCAATGCAGAGTGACCCAACGTAGGTGAAACAGTCTGAGTCGTTAATGGCTCAAGCCGAACGGGGAGCGAACCAAACTGCATCGCAATGGCGAGATTCTTGGCTGAACTTTCCGTAAAAGAGCCGGAAATCTGACCTGAACCACCAAACGACCTTGGTGAACTTTCCGTCGGCTGAATGATTGGGGCCGACTGAACAACGCCATCGAGTTCGATTGCAACTAGGCCGTGGAAGTTTGCAGTGGCAACTTGATCCCAGAGGGCACTACCGGTTCCCGTCAGGTTGTAGCTGACAATCCACGCGCCGGCTTGATCTTGTTGGGCCACCGCGTTCTTGAGCGATGTACCCGTCATCTGTGCTGGGCCGAGAATGTATCTCTGACTGGGATTGCCAGCCGAGGGCAGCAATACCGTCTGATTGGCAAAGTCTGCCGCAGAAGGTGTTGACGGGAAGGTGCTGAGGGAGGGGTCCGGTTGCACTGGATTCATGGTGTAGCCAGCCGCCGATTGCGGATTAGGACTTACGCCAAGATTCGACGCGGCCATTGAATACTGGGGCCCACACGCGGGTAATGCGGATCCGGTGAAAGGTTCCAATTTGGCCGCTGTTGTTGTTTCGCAGAGCACGGGCCGAAACAGCAGCTGGGCCGTTTGACCAATAGAGGCCAGAATTTCACGGGCATTCGTGGCCCCAGGGACACTGACCACCACGTTCGTGCCTTGCAGGTTGACAGATGCACCCGAGACACCGAGTCCGTTGACGCGATTCGAGAGAATCTGTACCACTTGCAACAAATCAGCCTTTGATGCTTGCGTCGTTGGCTTGTAGACGACCGAGAGACCGCCGGCCAAGTCCAAGCCCAGCTTTGGAGCCCAACCCAATACCAGGGTGAGCGTCAAAGACCCAAAAGAAAGCAACAGCGTGGCGCAGAGCGCGACGATGAGGGAACGCTTGGACGCGGGACCAGAAGCCACTACTGGCCTTCAGACTCAGTGTCAGCTTCAGGCGTGGGGTCTACGACGGCTGCCGGTGGGTTGTACTTACCAGCGATCGCCCTCTTGACGAAAGTCAACTCCACGCCACTGTCCGTCCGAACTGCAATCTTGTCGTCAACGATTGAAACAACCGTGGCGATAAGACCACCGATGGTTTGAATCTCGTCGCCTACTTCGAAATTACGACTCTGCGTCATCTGTTCGCGACGCTTCTTATTGCGTGGACGCATGTAGAACCAGTAGAAGGAAAAGAACGCTGCCACCATGAGCAAGGTAACGAGTGGATTGCCCTTTTGAGTGGCTTGAGTGGCTAAAACGAGCATTATGCCTCCGGTACTGAACGTGAAAACCCTAGCCGTTTAGAGGAAAGGTTTAGAGGAGGCCGCCACCGAGCCGTTTTAGGCCCAGGTGTTCATATGCCGCGTCAGTGGCCACTCGGCCTCGGGGGGTGCGAGCAATCAGCCCCTCGCGAATCAGAAAGGGCTCGTAGGCCTCTTCAATCGTGTGAGGCTCCTCCCCTACGACCTGGGCCAGCGTTACCAGCCCCACAGGCCTGCCGTCACCGTGGGTACAGAGATACGTCAGAAGCGACCGGTCAACCTTGTCCAAACCACGCAAATCCACTCCAAACGTGGTCAGCGCGCCCCGTGCGATCTCTCCAGTAATCACCGATGAGCCTTCGATCTGAGCCACATCTCGCACCCGCCGAAGAAGTCGATTCGCAATACGTGGAGTGCCACGACTTCGTCGGGCAATCTCCCCCGCCCCCATCGTCTCTACCTGATAGTCCAAGAGCGCCGCGGAGCGGGCCACAATTGATGCCAGATCGCTCTCGTCATAAAGATCGAGTCGCCCGATGAAACCGAACCGGTCTCGCAGTGGCGCCGCAACCAGACCGGTGCGTGTAGTGGCGCCAACCAGGGTGAACGCCGGCAATTCAAGTCGAATGGAACGTGCTGAAGGTCCCCGGCCGACCAGGACATCCAGGCGCCGATCCTCCATGGCTGGGTAGAGAACTTCCTCCACCTGGCGAGGGAGACGATGTATTTCGTCGATGAAGAGAACGTCACCCTCTTGCAGGTCCGTCAAGATTGCGGCCAAATCACCGGGGCGGGTCAAAATCGGACCTGACGTCATTCGTAGTCCTACGCCCATTTCGCTGGCCACGATCCCAGCGAGAGAGGTCTTGCCGAGTCCAGGAGGGCCCGCGAAGAGCACGTGGTCGGCGACCTGATTACGTTGCTTGGCTGCAGTCAGCATGATGCGAAGATGGGCAATCAGATCCGCCTGACCGATGAACTCATCGATAATTCGCGGTCGAAGGTCGGCCTCTTCGCGCACTTCACTTGCAATGGGCTGCGGCTCTACTAAGCGTGGCGTTACGTCCAGGGGAATTTCTCGCCGACTCATCGGGTTCCCAACTGTCGCAGGGCTAGGCGTAGAGCCTGCCCTTCATCACTGGGAATTTCGATCGATCCGAGGGCATCTCGGATTTCCCCGACGCCATAACCCAGCGAACGCAATGCGCTTTCCAGGTCAGCATGAGTTGTCTGTGCCGGAACACTTGAGGCCTCACGTTGGTCGAGCGCTGGAAGCTTGCCGGCCAGTTCGAGCACTAATCGTGCTGCAGTCTTCTTGCCAATTCCAGGAATCGTCGAAATAGCCGTGACATCTTCGGCGTAGATGGCAGCGATGAGATTCTGGACTGAGAAAGTTGAGATTGCGCCGAGCGCCGTGCTCGGACCCACGCCCGGTGTTGAAAGCAGGAGTCGGAACATCGACCGTTCATCTTCGTTTGCAAACCCAAAGAGCGTGATGGCATCCTCACGAACGCTGGTGTGGACGTAAAAAGTCACCTGCCCACCCGCCACGGCGTCAGCGAGGAGACGCTGCGGCACGATGACGTCGTAGCCCACGCCGCTTACATTGACCGTAACTACGCCGTCTCGACGACTAACAACTTCGCCTTGGATCCAACCAATCACCGAGCAACCACTTTCATTCTCGAACTGGTTCGAAGATTCATTAGATGGCACATAGCCAGAGCCAGGGCGTCGGCTGCGTCAGGAGGCTTAGGAACTTCGGCCAAGCCGCAACGCTGCGCAACCATGGCCTGCACTTGAGCTTTGTCGGCGTTACCGAAGCCGGTCACCGCCAACTTGACCTCCTGAGAGGTGTACTGCACCACCGGGATCCCCCGAATACCGGCGAGAGCGATTGCGATACCGCTGGCCTGAGCCACCGGAATGGCCGTCTTCGCATTGCGCTGAAAGAAAACCTTCTCAACTACCACGGCATCTGGCTTGAGGTCCGCGTAAAGCTCGACGAGGTCTCGATGCAGGTCAGTGAGCCGATTCTCCACGAGGTCATTCGGGTCGGTCTCAAGCACTCCAGCGGCCCTCGCCTCGAAAGATTCACTCGCCGTCAGGTCAGATACGACGAGACCAAAACCACACCGGGTGAGGCCAGGGTCGATTCCGACTACGAACATATGTTCGATAGTAGCCCGAATGGGCTCCCCAGTAAAGGAATTCAGCCCTCGTAGGTTGCCAGAATGGCATCAGGAATGTCGAAATTGGCGTAGACATTCTGGACGTCGTCCAAGTCGTCAATCGCCTCCATGAGGCGCAGGATCTTCTTGGCATCTGCCTCGTCGCTAATTTCAATGAAATTCTGAGGGATCATGACGAGGTCCGAGCTCAGCACCTTTACGCCAGCGGCCTCTAACGCTTCTCGCACTATGGCCGTTTCTGCGGCTTCAGTCGTAATGAGGAAGTTCTCACCATTGCTCGTGAGATTCTCACCACCAACTTCCATTGCAGTCTCAAGCAGGGTGTCTTCATCCAGGGAACCTGGAACCTCGATCGAGCCCTTGCGGTCAAACTGCCATGCCACAGCACCCGGCTCGGCGATGGCTCCGCCATTCTTCGAGAAGACGGCTCGAACCTCAGCACTAGTTCGGTTGCGATTATCGGTCAACGACTCCACAAGGATTGCGATGCCATTAGGGCCGTACCCCTCGTAGGTAATCGACTCGTAACGCACGCCGTCGACGTCACCCGAAGCACGCTTGACAGCTCGGTCGATTGTGTCGATAGGCACCGATCCGTCGCGAGCTTTTTGGAACGCTGTCCGCAGGGCGGCATTGGAGTTGGCGTCGGGGCCACCTTCGCGAACGGCAACTTCGACTTGGCGAATCAGTTTGGCGAAAAGTTTGGCGCGGGCACGGTCCTGGGCACCTTTACGGTGCTTGGTAGTGGCCCATTTAGAGTGGCCTGACATACATCCTCCTGCATCTCAATGCCTTCCCACTTTACTGGCGAGAACACGCCGAGATGACTAGTCGTCCTTCGAAGTCCGAGCCACCAGCTTGCGACGCAGCAGCGCACCGCTTCCCAGCAGGAGTGCGAACAGTCCGCTCAGCCATACCCACGTCGCCGAGCGACCATTACCTGGTCCAACGAAAACGTCATCGGCCATCTTCAGCGTTCTCGTGTGGATTGTGCTCACTGGGGCAATCGTTGTAGTGCCGTAGGAGGTCCCGCCTTCATTCATTG
>CANBVQ010000002.1 GCA_947372925.1 Acidimicrobiaceae bacterium
GATGAAAAAACAGTTATTGATAGTTTTATCTTTGATAATTTTAGAGAATCATGAGATCGAATCCTTACGTAACAAGAATTATTCTTATTCACTGAAAAATTATAGGTTAAAAAAATTTGATAGTGAATATAGGGAGAAAGCTTTCTCCATTGTGTGTTTTTCTCATTCCAGTGATATTCGTTTGATATAATATAGGATTTTTTAAATAACGATTCTGAAATTTTATTTGCTAAAAATTTTCCAATGTATGCAAACAAGCCTATGGGGAAATTGTGCATTAAAATAAACTCAAGGTGAAAATATTATTTTGAAGATAGTTCGATTTTAAACTGGAAATGTAATATAATGATATATTTTTGATGAAACAAGGGTGTGGTGTATCCGAAGAGATGAATTTTGAAGCAGTGGTGTCTGTACGAAGAGATTTGGTGAGGACCGACTTTCCCAGCACTTAAGTGATAGTATCATAGGCGCAGAGCGGTTTCACGGTCGAGTTCGGGATGGGTTCGTGTGTGTCACGCTCGCAATACCCACCAAATCTCATCGCACAGACGTTGTTTGTGCTTCTTCAATGTGTGTGTTTGTTTAGAGAGATAACAACTTCACATACGATTTTTTTGTGTTGAATCGTATCGAGTTTTTATAGTTTCATAACCATATACTTGGGCGTTGAGTTTGTCACAATCAAGCCAATGGAGCGATTAGTACCAGTTAGCTACAGAGGTTACCCTCCTTCCACATCTGGCCTATCAACGTGATGGTCTTTCACGGCTCTCATAGGGAATACTAGTTTTAAGGGAAGTTTCCCGCTTAGATGCTTTCAGCGGTTATCTCGTCCATACTGTAGCTACCCAGCGCTGCCGTTGGCACGACAACTGGTACACCAGAGGTATGTTCACCCCGGTCCTCTCGTACTAGGGGCAACTCCTTTCAATATTCCAACACCCACGGCAGATAGGGACCGAACTGTCTCACGACGTTCTGAACCCAGCTCACGTACCACTTTAAATGGCGAACAGCCATACCCTTGGGACCTGCTTCAGCCCCAGGATGTGATGAGCCGACATCGAGGTGCCAAACCTCCCCGTCGATGGGGACTCTTGGGGGAGATCAGCCTGTTATCCCCGGCGTACCTTTTATCCGTTGAGCGATGGCCCTTCCACGAGGAACCACCGGATCACTATGACCGACTTTCGTCTCTGCTCGACTTGTCTGTCTCGCAGTCAGGCAGGCTTATGCCATTGCACTCATCATCTGATTTCCAACCAGATTGAGCCTACCATCGCGCGCCTCCGTTACTCTTTCGGAGGCGACCGCCCCAGTCAAACTACCCACCATGCAGGGTCCGCTTCCCAGATCATGGGAATGCGTTAGATATCAAAGAACACAAGGGTGGTATTTCAAGATTGCCTCCACACTAGCTGGCGCTAATGCTTCAAAGGCTCCCACCTATCCTACACATGTCTTCCCTAATACCACTGCAAAGCTGTAGTAAAGGTGCACGGGGTCTTTCCGTCTAACCGCGGGTACCCCGTATCTTCACGGGGAATCCAATTTCACTGAGTCGATGTTGGAGACAGTAGGGAAGTCGTTACGCCATTCGTGCAGGTCGGAACTTACCCGACAAGGAATTTCGCTACCTTAGGACCGTTATAGTTACGGCCGCCGTTTACTGGGGCTTAGGTTCTGAGCTTCGCCTTGCGGCTAACCCGTCCCCGTAACCTTCCAGCACCGGGCAGGCGTCAGAGCGTATACAGCGTCTTACGACTTAGCACGCTCCTGTGTTTTTGGTAAACAGTCGCTCCCCACAATTCTCTGCGACCTTCTCACGCTTCGGACGCGAAGTCCTACACGCTAATAAGGCCATCCTTCTCCCGAAGTTACGGATGTATTTTGCCGAGTTCCTTAACCATAGTTATCTCGCTCTCCTTGGTATTCTCTACCCGCCCACCTGTGTCGGTTTGGGGTACGGGCACCGTGTCAACTCGCTAGAAGATTTTCTTGGGAGCATAGGATCAATGACTTCGCCTTACGGCTCGGCATCGTGTCTCAGGCTTAATGAGATCCGGATTTGCCTAGATCTCGCCCTACGCACTTACCCCAGGACAACCAACGCCTGGGCTCATCTACCTTCCTCCGTCCCTCCTTTGCTTTCCGCCATAGAGAAGGTCAGTTCGACCCGAAGGTCAGCCCCTTAGTACCTCTATCTTGGAATGGACGCGGACACGGTGGTACAGGAATATCAACCTGTTGTGCATCGACTACGCCTCTCGGCCTCGCCTTAGCTCCCGACTTACCCTGGGTGGATTAGCCTTCCCCAGGAACCCTTGGGCTTACGGAGGAGGGGTTTCTCACCCCTCTCTCGCTACTCATACCAGCATTCTCACTCGACCACGCTCCACGACGGTTCACACCGCCGCTTCTCAGCAAGATCGACGCTCCCCTACCACTACACATAAAAGTGCAATTCATATCTTCGGCTCTGGACTTGAGCCCCGTTACATTATCCGCGCAAGGCCACTCGACCAGTGAGCTATTACGCACTCTTTAAAGGATGGCTGCTTCTAAGCCAACCTTCTGGCTGTCTGAGCGTCCTCACATCGTTTTCCACTTAGTCCAGAATTAGGGGCCTTAGATGATGATCTGGGCTGTTTCCCTCTCGACCAACGAAGCTCATCCCCCGTGGTCTCACTGCTGATCTCTGGAGCATCGGCATTCGGAGTTTGGTTGGGTTCGGTAAGCTTGTAGGCCCCCTAGTCCATCCAGTGCTCTACCTCCGATGCTGAACGATCAACGCTGCACCTAAATGCATTTCGGGGAGAACCAGCTATCACCGAGTTTGATTGGCCTTTCACCCCTAACCACAGGTCATCCCCCCCATTTTCAACTGAGGTGGGTTCGGCCCTCCACGGGGTTTTACCCCCGCTTCAGCCTGCCCATGGCTAGCTCACTCGGCTTCGGGTCTGCAGCACGCGACTGATCGCCCTATTCAGACTCGCTTTCGCTTCGGCTACCCATCTCTGGTTAACCTTGCCACGTACCACAACTCGCTGGCTCATTCTTCAAAAGGCACGCTATCGAGGCCACAGTCCGAAGACTGTGACGACTCTTTAACTGATTGTAAATCAACGGTTTCAGGATCTATTTCACTCCCCTCCCGGGGTACTTTTCACCTTTCCCTCACGGTACTAGTTCACTATCGGTCGTCTACGAGTACTTAGCCTTATCAGATGGTCCTGACAGATTCACGCCGGCTTTCCCGGATCCGGCGTTACTCGGGAGTTTAAGCAGAGTTCTCAACGTTTCGCGTACGGGACTGTTACCCCCTTTGGTTTACCTTTCCAGGTAATTCTGCTACGTATCGAATTTGTAACTCTGTGTAGGTTGCTGGTTCCTACTCCTAAATCCCACAACCCCGCGTTGGCAACGCCCAGTGCTTTAACACCAACACGGTTTAGGCTCTTCCCGTTTCGCTCGCCGCTACTCAGGGAGTCACTTTTGTTTTCCTCTCCTCGGGTTACTGAGATGTTTCAATTCACCCGGTTCCCTCTCTCAGTCCTATGTATTCAGACTGGAGTTGCACCACATGACTGGTGCAAGGTTTTCCCATTCAGACATTCGCGGATCAAAGCTTGGTAGACAGCTCCCCGCGACTTTTCGCAGTCGCCCACGTCTTTCTTCGGCTGTAGACGCCAAGGCATCCACCGTTGACTCTTTGTAGCTTGGAGAATATAAATCGTTTTAATCAAATTAAATAATAAAAGATGCTCGTGCTCGCTATAAAATTCTCAAGGATCTCTGCAGCAAAACCTGAGCACAACGACAAGACCGTCGAAATGAGTATTTTGCGGGGTGAGAGGCCAACGATTATGGCGTCACCGAGGAGTGTGTCACTCCCCCAAAACGAAAGAACGAGAGTCTGATCTAATCACCAGGCACCTGACGCGCTACTTGACCGAAGTCTTTTGCACCAGTGGTTTGAGAAAAGAGACCAAATAACCAGTATTCAACTCGGTAGCTGAAGGACCATTGTGGTCCTTTAAAGCTCCTTAGAAAGGAGGTGATCCAGCCGCACCTTCCGGTACGGCTACCTTGTTACGACTTAACCCCAATCACTGACCCCACCTTCGACGGCTCCTTCCTTACGGTTAGGCCACCGGCTTCGGGTGTTGCCAACTTTCGTGGTTTGACGGGCGGTGTGTACAAGGCCCGGGAACGTATTCACCCCGGCAATGCTGATCCGGGATTACTAGCAACTCCAACTTCATGCAGGCGAGTTGCAGCCTGCAATCTGAACTGAGATCGGCTTTAGGGATTGGCTCCACCTCGCGGCTTAGCAGCCCTCTGTACCGACCATTGTAGCATGTGTGCAGCCCTAGGCGTAAGGGGCATGATGACTTGACGTCGTCCCCACCTTCCTCCGAGTTGACCCCGGCAGTCTCCTGTGAGTCCCCAACTTTACTTGCTGGCAACACAGGACAAGGGTTGCGCTCGTTGCGGGACTTAACCCAACATCTCACGACACGAGCTGACGACAGCCATGCACCACCTGTGTAGAACGCCGAAGCACTCCATATCTCTATGGGATTTCTCTACATGTCAAACCTAGGTAAGGTTTTTCGCGTTGCATCGAATTAAGCCACATGCTCCGCTGCTTGTGCGGGCCCCCGTCAATTTCTTTGAGTTTTAGTCTTGCGACCGTACTCCCCAGGCGGGGCACTTAATGCGTTAGCTGCGGCGCGGAAACCGTTGAAAAGTCCCCACACCTAGTGCCCACCGTTTACGGCGTGGACTACCAGGGTATCTAATCCTGTTCGCTCCCCACGCTTTCGCTCCTCAGCGTCAGTATTGGCCCAGATCACCGCCTTCGCTGCTGGTGTTCCTCCTGATATCTGCGCATTCCACCGCTACACCAGGAATTCCGTGATCCCCTACCAAACTCTAGTCACGACAGTTTCGAGTGGCTGCCCCAGGTTAAGCCTGGGGGTTTCACACCCGACTGATCGAACCGCCTACGAGCTCTTTACGCCCAATAAATCCGAATAACGCTTGCACCCTATGTATCACCGCGGCTGCTGGCACATAGTTGGCCGGTGCTTCTTCTACAGGTACCGTCACAATCGTTCCTGTCGAAAGAGGTTTACAATTCAGAAAACCTTCATCCCTCACGCGGCGTTGCTGCGTCAGACTTTCGTCCATTGCGCAAGATTCCCCACTGCTGCCTCCCGTAGGAGTCTGGGCCGTGTCTCAGTCCCAGTGTGGCTGATCGTCCTCTCAGACCAGCTACCCGTCGTTGCCTTGGTGGGCCATTACCCCGCCAACAAGCTGATAGGCCGCGAGCCCCTCCTGAAGCGAAAAAACATTTCTTCATCAAACCATGCGGTTCGATGAAGGTATCCGGTATTAGCACCGGTTTCCCGGTGTTATCCCAGTCTTCAGGGCAGGTTGCTCACGTGGTACTCACCCGTTCGCCACTAAATCTTCCGGAGTGCAAGCACTCCATGGATTCCGTTCGACTTGCATGTGTTAAGCACGCCGCCAGCGTTCATTCTGAGCCAGAATCAAACTCTCCATCAAGATTTTCAGATCACCGAAGTGATCCTTCGAATCAGAGAGTCGGGAGTGGGACTCTAAACCACTCCCAACAAACCAGCTTCCCCACGGGGTGGTTCCACTGGTGTACTTCTTTTTATACAACCGGACGCCTATTTAGAGACAGGCGGCCGGCCGTACTGGCTTTTGGCTCTCGTTCTTCCGTTTTCAAGGAGCGACATCACACACGGCCTGAACCGGAGGTGCGACATAACTTGGAATGGAATCGCTTCCATTCCATTGCCTCCAAGCAAGCTTGGTGGCAAGGTGTTCTACCCTAGCAGTTCTTTTCCAACCAATGCAAATCGCATCGGCCGGGAGAGTTCAACTTCGAAATCTCCGGAACAGCAGGGAGGTACACAGTAGCAGGTATGAGTGACACCCGTGCACTCAACTAGAGCGCGTTGAGTCGTTCCTCCGCAAACATCACGTCACCAGCGAGTCGATAGGCCTGCACCAAGTAGGCCTTGGGCCCCGACGCGCCGGGTGATCGACGGCGATTGAGTGCTTCACCGTGGGCAAAAAGGCCCGTAAAACTCGACAATTGTTCGTGTTGAGCTACGAGCGACTCGAGGGTTACTCCCCCGCGAACGGCCTCACCCACCAGGGCGCCGACCAATTCGTGGGCCTCTCGAAATGGCATGCCTTGTTCGACAAGCGCCTCAGCCACATCAATTGCTACAAGCAGTTCGTCATCAGCGGCGGCGGCCATCACTTCGGTATTGATCGTGATGCTGCGGTAGGCGCCGGCCAGTGCCGTTCCGACATTGACCACCGTGCGGATGGAGTCAAAGAGTGGCTCCTTGTCCTCCTGGAGGTCACGGTTGTACGCCAACGGCAGACCCTTGAGCATGGTCAAAAGGCCAGTCAAATTGCCGACCAGCCGTCCGCTCTTACCACGAGCCAATTCGGCCACATCGCTGTTCTTCTTCTGGGGAAGCATGGAGCTGCCCGTGGTGAACTCGTCTCCGAGGGAGGCAAATCCGAATTCGGCGGTCGTCCAGAGAACGAGCTCTTCACCCAAGCGAGAGAAGTGCACACCGATCAACGCCAGGTCAAAGAGGACCTCGGCGACAAAGTCGCGATCACTGGTCACGTCCATGCTGTTGGCAAAGGCGTGCCGGAAACCAAGCTGCTGGGTCACGAAAAGCGGATCAAGCGGCAGCGAGGAGCCGGCGATAGCGCCAGCACCGAGCGGAGAGATACTCAACCGATCACGGGCGTCGAAGAGTCGATCAATGTCTCGCAGAATGGCAAAACAGTGCGCTTGCAGGTGGTGAGACAACAGCACTGGCTGCGCCCGCTGCATATGGGTGTAGCCCGGCAAATAGGCGCCGTGATTGTTGTCCCCTACTTCGCGCAGAGCCGCAATGAGATCCAACAACACCGTGGCCACCTGCGTGATGGCGTCGCGCGTAAAGAGGCGCAAGGTGGTCGCCACCTGATCATTGCGACTACGTCCGGTGTGAAGCTTGGCGCCGACCGAACCAGCCAGTTCTGTCACACGACGCTCAATCGCCATATGAATATCTTCGTCATTGGCGTGACGGACAAACTCGCCGCGCGAGAACTCCTGCTCCACAGCGTCCAGCGTTTCAATCAGTATCGAACCTTCGGCTTCGGTGAGAATGCCAATGCGCACGAGACCCGTGACGTGGGCCCGAGAGCCCATGATGTCGTGTCGATACAGCGCGCGATCAAAAGAGAAGCTCTCCGAAAGATTCCAGAGCGCATCGCTCATTGAGGATTCGAAACGTCCGCCCCAGAGCGTCATGACTGCGGTGGGGTTGAGTTTTTGGCACCCTGACGAGCGGCCCAGGTCTTAACGCCCAAACCGTAGATCTTGACGAATCCTTCGGAGTCGGCGTGCTGGAACGTGTCTGAGGCGTCGTACGTTGCCAATCCGTGGTCGTACAGCGCCACCGGGCTGCGACGGCCAATGACCGTCATCATGCCAGGCGCATCGAAGCGCATTCGAACGTCACCGGTGATGGCCCGCTGCGTTTCGTTGATGAAGGCGTCCAGCGCTTCCTTAAGAGGTGAGAACCACATACCGTCGTAGACCAATTCGGCCCAACGCAGGTCGAGGCGAGCCTTTTCGCGAGCGAGGTCACGCTCCAGGCAGAGATCTTCAAGGGCGGCGTGAGCCGTGATGATGGCGAGAGCACCGGGGCACTCGTACACCTCACGAGACTTGATGCCAACGCGACGGTTTTCCACCATATCGATACGTCCGGCTCCGACGGAACCAGCCCGCTCGTTCATCAAGGTGATGATGTCACCTAGCGAAAGGGTCTTTCCGTCAACGGCAACGGGGATGCCAGATTCGAATGAAATGGTGGCCTCCGTTGGTCCGCTCACGCGAACCTTGGTCAATGTGTACGGCTCGGTTGGCGGCTCAGCCCAAGGGTCCTCAATGTCGCCACACTCAATAGCACGACCCCAGAGATTCTCATCAATGGAGTAGATCTTTTCCTTGGTGGCCGAGATTGGAATGTTCCACTTGGCGGCGTAGTCGACCGAGTCGGCCCTCGTCATACCCCAGTTTCGGGCCGGTGCGAGTACTTCCAGGTCTGGCGCCAAGGCGTGGGTGCCGACTTCGAAACGAACTTGGTCGTTGCCCTTCCCGGTGCAACCGTGGGCCACCGCGTCGGCGCCGAAGGCTCGAGCTTGGGCCACGAGGTGTCGAACAATCACCGGGCGACTCAGCGCCGAGACGAGGGGATACTTTCCTTCGTATCGCGCGTTGGCCACAATCGCCGCACCACAGAACTCCTGGGCCATCTCCTTGCGCGCGTCAACGACCACGCAGTCAAGGGCGCCAGCGGCTAGTGCTCGCTCGCGAAGTACCGAGGGGTCGGCAATGTCGCTTTGACCCACGTCAACCGCGACGCAGATTACTTCTACATCCCACTGCTCGATCATCCAGCGAACGGCCACCGACGTGTCCAATCCACCGCTGTACGCCAATACGACTCGCTTTGCCATGACTACTTCTTTCCTTTAACTGAAACTTCTAAACCAGAGAGGCGACAGAGGTCGTCACGCAATGTGGCACCCCCGTAGTTTTCCTTGGCGATGACCAAAATTGTGTCATCACCGGCGACTGTTCCAAGGACCCCTTGGAGAGAACTGCGGTCCAGCGCTGAGGCCACCACGTGAGCACAGCCCGGAGGTGTGCGAATCACAACCAGATGACCGGCGTTGTCAATCGCCACCGCCCACTCCCCCATCATCCGACGCAGATGGTCCAGTGGTGCGGCGCCGCGACTGGGCTGCTCGGGGAGCTTGAAGCGCCGCTGCCCGTCATCGTCGCGACTCTTCACGGCGCCAATTTCCTGAAGGTCTCGGGTCACGGTCGCCTGAGTTGCCACAATGCCACCCTTCTCTAGGTGCTTAACAATCTGGGCCGCCGTCGAAACGACTTCGGCCTCAATGATCTCTGAAACTCGGTGTTGGCGTTGACTCTTGGTCACTGGCTCTCCTTCATCCAACGAAGCACGCCGAGCATGGCCGACGTGCGGTGTCGTACTTCTTCCCAAATCAGCGAATTTTCGCTATCTAAAACTTCATCGGTAATTTCTTCGCCCCGATGCGCGGGGAGGCAGTGCAGAATTACCGGACTCTCGGCCGCGGCCACCAAGGCTGCATTCACTTGAAAATCTGCGAGGTCCCGTCGACGTTGGACCGCCTCGGCCTCCATGCCCATGGAAATCCAAGAATCGGTGTAAATCGCCTGGGCGCCAGCAACGGCATTGATTGCTGTATCCGCAAGACGAATAGTTCCGCCGAATTGACTGCGCGACGCGATCGAGGCGACAGCCTGCTCATCGAGCTGATACCCGTTAGGAGCCCCGACGACAACATGGGCGCCTAGGCCAATAAGTGCGGTAGCGAGTGAACGTGTCACGTTCGTCGCGTCACCCACGTAGGCCACTGTCACACCCTGCAGGCTGCTGAGGTCACCGCCCCCAAAGTGTCCGGCCAGCGTTAAAACATCGGCCACCGCTTGCGTGGGGTGTGTCTCATTCGAAAGGAGATTGATGAAACTCGTCTCGGGGGATGCCGCGATCATTCGGGCGAAAACACCGTGGTTCTTGACCCGAGCCGCAATGATTGATGAGGTCTGCGCCAGCGTCCGGGCCACATCTTCGGCCGATTCACGGTCGTCAAGGCCAATCTCATCCTGGGTAAAGACAGCCACGTTGCCACCCAGGCGCTGCACCGATGAGATGGACGAAGCACGTGTCCGAAGGCTGGGCCGCTCGAACACGAGCGAGACCCCGACACCGGCCAACTCGTCGCCCTTCACTGGTGCGAGTGCGAGCTCGTAAATACGGGCCAGATCGGCGTGTGATGTTTCACCTATGGATATGAACTGTCGACTCATGCGACTACCTCCGTTTGCAGTGCTGCTCCGCTCAAGACGTCCCGAATCGCATGGGGGCGTGACCCATTGGCAATCACGACGCGTTGTGCTCCGTGAGAAAGTGCGGCGATACAAGATTCGAGTTTTGGGCGCATTCCCTCTTTCGCCTCACCCGACTCGAGGAGCGTGCGTGCCTGAGTGGCCGACATGGATGAAATTCCCGAACTGGCATCGTCGGCATTAGTGCGCACTTGGTCGATGTCACTGAGGAGGAGGAGAGAATCGGCGTGCAGTGCACCGGCCAGTGCGCCAGCCACAGCGTCAGCATTGCAGTTGAGTAACTGACCGTGCACGTCCGTGGCAAATGGCGCCACCACCGGCAAGTGTCCGTTACTCAAGAGTTCATTGAGATACCTGGGTTCGACGGTCACGTCGCTGCCGACAAAACCAAGGTCGTCCTGGGCGGCGACTGCGGAAATGAGGCTGGCCGACGTGCCACTGCAGCCGACCACCGACAGACCTCGAGCACTTAACGCGGCGCAGAGCGTGGCATTCACCATTGATAACCCCATGACTACCGCACGAAGTGTGGGGCCGTCAGTGACGCGCAAGCCATGTACGAAGGAACTCGCTACACCGGTTGCGGTGAGCAGTTCGGAGATCTGTGGTCCCCCACCGTGCACCAACACCACATTGGTGCCCGACTGTTGAGCGTCGCGGATATCGCTCGCCAGTGAATCCAGCAGTGCGGCGGCATCACTGGTCGCCTCGAGGGCGTGGCCCCCGACCTTGATGACAAGAACACTCACGGGGCGATACCAATCCGGCTCAGTCCGGCAGACTCGTCGAAACCGAGGGCGACATTCGCGGCTTGCACCGCTTGGCTTGCGGCCCCCTTGCCCAAATTGTCGAGTGAACTCATGGCAATCAGCCAGCCGGTGCGGGGATCGACCGTGGCGCTCACGAAACAGAGATTGCTGCCGACGGCGTCTTTGAGCGACGGTGGATTGGGCGTCACCACGACAAACGGGTCGTCAGCGTAAGCCTCTCGAAGAGTCTCGAGGGCCACTTCAGTGGTGATGTCCATCTTCATGCGGGCATAGGCCGTCACCAACATGCCCCGGCTAACCGGCACGAGATGGGGTGTAAAGAGCAACTCGGCGCCGAGTTCCTGCTGCATTTCGATGGTGTGGCGGTGACCTACAAGTCCGTACGCCTCGGCATTGCCATGCAGTCGGGGAAAGTGCAGACGGTCACTCGGCGTTCGACCCGCACCCGAAACTCCACTGAGTGCATTGACCACAATCCCCGTGGTGTCGATGACGTCACGGTCAATAAATGGAGCTAAAGCGAGGGCGGTGGCCGTCGGGTAGCAGCCAGGGGCCGCTACAAGCTGGGCGTCACGAAGTTCGCTCCGATGCCGCTCCACCAGGCCGTAGACCGCGGTTTTCAGCAATTCGGGGTTGGCGTGAGCATGGCCGTACCACGCTTCATACTCCACGGGGTCCTTGATGCGATAGTCCGCCCCCAGGTCAATGACGACTCGACCCTGTTCGAGGAGGCGAGGCACCAGCGACTGACTAGCACCATGAGGCAGGGCCAAGAAGACCACTTCGGCGTGGCTCGCAAAGACGTCCTCGGTCGATCCGTACACCTCGGTCGGGAAACGACCCGCCAAGGACGGGACGTGACTTGCTACTGACTTCCCAGCCGCACTCTCACCAGTCATCAAGACCAAGGAAAGGTAGGGGTGGTCGGCAATCAACCGAACCAGTTCAGATCCGGCGTAGCCTGAGGCTCCAACAACAGCAGTTTGCATATTGCTATTTTATGCACAAACTTGCTGTTTATTGCAAGTAGGGGAAATGTCTCGTCGCGGGTGGATGCTGTTCTTAGTAGTGAGCACGCTCTGGGGGCTGCCCTATTTCATGATCAGAATTGCCGTCCGGGAGCTCGATCCAGTCAGCGTCGTACTAGGTCGCACCCTGCCGGCGGCCCTTGTTTTACTGCCAATTGCTTGGCATTCCGGGTCGCTGCGGACACTTCGTGGGCATATGAAGTGGCTCGTGCTCTACACCGTGGTGGAATTCGGCATCCCTTGGTACCTCATGGCGAGCGCCGAGCAGCACGTCACCAGCTCGCTCGCCAGCCTCATTATCTGTGCCACTCCCCTGATTTCAATCGTGATCACTAAGTTTCTCCATCCTCAGCGCACGATTGGCCGTCAGCGTCTTATCGGCCTGGCCTTAGGCAGCATCGGGGTGTTGACCCTCGTGGGCCTTGATATTTCCACCGACTCGGCCTGGTGGATTGGGGCAATGTTCCTGGTCGCGGTGGGTTACGCCGGTGGACCCCAGGTGATTTCGACCAAATTGACCGAAGTCTCAGGCTTGGCTGTTGTCGCGGTGAGTGTCGCCATTGTGGCGGCCGCGTACACCCCACTCGGCGTGGCCCGTTGGCCTAGTCACGTCTCTGGCACTACCTGGCTTGCACTCGTGGCCTTGGCCCTGTTCTGCACGATTGGGGCCTTCCTGCTCTTCTTTGCGCTCATAAAAGAGGTTGGTCCGGCCCGCAGCACGGTGGTGACCTATCTCAATACCGCAATTGCCGTCGGACTAGGGGTGGTTTTTCTTCACGAGCCACTGACTGCGGGAATGATGATTGGCTTCCCCATCATCGTGGCGGGGTCAATATTTGCAACCTCGGCGACGAAGTTGGTTAGCGAAGAGTCGCACCCAACTGCATAGCAGCTTCCAACAGTGCGGTTCGGGCGGCCAAAATAGCCTCTTCACTTAACGTTCCGTCTTCGCGACTGAGGCGGATGGCGTAGGTCAAGCTGCGAACATCCGAAGCAAGACCGGCACCCTGGTAGACGTCAAAGAGCTCCACTGACTCCACTGCGTCTGAGGCGACACGTAAAGCCGAGCGGAGTCGTAGGGCCGAGACCGACGTCGGCGTGACGAGGGCGAGATCGAAGTTCGCCGAAGGAAATCGGCTGGGTACTGGTGTCTTCACGTCGCGTCGCAGAATCTTGATCGGCTCAACGAAAACACTGAAGTCCAGCTCGATGAGCCCTAGGCGCCGACCGGAAAACTGCTGGCTCCCAAGGAGTTCAAGCAGAGCAGGATCGACTTCGCCCACGCGACCCGCCACAGCACTAGTGGCCACGTCGACGAGATCGGCGTATCGAGTTGGATGCCAACCGAGCGGGGCCACTCCATCGCGAACCTCCACTTCGAGCAGGGCGAGACGATCGGCGATCACCGACCAGCTCGCTACGGCACTTTGTGCGTCATCGCCATCACGACCGAGTACGGCCGTAACGACTTCACGTTCGTGCGGGAGCTGCAGTGTCGTAGCTCCGGCTTCGCCACCACGCGCCACACGGGGGGTCGGCGCAACGTCGGGATGTTGCGCGACGACGCCAATTTCAAAGATGGCCTCATTGGCAAAACCACGATCGGCGTTACGGAGCCAGGCTCGGACCAGCCCAACGAGAGCCGAGGAGCGGAAGATCGACTCTTCAGAGGCGAGAGGGTTGTTAATCCTGATGACCGGCTCACCAGCGTGCGTGAGGGCGTGGTCCTCCTCACTGATCAATGATGCGGTCCACGCTTCGCTCCAGCCGAGACCGAGCGCGATAGAGCGAACCAACCGTCGCGTCTGTTGGCGCGACGAGAGGCCGCCGGGCGCAGCCCAGGTCGGAGTGCGGCGGAGGAGGCGGCGATAGGAGTAGAGCCGGGCAATCTCTTCAATCAGATCGGCCCGACCAAGTGCGCTGTGACGGATGTCGAGGCGAGATGAAGGAATGCTGACTTCTAGCTGGTCACCCGCATGCACGACAGTGCAGTTGATGGCCTCCAAGTAGCGGGCGCACTCCTCCAGGGCAATCTCGGTGCCGAGGAGAGCCAGCACGTCGCTGGCCTTCAAGACGATCGTCGGGAGCACGGGCAGGACGCCGTGCGCTTCGTGATGGGCCACCACCCGCAAATCGGGGCAGGTCTCACGCAGGAGTGCCACAAACCGCGCTGCCGCCTCGCGCCGACCCTGGAAGTGCACGCCCCGTTCAAAGCGATGCGAAGCCTCCGACCGCAAACCCAGACGCTTACTGGTACGAGCAATCGTCATTGGATCGAAGAAGGCCAACTCCAATAACACGTTGGAGGTGGATTCGCGTATCTCACTCGACTCGCCGCCCATAATGCCAGCGAGACCGATAACGGTGTCGTTGCCGTCAACAATGACGCAGTCCACGCCCGTATCACCAAGACCACGACCGGGTTGACCCAGCGTTCGCTCGGCACCGTCAAGGGTCTTCAATACCTCGCCATTACGGGCCTGCCGGACGCCAAGGTGCTGCCCTGCGACCAGTGCGGCGTCGTAGGGATGGGTTGGTTGACCACGTTCGAGCATGACGTAGTTCGAAGCGTCGACCACGTTGTTAACGGCGCGCATACCCGCCTGCTCCAAGCGGCGCTGTAGCCAGCGAGGCGAATCACCAACGCGCACTCCGCTGATTTCCAATACGTCGAGTGCCCCGCAGAGTTCGGCGGCTGCAATTGCGGCTGAGGCCGTTGACTGACCACCGTCAACTTCGAGGCCCGAGGCGGGATCAACAACGTCAGCGGTAAAGCGCGAAGCTAGGTCGCGCGCAATACCGAGCATGCTCCACGCGTCAGGGCGATTGCCCTCAGGGGAAATGTCAAAAATGAAGTCTTGCTCAATACCTAAGAGCTCGGTTAGCGCCACACCGGGTGCCACGCCAGGGTGCGAGTCAAGAATGAGGAGACCCGCGTGGTCGTCGCCGATGCCTAATTCGCGCCCACTGCAGAGCATGCCGTAGGAGGTGATGCCCTTCATCTTTCGCTCGGCAATTGCGAAGTCCCCGGGCAGCACGGCGCCCACGGGTGCGAGCGGAACGTAGTTGCCCACTTCAAAGTTCATGGCACCACAGACAATCTGCAAGGGTCCATTGCCGGCATCAACAATCACGCGACGGATGCGATCCGCGCCTTCGATCGAGTGAATCTCGTCGACCCGCACGGCCACTACGTCGCTGAGACCGGCACCAACTTCTTCAATACCTTCAACGACGAGACCCAGGTCGTCTAGGGTGTCGCGAATAAGGCCAATGTCACTGGGGAGAGCGACAAGGTCGCGCAACCAGGAAAGAGAAGCCTTCACGAGAACTGCCTTAGAAAACGAATGTCGTTATCGGTCAGCGCGCGCATGTCGGCAATCTGGTGACGCATCTGGGCGCAGCGGTCAATACCGAATCCAAATGCAAAACCACTGAACTCGTCAGGGTCAATCCCCACGGCCGCAAAGACGGCAGGGTCGACCATTCCGCATCCGCCAAGTTCAATCCAACCCGTGTGCGAACAGGTGCGACAACCAGCCCCCCGACAGATAGTGCAGGTAATTTCAAACTCGGCAGACGGCTCCGTAAAAGGGAAGTAGGCCGGACGAAGTCGCGACGCAATGTCGGGACCAAAGTACGCCTTCGTAAAGGTCTCGATAACGCCAGCGAGGTCGGCGAAGGTGATCCCGCGGTCGACGACGAGGCCTTCAATCTGATGGAAGGCCGCTAGATGGCGGGCATCCGGCGTGTCACGGCGAAAGCATCGACCGGGCATAACGGCGTGAATTGGCAGGGTTCCAGCGGCGACCGCGGCTTCCATTAAGTGAATCTGTGTCGGCGAGGTATGCGTCCGCAGGAGCACCGTCTCGGGCTCCCCCAGATCGAGATAAAAGGTGTCCCACATGCCACGGGCGGGGTGGGCCGGAGGGATATTGAGGGCTTCGAAGTTGTACCAGTCGGTTTCAATTTCAGGACCTTCAGCGACCGTAAAGCCCATGCCCACAAAGACATCTTCGAGAGACTGCTGCGTCAGCGCCACGACGCCGGGGTGTCCAGCCGAAAGAGGCAATTGGACTCGACTGGCGACCACATCACCGAGCACCAAGCGATCGACTTCGTACCGCGCTGACTTCTCAGCTGCCTCGAGAATGGTTAACCGTGCCGCGAATACCTCTTCAACTCGACGACGGGCGTCTTGGAGCTTGGCGCCAGCGCTCTTGCGCTCCTCGGGTTCGAGGCCGCCCAGAGTCTTTTGCAGGTTGACGAAGGGAGAGCGCTTGCCAATCAGCAGTGGTTCGGCCTGTCGTAGCTCCTCAGCACTCACCGTCGACTCGGCGTTCGCTATGGCCTCGGCCACCAGCGATTCGAGTTGATCAAGCGGGCTGTTCATGGAGTCAATGTTAGAGGCACGGCCCTAGCGAATTCGGTGACGTGCCCGTTGTCCGGCAAAGAGGGTGAGTGCCGCTGCAATCGAGACATTGAGAGACTCGGCTTTCCCGCTCATGGGGATTGTTACCACAAGGGTCGCCAGCGCGCTTTCGCTTTGGCTGAGACCCTCAGCTTCATTGCCGAGCACGAAGAGGTGATTGGCTGGCAGGGTGACCTCATCGAGATTCTCACCACCACGCACCACGGTCGCGAACGAAGTTCCTCCCCCTCGATGGAACCACGTCAGGGCGTCCTCTAGAGACTCACACAGCACAACGGGAAGGTGAAAGATCGAGCCGGCGGTGGCTCGCAGAGTCTTGGGATTAAAGGGGTCGACGCTATGGCCAGTCAGAATGACCGCCGAGGCACCTGAGGCGTCGGCCGAACGAACAATGGTTCCGACATTGCCGGGGTCGCGCACATCGTGCAGAACAATCACCGTGCCCACCGGCTCGATGCCATCGAGTGTCGCCACGGGCATGCGGATCGAAGCAATGATTGGCTGAGGCGTGGTGGCATCAGCGATTTTTTCGATGACGCCGGGCTCCAGCGAGAAGACTCGTACGCCGGCATCTTCGAGCCGTGTAACGAGGGGAAGAAACTTGGAAGTCGCGTCATTAGCAACGTAGACGCCTTCAAATTCGACTCCAGCCACGAGGGCGGATTCGATGAGGTCTGGTCCTTCGAGGACACAGACTCCTTCGCTCCAGCGAAGGGAACGCTTGGTCACCAACCGCCGGAGCCGACGAATCTTTTGATGCGTCGACCCCAGCGGTTCGATGATGACCTACTTAGCGAGGGCGGCCGAAGCCTGCTCCACGATTGCGCCGAATGCGGCGCTGTCGGTGACGGCCAATTCGGCCAACAGACGACGGTCTACTTCGATACCAGCGGCATTCAGACCCGCAATGAAGCGGCTGTAGCTCATGTCGTGCTCACGGGTCGCAGCGTTGATGCGCTGGATCCAGAGTCGACGCATTTCGCCCTTACGTGCGCGACGGTCACGGAAGGCGTAAACGCCTGCGTGTTGTACGGCCTGGTTGGCAGCACGGAAGGTACGACTGCGGTCACCGTAGTAACCCTTCGCGGCTTCCAATACGGCCTTGTGGTGCTTCTTAGCGTGTACGGCTCTCTTTACGCGTGCCATGGTGTTTCTCCTCTACCTTTTCGTTCCTACAGACCCATCAACTTCTTGATGTTCTTCGCCTGTCCTGGCGAGACATCGGCCTCACGGCCCAGTCGGCGCGTACGCACCGATGACTTGCTCTCAAGCAAGTGTCCGCGGAATGCCTTGCGGCGGCGGAGCTTGCCCGTAGAGGTCACTTTGATGCGCTTCTTCGCACCACTGTCAGTCTTCATCTTTGGCATTATTAACTCTCTTCTGTTTCGGTCACTACTGCTGTTTCAGTCACAACTGCTGATTCGTTCACTACTGCGGGGGCTGGAGTCTCCGGAGAGTCTCCGGCCTCGGCCGACTTGGGCTTGCCCTTTTTGTCGGGACCCAAGACCATGATCATGTTGCGTCCTTCGCTCTTGGCTGCTGCCTCGACGCGACCCTTACCCTCAACGCGCTCAATGATTCGATCCAAGATCAAAGCACCGAGTTCGGGGTGGGCGATCTCTCGACCGCGGAACATAATCGTGATTTTCACCTTGTGACCTTCGGCCAAGAACTTCTCAACGAGGCGGGTCTTGGTATCGAAGTCGCCGTTCCCAATCTTGGGGCGGTACTTCATCTCCTTGAGCCCAACGTTGACGCTCTTGCGACGCGACTCCTTGGCCTTTTGTGCCTCGTCAAACTTGAACTTTCCGTAGTCCATGATTCGGCAAACTGGAGGATTAGCCGTCGGAGCAATCTCCACTAGGTCTAAGTCCATGTTGCGGGCCATTACTAGGGCCTCGCGGACAGTAGTAATGCCGTGCTGATTGCCTTCGTGGTCAATCAAGCGAATCGTTTCGACCCGGATGCGTTCGTTGACGCGGTGGTCGGTGGTAGGTGCGGCGATAATTCTCTCCTTGCACTCGAACGTCGCCGACGGCGACGCCACGGCAAGCGAGGCGAACATTGTTCGTATCGACACTGGCGCACTTGGAGTGGCCAGGTGGGATCTAACGAGTAGCTCCACTTGCTGTGAACTGCCCGATTAGGTTAGCAGGCATGTCAGACGAGTTCGAATACGACGAAGATTCCCCCGAAATGCTCAGCGATGAGGATTTGACGGCCCTGCGGGAGGCGCCCGTGGACGTCGTGGTCTGCAATCACCTCTACCACATGCTCCAATTGGCCACTATTCATCTGGCCGATACTCCCCCGCGACTGGCTGAAGCCCAGCTTTTGATAGACGCCGTTGGTGGAGTTGTTGATGCCACCGGCACAAGGTTGGGTCAGCCGTCAGAATTGATCCGTGAGGCCCTCACCCAGATTCAGATGGCCTTCGTTCGAGCCTCCAGCGGTCAGTTACCGACCGAATAAACGTTCACGGCCTCGTCGCGGCCTAAAAGCCCTACGCGACGCGTTGCTGAGACGGTGGCTCCCACCTGAATCGAACGCGTTCCATCGCCAATAGCGACGCAGTGGAAGTAGAACTGCACGCCCTGGTCAGAAGTAATCCAACCGTCACCGCGCTGGACGTCAAACGACGTGACGGTTCCCGCGATGGTGCTCATGCGCCGAGTGAGCCACTCCGCAGCACGTTGGCCATCTCAAGAGCCGTGTGGGCCGATTCGCGGCCCTTGTTCGTCTCGTCCGGCAACGAGCGCACGAGGGCCTGCTCAATAGTGTCGGTAGTGAGAACGCCAAAGATCACGGGCACCCCAGTGTTCAACTGGACGTCCTGAACGCCGCGGGCACACTCCCCAGCCACGACGTCATAGTGACCAGTGTCACCGCGAATGACGGCACCCAGGGTTATGACGGCGTCGTACGGACGAGGAGCGGTCGCGTAGGCCTTAGCGAGCAGTGGGAGTTCGAAGGCACCAGGCGCCCAGGCGATTGAGATGTCAGACGCAGCGACGCCGGCTTCCTCGAGCGCATCGAGAGCGGCCTTGAGTAGTCGGGTCGTTATGCCGCCGTTGAACTTGCCACAAGCGATGCCGACACGGAGACCCTGGCCTTCGTGGGCACCGTTGAGAACTTCACCAGCGCGTGCAGACTGCACCTCGGCGACGGCGAGGTCGAGTTCAGTGTCCTTACTGCTTGTCATCGAGATTCTCCAAGAAGTGACCCATACGCTCCCGCTTGGTGCGTAGGTAGTTGATGTTGTGTTCGGTCGGAATCGACTCAATCGCGACGCGCTCGACGATATTGAGGCCGAACCCGTCGAGTCCGCCGTACTTAGCGGGGTTGTTGGTCATGATTCGCAGATCACCAATTCCGAGATCAACAAGGATTTGGGCCCCGATGCCGTATTCGCGAGAGTCCACGGGCAGCCCTTGCTCGAGGTTGGCGTCGACCGTGTCGTGGCCCTCTTCTTGTAAGGCGTAGGCGCGAATCTTGTGGCCGAGGCCGATTCCACGACCCTCGTGCCCGCGCAGGTAGACCACCACGCCGGAGCCCTCGCTTGCGATGCGGGCCAGCGCTGCGTGTAGCTGGGGTCCACAGTCGCAGCGCAGCGAACCTAAAACGTCGCCCGTAAGGCACTCGGAGTGAACGCGGACCAGCGTGGGGCTCGATGCGTCAATCTCGCCAAAGACCATGGCCATGTGCTGCTGACCATCGAGGACGTTCTCGTAGACCATCACTTTGAACTCACCGTGTTCGGTGGGCAAGTTGGATTCAGCCACGCGCTTAACGAGCTTTTCGTGGCGGCGGCGGTATCGGATGAGATCGGCGATGGAGACAATCGGAAGGTTGTGCTTCTGGGCGAACTCGGTCAACTCGGGAAGTCGGGCCATGTCGCTCTTGTCGTGAGTCACAATCTCACAGAGCACGCCCGAAGGGGCCTTGCCGGCCATGCGACAAAGGTCCACGGTGGCCTCCGTGTGACCCGCGCGCTTCAAGACGCCACCTGGACGGTAACGCAAGGGGAAAATATGGCCCGGTCGGTTGAGGTCAGATGGACGAGTGGCGGGATCGATCAGCGAGCGAATGGTGGCCGCTCTGTCGCTGGCTGAAATTCCTGTCGTCGTGCCGTGTCGGTAGTCCACCGACACTGTGAAGGCCGTACGGAGAGCCTCGGTGTTGGCCACGACCATAAGCGGAAGGTCTAGCTCGTCGGCGCGCTCGGGCTCCAAGGGGCTGCAGAACAGGCCGGAGGTGTGCTCGAGAAAAAAGGCCATGGCCTGAGGCGTTACATCCTCGGCGGCCATGATCAAATCGCCTTCGTTTTCGCGATCCTCGTCATCGACGACAACGACCATGCCCCCACGGCGAATCTGCTCAATGGCTTCTTCAATTGTGTTGAGCACGCTCAAACCTCCAGATCAAGACGAATATCTTCACCCAAACGCTTGATGGCCACAAATCGGCCTCGACGTAGAGCGGAGATCGTTTCAGTCTCTAGTGAGGCTAACGCCGGCAGAGCACTCGTCAATCCGGCCAAAGCGGGGGCAACGTACCAGACGATTCGCTGCACCAGACCAGCCGTAACAAAGGAGCTCACCACCGCTGGCCCGCCCTCGATCAGTACCTGCACGACACCCTCGGCGCCGAGGCGATCGAGCAATTCGTCGAGTGGACCTTCATACTCTTCGCAGGGTCGGACTTTCGCCGACTCGCCGGCTCGACCCAGGACAATGCGTCGTGGTTCGTAGGTTCCCTCACGGAGTCGTGCCGTCAGCGTGGGGTCGTCGCTGCGCACCGTGCCGGCACCCACGATGATCGCCTGAGACTCAGCCCGAAGAACGTGTCCGTCGTAGCGAGCCTCCTCCCCCGTAATCCACTGGCTCGATCCGTCCGCCATGGCCACTGCGCCATCGAGGGTCGCCGCCACCTTGGCTACCACGTAGGGGCGACCGGTGGCTCGGTGATGGAGATAGGGCGCCAACTCTTCGCGCACCTCGTCGGCCTGGACGTCGGTAACGAGTTCAATATTGGCCTCACGAAGACGCGCCAGACCGCGGCCGGCGACGTGGGAGTCGGGGTCGCCGATGGCCACGACCACCCGGGCAATCCCCGCATCGATAATGGCCTCCACGCACGGTCCGGTTCGACCAGTGTGCGAACAGGGCTCCAGCGTGACCACCAATGTGGCACCGCGGGCGGCGTCACCCGCTTGGGCTAATGCCTCGATTTCGGCGTGATTGCCACCGGGTGCGCGAGTCCCGCCTTCACCGACAATCGCACCGGTTGATGCGTCAAGAACTACTGCGCCAACCCAAGGATTCGGTGGAGCGAGCAAGCGAGAACCACCCGCGAGTTCACGCGCGCGCTCCATGGCGTTGGCCCATTGGCTCATCGTTACGCTGCGGTAGCGGCCGCGGCGCGGAGGATGGCCGCCGCTTGCAGTGGATTTTCTTGTCCGAAGATTGCGTTTCCGGCAACGAGGACGTTGGCCCCTTCGCCCACGGCGATGGGTGCCGTAGTCGTGTCAATCCCACCATCGACTTCAATATCCACGGCGAGGCCACGAGCATCTACGGCTTCACGGGCTGCACGGACCTTGGGCATGACGTCCGCAATAAACGACTGTCCACCGAATCCCGGGAAGACGGTCATAAGCAGGAGGAGATCAATCTCCTCGAGAAATGGTTCAACGGCGCTGAACGGTGTGTCGGGATTCGCCGCAAGACCCACGCGCAGTCCGAGGTCGCGACATTGCGCGAGTAGTTCGTGGGTGCCACCGACCTCGACGTGCACCGTGCAACCGTCGGCGCCGGCTTTGGCGAAGGCCTCTAAATATTTACCGGGTTCGGTCATCATCAAGTGGCAGTCGAAGAACTTGTCGGAGTACTTACGCAGCGACTTCACCACTGGCGGACCGATAGTGAGATTGGGCACGAAGTGGCCATCCATAACATCCACGTGAAGCCAATCGGTCTCACCATCAACAGTCACGATGCCACTCGATAGGGAACCGAAATCGGCTGACAGGATTGATGGGGCAATACGGAGTGTTCCAGCGGGACCAGCGTTGACCTTGCTCACGAAATCAGCCTACGTTCAAAGTGGTCGAACCCCATCGAATGGGTTCGGATAAACGTGCTCCGCGCCACCAATCACCACTCTCGAGTCGGCGAGATCCTTCGGACTGAAGAATTGTCACCTCAATGGTTCCATCGTCAGCATGGAACAGGAGCCCTCGCGCGAAAGAGATGCTGCCGGAAGGACCTGTTACGTCGGGGGCCAGGGCGGCCCCATGAATCCGTACTCGTTGCCCGTTGATGTAGGTAAACGCCCGACCGAGTCGGACCACGCGAGTCAACATTTCAGCCGATAGTTCCGGCTCCAGAATGAAATCCTGGGGACCCAGCTTCGCGGCGTACGTAGCCTCACCCTCTTGGGCGGTGGGGACGGGAAGGGGCGAATGCGCCACGACTTCCACACAGAGGTGGGCGCCGAGTTCGGCAAGTTCATTAAGCAGGGCGAGGGACGTCTTGTCACCAAGCGGGGTTGACGCTTGCGCAAAAATCGGACCAGTATCCAAACCGGCTTCGAGCCCCATGATGCAGACGCCGGTTTCGAGATCGCCCGCCAGAAGGGCTCGTTCGACCGGCGCGGCGCCACGCCACTTCGGGAGCAGCGAAAAGTGCACGTTGATCATGGGCACGACATCGAGGAGCGACTGTGGAATCAGTTTGCCGTACGCCACCACTACGCCGAGTTCGGCGCCGCAACTCGACACCATGTCGAGTGAGTGCCAAACGGGTATGCCCAACTCGCGAGCCATCTGCGCCACCGGCGTGGCGATCATCTCTGAACCTCGACCTCGTCGTTTGTCCGGCTGAGTCACCACGCCGAGTACTTCGTGCCCTGCATCCACCAGCGCACGCAAGGTTGGCGTGGCGGGACTCGGCGAACCGAGGAAGACCAGCTTCATTAACGACGAAACAATCGGTTGAGCCCGTCGGGGTCATTTGTTGGCAGAGTGGTTAACCGCTTGCGCAGTTCCTTCTTGGCTTTCTTCTGTTGATCTTCATTAAGACGTTCCACCAGCAAAATGCCGTCGAGGTGGTCCATCTCGTGCTGGAATATCCGGCCCTCGAATTCGTCAGTTTCCACCGAGATCTCATTACCGTCGAGGTCGTAGCCCACGAGGAAAATCTCGTTGGGACGAGTAATTTCCCAGCTCAAACCCGGGACTGACAGACAGCCCTCTTCGTAGGTCCATTCGCCGGACGATTCGACAATGCGAGGATTGATGACGACCACGGGACCTTCGCCCTTGTCGTAGACGAACATCCGCTTTTGAATCCCGATCTGGTTCGCCGCCAGACCCACACCAGGCGCTTCGTACATGGTTTCAATCATCGTGTCAGCGAGTGCTGCGATCTTGCCGTCAATGTCGGCTACTTCATTCGTGACCTGGTTGAGAACGGGGTCACCGTAAACGCGAATTTGCATGGTACTCACGGAGAAACGCTACCTTGCCTAGGAAATTGCGAGGCGCATAGCCCCAGTGGGGCGTTCGGCCCGAGCGAGGAGTGCTCGAAGTTCGCCATTTGATGGGGCCTGCACAATAAAGCGCTCCCCGACAGATTGGACCGATACGCCGGCTTCACGAAGGGCTGCGGCGTAGGCCGGTCCGGCGACTCCCCCGATTTCGGCCAGTGCCCCGAAGGGCGGTAGGTCGAGCAATTCGGCGGTGACCACCTCGTCTTGCATAAAACGAGCAAAATCAGCCGTCCGAAGTGACTGGAGGACGTCATCGCCTCCGCGTCGGGTCTGCACCACGACCAGACCACGTCCGTCACGGCGACCACCGACGAGTCGTCCGGCCTTGGCCACGGCGTAGATGGCGTCTCGCCGGGCCTCTTCTCTCGTTCCGAGAAGGTACTGGTCAAAGTCGACAAAGATGACCACGCCGCAGCGGCGTACGTGGCGGAAAATTGCTTCCGTACCCACCACCACTCGCGTGCTCGATGGTGGCGCGTCGCTCGTGGCCGTGAGCTCCAGGACCGGCTGACCCAGCTGCAGCGCAACATCGCGAGCCAGCGTTGTGACACCACTGCGAATCGTGCGAGGCTTCGTTGCGCCGCAGTCCCGACAGAACGGTTCACGTGGTGCGTGGGCCTGTCGGCACTGTAGGACACCGTCAACGTCCACCTCAGGCTCTCCGCAACTTTGGCAACGAAACAGTTCGCCGCATCGTCGGCAGGCCAAGAGTCGGCCACCACCGAGTCGTTGGAGAATTACCGCTACGGCGATTCCGTCGACGGAGTCGAGCGCCGCATGGGCTGCCCGAAGGGACTCTTGTGAGAGTGCTCCATCGCGGGGATCAGCCAACCTCCGATCGATGACCTCGATGCGGGGCCAGCGACCCTCAATGTCTTCGTCGACATTCACCGAACCGAACAGTTCGAGCAGAAGGGGCGATGGCATGGGAGAAGTCACCCACAGCGGCGCGTTGTCACGCTCGGCCCGATGGGCGACCGCTCGAACGGCATTCCATGTCGGCGACTGTTCGGCAACGTAGGAGTCGTCATCACCGTCGAGCACGACGACACCGGCCAAACGCGGTGAGGGCGCAAAGGCCGCACCCCGGGCGCCCACGATGACGGGCCATTCGGCGCGGCACTTATCCCACTCATCGAACGTAGCCACAGGAATCCCACGATGCGTGAGGCGCGTCGCCAGGCGCTCGGCCCAGCCTTCGGTCGGCGTTAGTACCAGGAGCGATCCCCGACTGTCGAACGTCTGAGCGAGCGCCGAGAGAACGATGTCGAGGGGGTCTCGAGTGGGCCCACACTGCCAAAGGCCCGGGGCGTACGTCGGACCCGTGTGATCCACGGGAACTTTCTTAGGGGCCGTAGGAAGGGTCTTCCACAGCTTCATGGTGCAACTGGCGCTCAGGGCGCGCGCTAGTGGCGACACCCAGTATTCGCTAGCCCAGTGGAGAAATGGAAGAAGCTCGGCGGGCGGTCCATAGCCCAGCCACTTCCCAATCGTTTTGAGTTCGCGACCCTCCAGCGGAACGTCGTCTTCGAGGACCCAGGCTCGCACTGAACGTCCGTGAAAGTCGAGTCGAACGCGATCACCGATACCGACGACCATGCCGTCAGGTACGAGATAGTCGAATTCGCGATCAACGGCCGCTACTTCCGTAACGACGCGAACGGCCCGCTGGGCGGACACTTAACCCAGGTTCAGCGCGCGACGAATGTCGTCGACTCGGTTCGTCTGCTCCCACGTAAAGCCCTGGTCGCTACGTCCGAAGTGTCCGTAGGCCGCAGTCTTTTGGTACGTAGGTCGACGCAAGTCCAAGTCACGCGTAATCGCAGCCGGACGGAGGTCAAAGATCTCACTCACGGCCTTGGCAATCTTGGCGTTATCGACCGTCTCGGTACCAAACGTCTCGACCAGGACGGAAACGGGGTGGGCCACACCGATGGCGTAGGCCACCTGAACTTCGCAGCGACTGGCCGCACCAGCGGCGACCACGTTCTTGGCCACCCAGCGAGCGGCGTAGGCCGCCGAGCGGTCAACCTTGCTGGGGTCCTTGCCGGAGAATGCACCGCCACCGTGGCGTGCCATACCGCCGTACGTGTCAACGATGATCTTGCGACCGGTCAGACCGGTGTCAGCGTGAGGGCCACCAAGAACGAACTTGCCCGAAGGGTTGATGTACACCTTCAAGTTGCTCAAGTCGAGGTCGGTAGGAAGAAGTGGGTCAATGACGTGCTGACGTAGGTCGTCAGCGATGGTGCGCTGATCCACCGTGTCGGCGTGCTGCGTTGAAATCAAGACTGAGTCAATACCAACGGGACGACCACCCTCGTAGGCAATGGTGACCTGGGTCTTACCGTCGGGGCGGAGGTAGGCCAGCTGTCCGCTGCGCCGAACTTGGCTAAGGCGCATCGAGAGGCGGTGGGCCAGCCAGATTGGCAGTGGCATGAAGTCGTCGTTGTCGTTGACGGCGTATCCGAACATCATGCCCTGGTCACCAGCACCCTGGGCGTTGAGAATGTCTTCGCCACCGGTCCCGGTGCGCTTCTCGAGTGCGGTGTCGACGCCACCGGCAATGTCGGGGCTCTGCTTGTCGAGCGCCACGAGCACGCCACAGATATTGCCGTCAAAACCCTTGGCTCCGTCGTCGTAACCAATGTCCACAATCGTTTTGCGAGCAATCGCAGTGATGTCGACAACGGCGTTAGAAGTGATTTCTCCAGCGACCACACAGAGTCCCGTGGTGAGCAGGGTCTCGCACGCCACGCGTGAGGCGGGGTCCTGGGCCAACATGGCGTCTAGGACGGCATCAGAGACCTGGTCAGCGATTTTGTCAGGGTGTCCTTCGGTTACCGATTCGGACGTAAAGAGTGTGCGCTCAGCCATGTGTTCCTCCGTGGATTCTCTCAGCAACCTTAGACAAGAGTTCGTACGCGACCTGTTCTTTTGAAGTCATTGCCACACAGTAGGGCTCCGCGCCCTGGCTCAAGATGACAACCTCATTAGTGGCGTGGTCGAACCCCACGCCGTCGGCCGAAACGTCATTAGCCACTAAGAAATCACAGTTCTTACGCAACAACTTGGCTTGGGCGTTGGCCAGAACGTCATTAGTCTCAGCGGCGAAGCCCACAATGATCTGACCGGGCCGCTTGCGTTCGCCCAAGGTCAGAAGAATGTCCTGTGTGGGCACCAACTCAATCGTGGGCACCCCGGCATCCTTCTTTATTTTGCTTGTGGCCGGAGCCACGGTGAAGTCCGCCACGGCCGCGGCCATAACGACAACGTCGGCCGTTCCCGCTTCGCGAAGCACTGCGTCAGCCATCTCGGCCGCGCTCGAAACCGAGACGACGGAAATAGCGCGCGATACATCAGGGGCCAACGTCAGCGATGCCGTCGAAATTAAGGTCACGTCAGCACCGAGGCGAGCGGCCACTTCCGCGATGGCGTATCCCTGCTTGCCGCTGGACCTATTCGTAATGACTCGGACGGGGTCGATCGCCTCTCGCGTGCCTCCAGCGGAGACCACAACACGACGACCTCGAAGCAGGCCTCCGGCCCGACCATTCACGATGTCAAGCACGAGCGATGCGATCACTTCTGGGTCGGGCAAGCGACCTTTGCCCGAGTCGCCACCGGCCAACACGCCGTCTTCGGGCTCGAGAATCATGACGCCCCGTCGGCGCAGGGTGGCAAGGTTCTCCTGCACGGAGGGCTGCTCCCACATCTCTGTATGCATGGCGGGACACAGCAGAACGGGGGCTCGCGAGGCCAACAACGTCGCCGTCAACAAATCGTCACTCAGCCCCATGGCGTAACGAGCAATCACGTGGGCCGTCGCGGGGGCGACCACAATGAGATCGGCGTTCTGTCCCAGGTAGGTGTGAGGGATTGGCGTGGTGGGGTCGCCATAGAGCTTGGTTCGAGCGGGCTCACTGGCGAGTGCCGAGAACGTGACTTCGCCTACGAACCGAGTCGCGTCTGGGGTGAGAATTGGTGAGACGAAGCAACCGGCATCTCGGAGTCGGCGCAGAACCTCTACGGCCTTATAGGCGGCGATGCCACCGGCAACGCCTAGGACAATCCGTGGTTGGTCTTGCTTATGCTTCGATGAAGTCATCGAAGGCTCGCTGGCGCTCTGCGGCCATCGCCTTTTCGGCCTCTTCGGCTGCGACTTCGGCGGCGAGAATCTCTTCTTCACTCATGCGGTGCATCACAAGCTTGCCTTCGCTGAGTTCTTCAAAGGCCATAGTCAAAGACTTGTTGGAGTTGGAGTTGACCTGGGGTGGAATTACGTTGACCTGACTGCGCCCAAGGCCGCTCCAGTACGTCGTAATTTCACGGGCGCGCATCGAGGCCACACGGACCAGGGTGAACTTGGAGTTCTCACACGACTCGAGCATGGGCTCAATTTGTGGATCAACGAGGGTTGGGCGCTCAGCACTCACAGGAAATCCTTTGGAAATTTGGTCAGTCTCGGGACTGACGAACGTCGTTCAGTATACCCAAAATCTCAGTGATTGTCTCATCGAGGGTGTGGTTGGTGACCACAAAGTCAGCGATTTCACGGCCCACTGAGGTTTCGAAGTCCGAACTACCGAGCCGTAGTTGCACGTGGTCATCGGTATCGCCTCGGGCTCGGAGGCGAGATTCGAGCTCTTCAAGGGACGGAGGTAGGAGCAAAATCACGGTCGACTGGGGGTGGCGGCTCTTTACTTGAGCGGCGCCTTGGATTTCGATCTCGAGGAGAACATCGGTACCGGCCGGTGGATTGGGGACCGGGGTGCCGTACAGATTGCCGTGAAATTCGGCCCACTCGTAAAAGCGATCGTCAGCAATCGCCTCTTCGAACGTCGCTCGATCAACAAAAACGTACTCACTCCCTGTCTCACTGGGACGAATAGCGCGAGAGGTCCAGGATCGGCTGAGCCACAATCGAGAGTCACGCTCAATCAGGAGCCGAGCAACAGTCCCCTTGCCGACACCGCCGGGACCGATAAGAACGAAAACTGATGAATCAGCGACCGAGGGCACGAAAGAGCTCGGCTCGTTGCTTGGGACCAAGCCCGCGCACACGGCGCGTCTGCGCAATAGAAGCGTCTTGCATAATCCTCTTGGCCTTCACCTCGCCAATGGTCGGCAGCGCGCTGATCAAGTCGAATGCGCGCATCTGCGCCACGCACTCTTCGCCGGCTGCGAGAGTAAAGAGATCGGCGAGCGACAACTCACCCACTTTGACCATCCGCTTCACTTCAGCACGACGTCGTCGATTCGCTACGGCCAACTTCGAGGCGGCGACACGCTGTTCTTGACTGAGGCTGGGCGGGGTCGGAGACACGCCGGTCACAATAGTGGGCGAATCGAACCTCTGCTAGAGAAGTGCAGAGGAGAGGTCGTCGCGGAGTCGCTGTGCGGCGTCAGCTATCGCTCGGCGCTCCGGCCCCGCGTCACTGATACTCCGTGACGCATTGACCAGAACGCTGCCCTTGCGACAACGCTCGAAGAGTCGCCCCACGTCGCTAGCCGTGGCCCCCTGGGCGCCGACTCCGGGCACGAGGAACGGTCCGTTCATTTCCTCGAGGGGAAACTCGGAGCGATCGCGAGTGGCCCCAACGACGGCACCGAGGTGACCGAGGGCGCCGGGGCTCGACTCGTTTCGCCCGGCGATCGAACGGAGCAGAAAGTCTTCAACTCGTTCGCCGGAGTCCACGCGGGCCGTTTGAATGGGACGCCCCTCGGGATTCGAGCTGGCCACGACTACAAAGAGGCCTTTGTTATAGGTGGCGGCCGTCTCAATGAGAGAACTCATCGCATCAAGACCCAGATAGGGACTGACCGTGAGGGCATCGGCAGCCAGTGGCGATGCGGGGTGGAGCCACGCGTCGGCGTAACCGTCATTTGTAGAGCCGATATCACCGCGCTTAGCGTCGGCGATGATGAGCACATTGGCCTCTCGGGCCTCCACGAACAGGCGCTCGAGGGCGTGAAAGCCGGCGGCGCCGAACCGCTCAAAGAATGCCACCTGGGGCTTGATAGCCACTGCTGTCCCCGCCACGGCTTCGAGCATCCGGAAGGCGAAGAACTCGAGGCCCGTGATGTCATCGCCACGACCCCAGGCACGTAGGAGCGCAGCGTGGGGGTCAATGCCTATACAGAGCGGTCCGAGCTCCTGCGAACGTTCCAATACTTCGTCACCAAACCAATTAGCCATGGGCTCTCCCTCGAACAGCGTCTAACGATGTCTCATGCTTCGTCAGCCATCGTGCAATTTGACGTTGAATTTTCCATGGCGCCCGGGGCGAAGCGAGGCTGGCCGTCCCGACGCCGACCGCGTTAGCACCGGCCGAAATGAGAGCGATGGCGTCGGCACCACTCCACACTCCCCCAATACCCACAATCGGTGCATTCGGCAGGGCGCGTCGAACGTCGTAGATGGCTCGAGTCGCGATCGGCAACAGCGATCGTCCGCTCACTCCACCACCACCGTTGCCCAAAATTGGGCGGCCGGTCTCGGGGTCGAGCACCATGCCGGTCAAGGTGTTACCAATGACGAGTGCTTCGGCTCCGGCCTCCAGTGCCGCCGTCGCCACATCAATCAAATCGGGAGCCGTGAGCGTTAGCTTCACCCAGAGTGGGAGCCCCGCAGTGCGGCAGGCGCCCACCAGTTCAGCCGTCGCCGCGGGCGAGTTAGCAAAGATGGCGTTGCGGGCTTCCAGATTCGGACAACTGGCGTTGATCTCCAGTGCGGTGATCTCGGCACCTCGCATGGCATTGGCCGCATCGGCGAACTCCTCGGTACTGCGACCCCAAATCGAACCGACCACCGTGGCACCGTGCGCACGGAGCTCGGGCAGCCCGTGCTCGCGCCAGGCGAGAACGCCGGGGCCGGCCAGGCCGACGGCGTTGATCATGGCGTCGCCGGCAGGAGCGACACGGGGCGCGGGATTACCGGCCCAGGCGAATTCGGAAAGTGACTTGGTCACCACGGCACCCAACGTGCTGAGGTCGCCGTACTCAGCGAGCTCGGCTCCGTGCCCGACCGTGCCCGATGCCGTTACCACGCACGTCCGCAAACTCACCGATCCAACGGTGGTCCCCAGCGTCGTGTCACGGAGACTCACGAATGCAGCTCCTGCAGGGAGGTGACTCGCCAACCCTGTGCGCGGGTATCGGCGATACCGCGGGCGGCGGCGAGTCCCGCGGCCATCGTTGTCAGACAGGGCACGTTGTGCGTCATGCAGGCGGAGCGAATCTTGGCGCCGTCCGCACGTGCACCACGCCCCGATGGGGTGTTAACCACCAGCTGAACTTGATCGGAGCCGATGAGTTCTACGGCGTCGTGAGCCACGTCGCGGAGCCCTACTTTGGAAACCAGCGTCTCGACCGCGACGTCATTGCTCCGCAGAAAGTCAGCGGTACCGATCGTGGCGGCGAGCGTGAACCCTAACTCGCGAAGCTGGCGTGCCAACTTCAATCCTGCTGCCTTGTCTCGATCGGCCAGCGATAGAAAGACCTGGCCGGAATCGGGAAGGCGAAGACCCGACGCGAGCTGCGCTTTGGCGAAGGCAATGCCGAAGCTCTCGCCAATGCCCATTACCTCACCCGTTGAACGCATCTCGGGGCCGAGAATGGTGTCGACACCTGGGAAGCGATTAAAGGGCAACACGGCCTCTTTTACGCTGACGTAGGTCGGTTCCGGCGTATCGGCCGGCAAGATGCCTTCCGCTCGCAGATCGGCCAACGTCGTTCCGAGCATGACCCGGGCCGCGATGGCCGCCAGGGGCACCCCAGTCGCCTTGGCTACGAAGGGCACTGTTCGACTGGCTCGAGGGTTGGCCTCGAGCACGAAGAGTTCTTCATCCTTGACGGCGAACTGAACATTCAACAGACCGACCACCGACAACCGCTCGGCCAACCGTCGCGCCGAGTTTCGAATCTCTTCGATGATCGCCGGTGAAAGGTTCTGCGGGGGCAGCGCGCAGGCCGAGTCGCCAGAGTGCACGCCGGCCTCTTCGACGTGTTCCATAACACCGGCAATGTACGAGTCGCCAGTGGCATCGCGCAGGGCGTCAACGTCGACTTCGACCGCATCTTCGAGGAATCGGTCAATCAGCACGGGGCGATCAGCCGAAACGCCACCCTCCCGGGCGAGAGCGCCGTGAGCACTCAGCAGACCGGTCATAACCCGCTTCAGCGAGTCATCGTCGTACACAATCTCCATCGCGCGACCACCGAGTACGTACGAAGGACGCACCAAGACTGGGTAGCCCACAACCTGAGCCACGGCGCGTGCCTCTTCGAGGGTCGTCGCGGTATTTCCGGGAGGCTGAGCAATACCCAGTTCATCGCAGATGGCCGACCACTGCTTGCGGTCCTCGGCCTGGTCGATGGAGGCCACGGGTGTTCCGAGGATCAGTGCGGGGTCTAAGCCACCGGCCAGCTTCAAGGGCGTCTGACCGCCCAGGGAGACGATGACACCCTTCACTACGGCGCCGTCCACGCAGGCCGCCTGCTCGGCTCGAATGATGTTGTCGAGGTCCTCACTGGTGAGCGGCTCAAAGTAGAGGCGATCCGATGTGGTGTAGTCCGTAGACACGGTTTCGGGGTTGCAATTGACCATCACGGTTTCGTATCCATCGGCACGCAGGGCCAAGGATGCGTGAACGCAGCAGTAGTCGAACTCAATCCCCTGGCCAATGCGGTTGGGGCCGGAGCCCAGGATGATGACGCGATCCTTAGGCGACGTGACGACCTCGGAGTCGTCTTCCCACGTGGAGTAGTGATACGGCGTCGTGGCATCAAACTCAGCGGCGCACGTGTCGACCGTCTTAAAAGTCGGCAGGACGCCTTGCGCTTCTCGCAGTTGGGCGATGTCTTTGCGAGTCGAGTTGACAATGCTGGCAATCTGGGTGTCCGAAAAGCCGAGCTGCTTGATTCGACGCCAAGTCCTTCGATCCCATGTCGCCAAGTCGGTAGAGGCGATTTCGATTTCCGCGTCGACAATGATCTGCAGCTGATCAACAAACCAGGGGTCGATGCGAGTGGCGGCCACCACTCGTTCGGATGAAACACCGGCCCGCAGCAATGCGTGCAGCACAAAGAGTCGGTCCGGGGCACCGATACCGGCACGGAGTAGCAGTCGCTCCGCCGTGGCGTCGTCCATACCTTCGATGAATTCGGAGTACGGGTGATCGCCCCCAAAGCCGAGCCAAGACTGCTCGAGTGAACGCAGTGCCTTCTGGAGCGACTCGGGAAAGGTGCGGCCGATGGCCATGACTTCACCGACGGACTGCATCCGGGTGCCCAGGATGGCTTCAGCGCCAGGCAGCTTCTCGAAGGCCCAGCGTGGAATCTTGGTCACGACGTAGTCGATGACCGGTTCGAAGCTGGCCGGAGTGGCCCGAGTGATGTCGTTCGGAATCTCATCGAGGGTGTAACCGACCGCGAGACGGGCGGCAATCTTGGCAATGGGAAACCCCGTGGCCTTTGAGGCCAAGGCCGAAGAACGCGACACCCGGGGGTTCATCTCGATAACGAGACGCTCACCATTCTCTGGATTGACGGCAAACTGCACATTCGATCCACCGGTCTCCACACCGACACGGCGCAACACTGCGAAGGCGTCGTCTCGCATCTCTTGATACTCAACGTCACTCAAGGTCTGGGCCGGGGCCACCGTGATGGAGTCACCGGTGTGAACTCCCATGGGGTCAAAGTTCTCAATGCTGCACACGATGACGCAGTTGTCATTACGGTCGCGCATTACTTCGAGTTCGTACTCTTTCCAGCCGGCGATGGACCGCTCAACAAGAATTTCCCGAACGGGTGATGCGGCGATCCCCTCACCGGCCAGGACTACCAGCTGTTCGGCGTCGGCGGCGATGCCCGTTCCGGCACCACCCAGGATGTAGCTCGGACGAATGATGATTGGATAGCCAATCTCTTGGGCGATGACTACGGCCTCGGCCACCGAGTGGGCGAAACCCGACCGGGGAACCTCGAGGCCAATGTCGGCCATCGCGGCCTTGAACTGCTCGCGGTCTTCGGCGGTAGCAATCGCTTCAGGCTTGGCGCCAATGACTTCAACACCGAGCTCCTCGAGGACTCCACGACGAACTAGCTCCATCGTTAGGTTTAACGCTGTTTGTCCGCCGAGCGTTGGGAGCAACGCGTCAGGACGTTCCTTGCGAATGATGTCGGTGACCACGTCGGGATCGAGTGGCTCGATGTAGGTCACATCGGCGGTCGTGGGGTCGGTCATGATCGTGGCCGGGTTGGAGTTAATCAAGATGACCTTGTAACCCTCCTCGCGCAGTACCTGGCAGGCCTGGGTCCCCGAGTAGTCGAACTCGCAGGCCTGGCCAATAACAATTGGTCCCGAACCGATGACGAGAATGGATGAGATATCAGTACGGCGCGGCACTAGGCCACCTCCATCGTTCCGTGGCGTAACAGCGTTTCAAAGCGGTCAAAGAGATACCGTGCGTCGTGAGGACCGGGGCCGGCTTCGGGGTGGTATTGAACCGAGAAGCACCGCTCGGCGGCCGAGGCCACACCTTCGATAACTCCATCATTGAGGTTGACGTGCGTCACCACAGCGCGCTGCAACGAATCAGGTGTGACGGCGTAGTTGTGGTTCTGGGCCGTGATTTCGACGCGTGACGTGGTGAGGTCCTTCACCGGGTGATTGCTCCCGTGGTGACCGAAGGGCAGCTTGTAGGTCGAGCCACCGAGGGCGCTCGACAGCAGCTGGTGGCCGAGGCATATCCCAAAGATTGGAACTTCACCGAGGAGAGAGTTCACCACGGCGATCTCCTTCGGGAGTGCCGCGGGGTCACCCGGGCCATTCGATAAGAACACCCCGTCGGGCCGAAGCGCTCGTACTTCATCGGCCGAAGTCGACGAGGGCACCACGGTGACTCGAAAACGATCAACAAGCTGATTGACCATCGTGGTCTTGATGCCGTAGTCAAAGGCGACGATGTGAAGATCGCCGTCGCCGCGCGTAAAGGCCGTCGGAGTCGAGACGCGACTGACGTAGTCGGTGCCGTCGGTGCCAACGGCGACGCGTGCAGCCGCTTCAATGGCTGCGACGGGAGCCGTACCGAAGGCCCCGGGCAGGGCACCGAAGTTACGGAGGTGGCGCGTCAAACGGCGAGTATCGATACCAACAATGGCGGGCACCTGATGGCGAATCAGCATGGCCTCAATCGACTCTTCGCTGCGCCAGTTGGAGGGAACGTCAGTAAAGTCGCGAGCCACCACACCGGCACACCATGGGCGAATCGCCTCGTCGTCGATGGGTGTAACGCCGTAGTTGCCAATGTGGGGATAGGTGAAGGCAATGACCTGTCCGGCGTAGCTGGGGTCGGTGATGACCTCTTGATACCCCGAGAGGGCGGTGTTGAAGACGAACTCTCCCGTAGAGATGCCACTTTCGGGTTGGTAACCGGCGGCGTACCCCTCAAAGGTGGTGCCGTCTTTCAATACCAGAACTGCGGGTTGGCGCTTCACTGAATAATTCCTTCCAACTGAATGAGACGACCGCGCACCACGGTGGCGCGAGCCCGGCCGTGGATGGTGCGGCCGTGATACGGAGTGTTACGAGCGCGGCTCGCCAAGCTGTCACGGTCTACGACGTACGAAGCGTTCGGGTCAAAGACGACGAGGTTGGCATCTTCACCAACGGTGACTGCTCCCCCGTGGGCGCTATGACCCACGCGTACGTCTTGTTCTCGCAGTTGAGCCACGCGAGCGGGACCACGCGAGAGAACATTAAAGAAGACCTGCGGATCGGCTCCAGCGCCACCTAGGGCTTCGAGAGTCAAGCCCGCGGCCTGTTCGAGGCCGAGCATGCCGGGAGGTGCCTCATCAAAGGCCATGTCCTTGGATTCGGGCGTGTGGGGTGCGTGGTCGGTGGCCACGGCGTCAATCGCCCCAGCGCGCAGTGCAGCTCGGAGAGCGGCAACATCGGAGGCGGTTCGTAGCGGCGGGTGAACCTTGAACTCTGGATCGAACGTCTCGCAGGCCGTCTCGTCCAGTGTGAGGTGATGAGGGGCCACTTCGCACGTCACCGGCAGACCTTGAGCTCGGGCCTCAATGACGAGGGCAATCGAGCGCTCCGTGGACAAGTGGAGGAAGTGCATTGAACAGCCGGTCAAGCGAACCAGTTCAATGTCGCGCATCACCATGAGCTCTTCGGCGATGGCCGGACGGCCCGTGAGGCCCAACTTGGACGAGGAGGCGCCTTCGTGCATCGAGCCACCTTGAGCCAGCGATTCATCTTCGCAGTGCTGCGCGAGTGTCACGCCCAGTGGCTGGGCGTACGTCAGGGCTCGACGCATCAGCCCGGCATCCTGGACGCCGTTGCCATCGTCTGTAAAAAGTCGAACACCCAAAGCAGCCAGCTTGGCAATCGGAGCCATCTGCGAACCCTGGCGACCGACGGTAATCGCTCCCGCAACCGCAACGTCGACGGCGGCACTCTTGCCGCGTTCGAGGACGTAGCCCACCATTGCAACCGAGTCCAGCGCTGGCTCGGTGTTCGGCATCGCCACCACCGCGCTGTACCCACCGAGCGCGGCAGCGAATGCGCCCGTCTCAATCGTCTCGGCCGACTCTTTGCCGGGCTCGCGAAGATGGGTATGGAGGTCAACGAAACCCGGCCCCACCCAACAGCCGGCGGCATCGATTTCGACTGCGCCACTCGGGGCCGTGATGCCAGGACCAACTTCAACAATTCGACCGTCAGCAATCAGCACGTCGCCAACGAACGACTCGAGCGGACCGACGATGAGACCGCCGCGGATCACCAGTGTGGAATTAGTCATTGGGGTCACTTTCTAACGTCGCGCCGGCGGTGGTGAGGTAGAGCACCGCCATGCGGACCGGCACACCATTTCGCACCTGTTGTTCGATAACGGCCGCGGAAGAATCGGCCACCTGGGAGTCAATCTCCACCCCACGGTTCATAGGACCCGGGTGCATGATGATGGCTTCAGGGCGAAGCAGCTTGGCCCGACGCGCGGTGAGTCCGTAGGTGGAGGTGAACTCGCCAAGACTCGGTACAAATGCGCCGGATCCACGCTCCTTTTGAAGTCGCAGGAGTCCCACTACGTCGGCCGTTGCCAATGCTTCATCGAAGTTGGTGGCCACCGTAACGGGCCATTGAGCAATGTCGGAAGGCAAGAGCGTCCCTGGAGCCGCCACTGTGACGTGGGCACCGAGGCGGGTGTAAACCTCGATATCGCTCCGAGCGACCCGGCTGTGCCGGATATCACCGACGATGAGAACTTTCAGGCCAGCAAAGAGTTCGCTACCCGACTCCCGCCCAGACGTGCCGGCGCGAGCCGCCAGCACCTGGCGGACCGTAAAGGCGTCGAGGAGACCTTGTGTTGGATGCTGATGTTGACCATCGCCGGCATTAATGACACGCACGTGGGGAACGTACCGAGAGACCTGAACCGGGGCACCGGAACTGCTGTGTCGCATCACCACCGCGTCGATACCCAGTGCGTCGATTGTGTTGATGGTGTCTCGGAGCGACTCGCCCTTCTTCACACTCGAAGAGGCCACGGCCAGACTCAGGACGTCGGCACTTAAGCGCTTGGCTGCCGTTTCAAAGCTCAAACGGGTGCGCGTCGACTCCTCAAAGAAGAGTGAGGCAATGACTTTGCCCTTGAGGGCAGGTACTTTCTTAACCGCCCGTGAATTGACCTCAACAAATGACTCGGCGGTGTCGAGGACTTCGACAATGGCGCGTTGTGAGAGCGTGGCCAAGGAAACGAGGTTGCCGCCCGCTATGGAATCAATCACTTCTTCACCAACGTTCCGATCCAGACGCCGTCAAGCGTCGCGTCAATGGCTTCTTCTTGTGACGTGGGCAGGTTCTTGCCGACGTAGTCCGCTCGGATGGGTAGTTCGCGATGCCCGCGATCGACCATGACGGCCAACTGAATCGCCTGAGGGCGCCCCCAGTCGGCGAGAGCGTTGAGGGCGGCACGAATAGTGCGACCCGTGTAGAGCACGTCATCGACCAGCAGCACCACGCGGTCGGCCAGGTCAGCGTCGACGGAGGTTTCGGCCGATTCGAGTACCGGACGGATGGTCACGTCATCTCGATAGAACGCCACGTCGAGAGTTCCCGTTTCGATATCGACGCCAGATACTTCATGAATCACGTCGGCTAAACGTTCGGCGAAACAGATTCCGCCGGTCTGCAACCCAATGATGACGAGGTTGGCGATGTCCTCATTGCGCTCAAGGATTTCGTGAGCCATACGACGAACGGCCCGTTGAACCTCTTCGGGAGAAAGGAGTTGGGATTTGGGAACGAAAACCGTTCCCCGTTGGCGCGTGTTGAGACGCTCTCGTTCTGCCACAATCCCTCCAGTCGTACGAGCCTCACAGGACTCGCTTCACGACGTTTCAGGTGTTCACCCTAGCAGGGCGAACCGACTAGTTCGAGTTGAGCGTCGTTACCACGAAGGTCAAGATCACCGTAGAAAGTGCGACCCAGACCCAGAAGTACCGGACCAGACGCACCTGGAACCAGCGGTCGTGGCCAATGGCTCCAACGGCCGCCCGCGTGGCCGAACCGAACGCTAGGAAGGCCAGAATCAGGGCGTGAATCACCGCCGAGACGCCGAGCGCCAGCATGCAAGAACCGTACGTCGTGTAGATCCACAGCGAACTGTCGTGCTCTACGCGCCAATACTGGGGCACCTGACGTAGCTGGACAATGCTCAAGACGATGTACGCGACGACAGCCAGTCCGGCGATGATAGAAATCGCCACAAAGGCCTTGCTACCAGCTTCGTTGGCTCGCAAACGGGACTCGCCGAACCAGAAAATGGCGGCACTAGCGACCATAACGAGAGCAAGAATCCACGCAAAACTCGCGGAGAGTGGGGCTTCAATGATGTGCTGCATGCTGCCACCAGCGTCGAGCACCCCTTGAACCTCTTCAGCCGAGCGACCATTGGCTGGAAGACCAGTAATGGCCATCCAGTTCCCGCTTGTGTTAACCGCTCGCAAATAGAGATACGTGAAAATCAGCGCACCGGTAGTCACGACGTCTCCGCCGATGAAGAGCCAGATGCCTAGGCGTTGGCGATGGTCGACGACTTCGGGTGCTTCGTGATGTGAAGTTGCGTTGAGGTCATTCATGACTTTGCCTCTCCGTAGGTGTAGGGGTCAGAGGTAATAACAGGAAGTACTTCGAAGTTTTCGAGCGGCACCGGAGTTGGCACCATCCACTCGAGAGACTTGCCACCCCAGGGGTTGGGGCCAGACGGCACGCCCGAACGCCACGAGGTAATGACCGCACCCAGCAATACGAGCATGCCGGCCATAATCATGTAGGCACCGATAGTGGTGACGAAGTTGGTGTGCTCAAAGATCAATGCGTAGCTCGAGTAGCGACGCGACATGCCGCGAAGTCCCGAGACGAACATCGAGATGAAAGTCACGTGCGTTCCGATGAAGACCAACCAGAAGGAGATTCTGCCCATCTTCTCGTCGATGAATCGTCCCGAAACCTTAGGGAACCAGTAGAAAAGTGCGCCAATTGCGCCAAAGAGAACCGAGCCGACAAAGACGTAGTGGAAGTGCGCCACCACAAACATGGTGCCGTGCATCTGGTTATCGACGGGAATGTCTGACAGGTAGATGCCAGTAATACCGCCAACGATGAAGTTGACAATGAAACCAAAGACCCAAATCATCGGCATCTTCATCCAGATATTTCCGCGCCAAATTGTCCCGAGCAGCACCAGGAAAATCACACCCGTCGGAATCGAAATCAATTCCGTGGTCAGCATGAAGGGGCCACCCAGCGTGGGGGCCCATCCCGTAGTGAACATGTGGTGAGCCCAGACCAGTGCACTAAGACCGCAGAGTCCGGCCATGCCGCCAACCACCGTTCGGTAGCTAAAGAGGGGCTTGCGGGAGAAGACCGAGGCAATTTCCAAAATGGCCCCGACGGCGGGCAGCAAGATCACGTAGACCTCGGGGTGACCCATAAGCCAGAAGAGGTTTTCCTGCAGCCAGCCCGTTCCACCACCGGAGGCAATAAAGAAGCTGGTGCCGACCATGCGGTCGGCCAAGTTGAGTGCCATTACGACAAGGAAGAATGGAAATGCGTAGAGGCCAAGGCCGGCCGCAAAGATTGAGGCCCACGCGAAAATCGGCAGGCGCTCCATCGTCATTCCCTTGGTGCGCATCGTCAGAACGGTGCAGATGGTGTTTACGCCAGCCACCGTTGTCGAGATGGTGAAGGTAATGATTGACATCGCAAAGAGGTCAAACCCGATGCCTGACTGATCGGAGATTGGACCCTGCGTCACCCAGCCCATGTCCATCGCGCCAATCGCCAGTGACCCGAGCAAGAGCGGGATAGCGGCAATCAACGTCCAGAGGCTCAGTGCGTTGAGTCGAGGAAACGCCATGTCGCGAGCGCCGACCTGGATTGGCAAGACGAAGTTGGCCCACGGACCGGCCACCGCAACAATCAAGCCCAAGATCATCAACATGCCGTGCACGCCGAGGAATCCGTTGTACACCTGCTGGTTTACGAAGTGGTTTCCCGGGGTAAGCAAGTTCGTTCGGATGCCCATGGCCAAGATGCCACCAGCACCAAGCAAAACCATGGTGGCGATGATGTACTGCACACCGACAACCTTGTGGTCCGTCGTGTACTGGAAGTAGCGCTTTCGACCGAGATCTTTTCCGGCGAGATACATCTCATCGGCGTGGTTTTGATCACGACCGGTGAACCACTTACCGGGACCGGTGAGCGCACCGATGCCGAGCAAGAAGCCCACAACCCAGCCACACCCCGTCAGGACGGTGACCTGATCGGCGAAGCCTTGACCCGAATCATCGAGGAAGTGGTGACTGAGCGCCCAGGCGATAAAGCCGAAGACTAAGCCGCTTACGGCGGCGGTGCCAAAGTTCAAGCGGCGAAGAAATCCGCCGCCAACAACGTGGTGCTGTTCAAGAGTCGAATTCATTTCGCCCTCCTAGTTCGTCGCTGGCTGCGAAGCCAGCCAGTGCTCGAAGTTCTTCTTGGTCAATACATGAACGCGGGTCACCATGAAGGCGTGGTTCAGGCCGCAAATTTCCGTGCAGCGGATGTCGAACGTACCCACTCGGTTGGGGGTCACTGCGGTCGTTGTGATAGCACCGGGGTTGGCGTTCACCTTGATGCCCATCTGCACAATCCAAAAACCGTGGACTACATCTTTGGATGTGACTTCGAACTTAACGTCTGTGTCAACCGGCAAGTAGAGATCGTGCGAGTGAACCTGGGTACCGGCGTAGCCGAAGGACCAGACCCACTGCTGCCCAGTGACATCGATAGTCATCTCCGACTTGGACTCCGCCCCGTTATCAACGGCCAGCAGGGCGAGGCCCCAGACCAACAAGAACACGGTTAGCAGCGTTGAAACGACGAGCCAAACGCTCGTTACTGGGCTATTACCGCGGATCGGTGGCCCATCCGGTGGGATGCCCTCACCCTTGTAGCGCCACTTCGTAAGAGCCACAATCACGACGGCGTAGACCAACGCTGCGACAGGAGCTGCGGCGACGGTGAAAACAACCATCGTCAGAATGCTGAGATGCATGGTGTTGCTAGCGGACGTGGGCATCAACCAAGGTGTCCCGTAGATGCCGATGACCACACCCAGTACCGTGATGGCCAGCCAAATCCAGAAGATCTGGCGGAGATTCTTTTTCTGATTGTCGTTTGACGTCATCGTGCTCTCCTACTTAACCGTCAATGTGCCGGACATGTAGCCGTACGTCGACATGGCTGAACCGAACTGGCCGATGCGCGTACCACCACAGGGGTATTCGCAGTTCCACTGGTAAACACCCTTGCTACCGACGTAGAAGCTGAACGTCACCACGACTGGATCCTTCGGGTAATACCCAGTCCCCTGCGGTGCGCAAATAGATGCATCGGGCTCTGCGGGGTCGCAGACATCTACTAGATCATTCGGCGGGATTGGTACTGAAACGAAGATGTCACGGCCACTACCGGGAATGCCGCGCAAGGTAAAGGTGTGCCCGACGTGTTCGGGATCCCAGTGCTTCACCTTTTGTCCGTTCACCCAGGCAACGTTGTCCACCGTGCCGATGACGTGGCCAAAATACGGATTGTTCAAAGACTCACCACCGTCGTACTGGTTGACCGTGATGGTGACGAGCGAATTCTCCGGAACGACAAGATTGTTATTGGTGTAAGCGACCCAGTCAGGGTGAGCGCCGCCATTTTTTCCGAAAACGGTGCCGAACTGCGAGTCCGGGTAGGCGCCGATAGTTAGCGCGACGTGCTTCACGGTCTTCGGAGCTCCGTCCACGGTGACAGTGGAGGCACCGACATTGGTGGCCACCAGTGCGTCTTGGGTCGGCTGAGCGTGAGCGAGGGCGATTCCAGCCACGGCAATCACGATCGCACCAAGCGCCACTGACGCGAGTGATGCGACGACGGCTTTAAAACGTGTCATCTGAATTCCCCCCTTGTTTCCAAACCACATAGAAAAAACTTCGTAGTCGTCATACCATACGCCTTAGCGACATCGTGTCAAGGGTTTAGTCTGAAGACGTGGACCAGAAGCAAAAGACGGAACTGCGCATCCACTTTGGACTGCTACTGGCCGAAGTTATATGTATTCCCGCATTTATCTTTGAATTGAGCCGTGCCCTGGGGGGCAACACGCTTTCTTGGGCCTACGTCTTTGAATGGCCGATTCTCGGTCTCTACGCCATCTACGTCTGGCGGAAGTTACTTCGAGAAGAGCGGGGCGAGATGACAGCGAAGCCCGCTGCCCTCAATGAGCAGCACGACCAGCAGCTCGACGAATGGAATGCCTACCTCGCCAAAGTTCACGGACTCCCTCAGTCCGAAGGTGATGAGTAGCGATCTACAGCCTGTAACAGCGAGCCATCGCGGGCCGCGAGACGCCGGATTAACACGACAAAGAGTGGCACAGCCCAAACGTCTCCACAGATCCACAAAATGGCGGCCGCCAGTTGCTGTGAACCGAAATCACCCGGCATCTCCATACCCGGCATAGAGGCCATGGAGTGGTACCAGGCAGCCTTAGTGAATATTGACATCGACATGGCCAGAACAAACATCACGACCGTGGTGAGTACCACGCCTCCCAACTGCCATCGCATCTGAATCGGTCGCTGCTCTGAGTGGGGGGCCAGTACAACGGAGAAGAACCAGACTCCGGAGAGAAAGAACAGTGGCTCGACCAGTAGCGATCGCATGACTTCGCTACCCATCGATGCGTCAAAAACAGCCGGAAGATGAAAGATCACCATCGTCGCATTGAGCACCACCAGCGGAACCAGCGGGTGGATTCGCTGAGACAAGGGTGGCACTTCCCCACTGGCCACCAGACACAAAGGGGCCAAGAACATCAACACGATGTGGCTAATCATGTGATTTGGTAACGAAGAAGCCGCCCAGGTTGAGAATGGCGGTATCGCCGAGATCACCAGGAGAACTGAACCGGCGGCCAGCCACAACTTGTTCGTGGCGGTAATTCGACGGAGGTTTAACCGCCACAGCCCCCACAGTCCCACGACGAGCAGGGGGTACTCAATCATTTTTTCAAGGAGTCAATCGCGCGTTCCAAGACGCGCGCCGTAGAGGCACGTCCCGCAGAACCCGGTGCGGGGTCATCGCCCACGATGTAACGAATCTGTCCAGCCTCATCAATGATGTAAATGACGTTGGTGTGGATACTCATGCCGTGCTCACCACCGGAGGTCACGGTGATGCCATAAAGGCTGAACACATCGACGAGCTGTTGCGCTGAACCGTTTAGGAAGTACACGTTATTCGTGTTCGCCAAGTCGTATTCACCCATGAAGTGCGAAATGTCAGTCGCACTGTGATCTTGAAGATTGGCCGCTACCACCACCATGGCGACTTGGCGGTCGGAGTTTGCGTAGTGATTAACAACATCAAGTAACTGGTGCCCAATTTGAGGACACTCCTCGTAGCAAACCGGATCGAGGAAACTCAACAGAATGACCTCACCACGATGCTCGCCGAGTGAAAAAGGTTCGCCCTGATGGTCGGTGAGTTCGAAGGGTGGGGCGGGAGCCGACACCGCCGAGACATCACCGTTGTAGACCTGGTACAGCGTTGCCTCCACGGGGCGCATGAGGGCGCCGCCCCCGATAACGACTCCAACAAGCAGCGCCGCTGATCCGAGGGCGATAGCGGCGTTAGCGAAGGCCGCTCGACCGTGTGGACCAACGCGAAGAGACAAGGGTGCCGCAGTGCGCATTCCGGGGCTGACGGTAAAGCTAATGAGCGCCACGAGAATCAGTGAGTTTGGATCAGTGGCAAGTCCTCCGAACAGCCCCGTGTCTTGAATCAAGACCCAGCCGGCGAGCGAACCGATCACGAGAGAACGCGCGGGCCACGCGAAGCCCGACACGGTGCTACGCCAGAGTCCAACCCCGGTGGTCATCATCCAGACCACCAGCATGATGTTGATCCCCGGGCCGGCCGCGCGTACGACACCAGCAAAAACATGTCCGAGCCCTGCCAGCAATCCCGGCTGAGGCACCTCGGTCATTTCGAGAATCATCGCGTTTAGCGCATTGTCCTGCCCGTTGGACCAGAACCCATTGTTAGGTAGCGCCTGGAGAATGGCGCCGAGAATCAGAATTCCCCCGAGTAGGCGTGTAACCACGGCCTGATAGACGTGAGGGAAGCGTTCCGTCGACATTGCGACCGCGAAGCCGGCTATGACGTAGAAGATTGGGGCGCCAGGCCAACCGAAGAGGAACGATGGCGCGTGGCCAAACAGTCCACCGAAGCCAGTAACGATCCAAATAATCAGTGCCCAAATGGCCGACAGCCTGCCAGCGATTCGGCTCGTCCGGCCGCTAGAGCTGAGCAGAAGAATTCCGAGGCCCAGCTGCAGCCAAACAACAGACTGCGCCAAGGCGATGGGATGTTGATTCCAAAGCTCCACCGCACCGTTGATGACGCCGTGCCACCACGTTGGCGCCGCTTCCTTCGACGGTTCTAGAACTTGGCTGCCGAGACCCAAAGGCATAGCCGTCTGCAGCTGAAGAATTCCATCGAGAATCCAGAGCAGTCCAAGTCCGGTTCGCAGAATGGTCCGCCCTCGCGGTTCGCTCCATTCTGGCGAGTTAAATCCGCCGCGAACACTGCGCAGGGCCAGAAGCACTGAGAGCAGCACAGCGATGCCCAGTAGCCAAACAAAATTCGAGTGGAGTCCTTCGCGAAAGAGATTCACGATGGTGGGGTTATGGACGTCGACCCCTTGACCCATTCCCGGCATTACTCCGTGAGCCATTCGCAGCATTACAAACTCGCTTACTTATCCGCGTACCACGTGGCGAAACATGCCGACAGCACACCATTAACAAAACCTGGACTGCCATCAGTGGAGTAGGCCTTGGCCAGCTCCACAGCTTCATCAATAACTACCGCGGTAGGCGGGCAGTCAGGTAGACGTATTTCGCACAGTGCCAACATCATGATGAGTCGGTCCACGAGGGGCATCCGATCAAACTGCCAATCATTGGCGTGCGAACTAATGATCTCTTTAGCCCACCCCTTGTGAGTCTCAAAACTCTCGAGCAACGCGAATGCGTACGCGTCAGGGCGGAGGGGAAGTTCAGTTAGGACCGATTCAACTGAGCGTTCTTTGATTGCTGCTTCGTACGCCACTTCGAGGGCACGTTCGCGAGCCCGATGACGTTGTTCGCCCAGTTCGCTCACCGGTTAGGCCCGTGTGATGTAGTCGCCGGTGCGCGTATCTACCTTGATGTTTTCACCGGGTCCCACAAAGAGAGGTACCTGTACCACGAAACCTGTCTCCAAAGTGGCGGGCTTGCGGGCACCAGAAACACGGTCGCCTTGAACACCGGGTTCGGTCTCGGTAATGATGAGTTCGACCGAAGCGGGCATTTCCACGCCGATCACTTCTTCGTTGTGCAAGATAACGAGAGCCTTGCCGGACTCCTTGAGAAAGTTGATAGCCGTTCCCAAGGATTTTTCCTGCACGGGGATCTGGTCGTAGTTGGTCTGGTCCATGAAGACGTAGTCCTCACCGTCGCGGTACAGGTACTGCATGTCCCGCTTGTCGATGATGGCCTGCTCCAGACGTTCGTCGGCACGGTACGTACGTTCGATGACCTGACCGGTTCGGAGGTTGCGCAGCTTGGTGCGCACAAAGGCGCCACCCTTGCCGGGCTTGACGTGCTGGAACTCGATAATGGTGAACAGACCATCTTCAACGTTCAGCGTTACGCCGTTCTTAATGTCGTTACTGGAAATTGCGGGCATCACTGACCTAACTCTTCATTTCGTGCGTGGTTAGTGTACGCCCTGCGGCGTGAATTCCTATGCCTTCAGATGTGCGAGGACGGCGTGAGCTGCCAATTCATACCCGAGGGCGCCAAATCCCGCAATGGAGCCACTCACAGCCCCAGCGACCGTGGAGAGGTGACGGAAAGGCTCACGGGCGGCTGGATTCGAGAGGTGAACTTCAATCTTGGGTCCGCTGAACGTCTCCAGGGCATCGCGTAGCGCCCAAGAGCTGTGGGTTAGCGCTCCGGGATTGAAGACAATCGCCACCGCATTTGTTCGTGCCTCGTGAATTGTCTCAATCAGCGTGGCTTCAGAGTTCGACTGCAAGGAGTGGACCGAAAAGCCGGCCGGCGTCACGACTGCGGTGAATCGACGCTCGTGGTCGGCGAGCGTTTCTTTCCCGTAGATCTCGGGACTGCGCTCCCCCAGAAGATTCAAATTCGGACCCGATAGGAACAGGATTACACCACTCATTTGACTCCTCCAAATGCTTCGAGAACAATTTCCACGTCACGACGGCTGATACCCGAGACGGTTTCAAACCCATTCAACCCTGGCAGAACAAACGTTAGATCGTGGTGGGCCTTCTTATCTTTCGCCATGGCATTGATCAGGGCGTCAATAGAGAGGCCCTGAGGCAACTCAGCGTGCAGCCCGAAGACACTGAGTGCTTCGTCGTGGCTCGCCACTGCATCATCGCCAACACGGCCCAGATGGCGGGCGAGACGCACCGCAAACGCCAACCCAATGGCGACGGCCTCGCCGTGACGAATATCAAGCTCCTGGCCGCCAAGTTCTAGTGCTTCAATCGCGTGGGCCAACGTGTGGCCATAGTTCAAGAGGGCGCGCAGGCCGCCTTCGCGCTCATCGGCCGACACGATGCGGGCCTTTAGCTCAACGGCCAAGAGAACCTGGTCCTCCAACGAGAGGGCTGACATCATTGGAGGTGTCAAGCCATCAAGGAGGCAGCACTTCACGATTTCACCGCGACCGTTGAGAATCTCTCGGGGTGGAAGTGTTTCGAGGAAGTCGAGATCACAGAGGACAGCGAGGGGTTGATGGAAGGCGCCCATCAAGTTCTTCCCCGTCACCAGATTGACGGCCGTCTTGCCCCCAATGGCGGCATCAACTTGGGCTACAAGCGACGTAGCAACGTGGACGACTGCAATTCCACGGAGATAGACCGCCGCGGCGAATCCCGCCAAATCGGTGACCGCCCCACCGCCAACACCGACCACCACGTCGTGACGTGAGAGTTCGAGCTTGGAAAACTCCGTACAGAGGCGTTCAACCTGAGCTGCCGACTTGGCCTCTTCGCCATCGGGCACGGTGATGGTCGTAGTGGGCAGTCCAGTTTCAAAATCGGCCCAAGGTTGGCCGAGGAGCGACTCCGAGGTGACAAGTACGGCCCGTGCGGCTCGAGGCGCTTTAGCGGCGATGGCCTCAGCCAGCTGGTGACGCACACCATGCCCCACGACAACCATGTAGGAGCGATCGGCGAGCAGAACTGGAACCTTCATGCCTGTCATATTCTCACGCATTCAAGAACGTGCTCAACCACTTCACCCAGAGAACCATTGGCATCAATCTGCGTAGTGGCAACTTCGCGATACCAAGCCTCACGCTCGTTACGCAATTGACCTAGACGTTGAGCCAAATCGCCAGCCAACAAAGGCCTGTCCCCCGCCTGGGCTCGCCTCATCAACACGTCGACATCGGCGTCCAGCCAAACAACCATCGGCTCCCGCTTCAAGAGATCACGACACTCTTCAGTTACGACTACCCCGCCGCCGGTAGCAATGACGATGTCCTCTTCGAGCAAGGTGCGTAGTAGCGCCAACTCAATGGCTCGAAAGGCTGGTTCGCCCTGCTCGCGAATGATGTCCGGGGCGGACGCTCCCACCTGGCTCGAGATAGCGGCATCGAGGTCGACGAAGCTGATCTGCAGGGCGCCGGCTACCGCCGGGCCCACCGTGGACTTACCTACGCCCGGGAGTCCTACTAAGACAATCCGGGCCACGACTACTCGGGTCGAGCAGCGCTCGGGGTCTCACCCATGTGCTGGAGATAGTTATCGGCGTTCCGCTTGAACTCGGCGACAGAGTCGCCTCCGAATTTGCGCAGCGCTTCGCTAGCGAGCACGAGGGCCGTCATCGCCTCGGCGATAACTCCCAAAGCCGGTACGGCAGTCACGTCGGTGCGCTCCTTGAAGGAGACCGTTGACTCGCCAGTGGACACATCGACCGTCTCAAGTACTGGTCGGTTCAGTGAGGCCAAGGGCTTCATGGAGACGCGCGCAATTAGCGGGGCTCCACTCGTCATGCCGCCTTCCAGGCCGCCGGCGTGGTCGGTGCGGCGCATGAAGCCACCGCTGGAGTGCGCGCTGGTATCAACCGCAATGGCGTCGTGAGCGACCGATCCGCGCTGCGTGGCCTGAGCCATGCCGTCACCAATCTCTACGGCCTTAACCGCTTGAATGCTCATGAGTGCTCCGGCGAGCAGCCCGTCCATCTTGCGGTCCCAGTGCACGTGACTACCGAGTCCGGCGGGTACGCCGTACGCGATTACCTCGGCGACGCCACCGAGGGAGTCGCCCTCTTTCGCCGCTGCCTTGATTTCCGTAATCATCGCCGCTTCAACCTCGGGGTTATTGCAACGAACTTCACTCTCGTCAATACGATTGAGATCCTTGGCTCCAGGTCGATCTTGTGAATCACTGGCGACCGCACCAATGCGAACCACGTGACTCACGATGTCGATACCCAGCTCGGCGAGTAAGGCTTTAGCCAATGCTCCGGCCGCGACGCGGGCGGTCGTCTCACGGGCACTCGCACGCTCCAGGACATCACGGGCATCGTCGAAGCCGTACTTCTGCATGCCGACGAGATCGGCGTGACCAGGACGAGGGGCCGTCAATTTGGTCGTCGGCGTGCCGGGTGCGACCGACATCTCCACTTCCCACTTAGGCCACTCCGTATTGAGAATCTCGATTGCCACGGGCGATCCCAAGGTCCGACCGTGGCGGACACCACCGGTAATACGAATTTCGTCACGTTCAAAACGCATGCGTGGGCCGCGGCCATAGCCGAGACGGCGTCGGGCAAGCTGGTCCCCGATTTGCTCCACCGAAATAGGTAGTCCGGCCGGAAGACCTTCGACAATGACGGTCAATGACGGGCCGTGGCTTTCGCCGGCAGTTAGAAAGCGCAACATAGGTAGAGCCTAGTAAAAAACGGCTCGCGGACCCGAAGGTCTAACGCTCGTAGAAGGGATTTGAGCCTGAGTCGTGGTCTGTGACGTCAACGACTCCGACGAGCACGGGAATCTCTTCCTTCAGCGTCGTCTCAATACCCTGCGAGAGCGTCATGCGGCTCATGGCGCATCCCTGGCATCCGCCGGAGAGGCGGACGTAGGCAATCTTCTCGTCGTCGTCGAGAGCCACCAGGTCGGCACGACCACCGTGGGATGCGATGGAGGGGTTGATGGCAGCCTCGAGAACTTCGAGCGCCTTCACGGCCAGAGCGCCACCGAGGCCCTTGGCCAAAATGTCAGCCGGAACTCCGGGGTTCATCTCTTCGGAGGTTGGCGAGTTGGGGTTGACCAGCACGAGTCCGCCGCCGTTGTCGTCGGAGAACTCGAGTCGAGATCCGCGGAGACGGGCCGCGCTCTTCACGGGCACAACAATCGTGATGTCTCCGTCGAGGACAATCTCTACGGGCTCTTCGAGTCCATCTTTGTCCTGGAAGAAGAGGTCGTATGAGTAGCCCGCACCACGCACGCCGGTCACTTCGACCCAGAGGCCCAGTGAGTCGTGATTCTCTTCATTAGCCAACGCGTCCATCACGATGGTTCGCGCTTCGGGCGTCAGGGTAATTAGGGGCGTGGACTCTGATGTGGTCATGAGTGAAAGTCTAAAGGTCACCTATCTCGCAGAAAACAACTACTAACTTGGCATCGTGAGTGAAGCACCCCTAAAAGCCCATGAATGGATCAGTTTTGAAGATGCCGACGAGGAGCGCACGTGGGTCTTTGACGTCACGTTCCTAGAGAGCAACTGGACCTGCATATTTGGCAACGGATGCCAGGGAGTTCTCACCAGCCCCGCCGAAGAGCTAGTCCAAGGGTGCTGTAGCCATGGTGCCCACTTTGTTGACAAGCAAGACACCAAGCGTGTCGAGAAGGCCGCCAAGCGCCTCACGGCCGACCAGTGGCAATTTAAGAACAAGGGCAAAGACGGGATTACTAAGACCGACAAGGATGGCGACACCACCACCAAGCTCGTCAAGGGTGCTTGCATCTTCTTGAACCGACCCGATTTCCACCGTGGTGCCGGATGCGCCCTTCACGTCTTGTCAATGGACACCGGGGAAAGTTACATTCCGCTGAAGCCCGAGGTCTGCTGGCAACTCCCCTTGCGCCGAGAAGAAGAAGTGGCTGATAACGGCCACATCACCTCCACCATCATGCAGTGGGACCGCAAGCACTGGGGCGAAGGCGGCGATGAATTCCACTGGTGGTGCACCGAGTCACCTGACGCCTTCATCGGCAAGAGCCGGGTGGTCGATTCAATGAGTGAAGAAATTATTGCGATGGTCGGTCAAAAGACGTACGACACATTGTTGAACTACTTAGCGGCACGACACGCAACTCCCGTGCCACACCCGGCTATTCGCCGGCGTTAGTCCTCGGTACGAAGCGGATCTTCGTCGTCGCTGAACTGCGCACGGGGCAAGCCGCCAAGAATTTCTTCAAAACGGTCTTCTTCCGCACGGCACCACTCAGCGTGCACGTCTTCTGGCTCGGCTCCACACTCGTCACAGGCAACCGCCCGTGGACCAGTGGTGTGCTTCAATTCGCGTGCTTCGACGAAGCGACGGTGGCGACCCTTTTTCACAACAACTCCTCGCTGGTCCCGCATATGGCAAGACGGAGACTGAGGAACAACGAAGTTCCGAACAGGCAGTCTACCGACTCGAGGTGACTTGACTGCGCCCATAGCATGGGACCGTGGCTGAATCCTTTAATCCCCAAGACATGGTCCTTCGATTTCGCGAGCGTGCCGACGCCGTCCAGCGACGGGGCCTGCCGCCAATTGAGGGCGCCGATCGCCAGCGTTTCATAGAGGCGGCGCGGCTCGACTTCCAGGACTACGCCATGATTGGTGACGCCACCGCCACACTCGAAGATGGCATTTTGCGACTCGAGATCGACCTGCGACCACCGAGCAACTAGCTCAGCGGGGGGTTCCGGTCCGACCAAGGACCCGGTAGAGACGAAGCATCCCGAAATAGAGATCGCCAAAGCCCTGACTAAAATTCTTAAGGGCGGCCGCCCTCTTGGCGGGGTTGGTCGCCGCTTCGTCACACTGTGTGGTGGCTGTCGCGAGGGTGTCGTACCCCTGGGCCAGGAGTTCGGTGGCCTGCGTGTCAGGAGTCGGCAGATGATCATTGGCTCCATGGATCTCAAGGTTGAGAACGCTGCAGAGCGTATGGAGATCGGCCTGCGTCGACGATGGTGCACGGAGATACTTCACCGTCTTACTGATGTCGGCGTGGAGGGCGTGGTACCCCTTGTCCTGATTCGCTTCATTCATCCACTTGACCGTTAGGGCTTTGGTGGTCGTCGTGCCACAACCCGCCAGGACCAGTCCGCAAACAACAATGATCGCTACGGTGCGCTTCACGCGAGGACGACGAGGTGGGTCTGTCGACGACCACGGCGGAGCACTACGTAACGATCGTGGAGCACGTCAGAGAAATCAACGGTTTCGCGTTCGGCCTTGAGGTTGTTCAAATAGACCCCGCCCTGATCAATGAAACGTCGAGCCTCGCCTCGCGACGTCGCCAGGCCGGACTCCACCAAAAGATCGAGCAGTGGTGCGCCCTCCATGATGGCCTGGCGGCTCACCGTCGAAGACGGCGCATCGGCCATTACTTGCATCAGCGTTGCTTCATCGAGATCGCGAATCGCTTCGGAAAACAGTGCCCGACCGGCCTGCTCGGCGGCCTGGGCCACCTCACGACTGTGCACGTACGCCACGACTTCATTGGCGAGGGTTCGCTGCGCCAATCGCTCGTGCGCCCGCTCCTTGGTCGCCACGTCGAGCTCATTGATTTCATCGTGCGTGAGGAAGGTGAAGGATTTAAGGAGATGAATGACCAGGCTGTCTTCAGTATTCAAGAAGAACTGGTGCATCGCGAAGGGAGAAGTCATCTCGGGGTCGAGATACATCGCCCCCGACTCAGACTTACCGAACTTGGTGCCGTCCGACTTCACGAGGAGCGGCGAAGTCACGCCGAAGGCTGAGCCGCCGGCCACCTTGCGAACAAGTTCGGCGCCCATGGTGATATTGCCCCACTGGTCGGAACCTCCGAGCTGCATGGTGCAACCATGTGCCTGATACAGGTGGAGGAAGTCGTACGCCTGGAGCAGCATGTAGGAAAACTCAGTGAATGAGATTCCCACGTCGGGCCGATCAAGGCGACTCTTCACGGAGTCCTTGGCAATCATCTGATTCACCGTGAAGTGCTTTCCGGTATCGCGCAGGAAATCAGTGAGAGAAATAGTGGTTAACCAGTCAGCGTTGTTAAGCAACAGGGCCTGACTCGAACCCGCGGTTGACGAGAAATCCAGGAACTTTTCTAACTGTCGACGGATACCGGACACATTCTCCTGAAGCTCATCCATGGAGAGCAGCTGACGCTCCGTGGCCTTGTGGCTAGGGTCGCCAATGAGCCCCGTTCCCCCACCGGCTAGGGCGATGGGGCGATTTCCCGCGAGCTGGAGTCGGCGCATGCTCGTCAGTTGGAGCAGGTTTCCGAGGTGTAGAGATTTTGCGGTGGGATCAAATCCGGCGTAGAGCGTGACGGCTCCAGCATCCAACTGGCCAAAGATGGCCTCATCTGTGAACTGGTGAAGAATGTTGCGAAATTCCCAGTCTTCCCGAATACCCATAGTCAAAGTGTAGAAGACGCCTGTTGAGAATTAGAGCGGAGGTGTCGTCGTCGGCAGGAGATCTTGAACCCAGTGAATGATCGTGGGCCACCAGCCCGCGATTTCGCTTACCCCGAGGGCGATCAGAAAGATTCCGCCGATCATTCCGATGAGCTGACCCTTTCGACGCAAGGCACCGGAAACTCCCGTGGCCCACTCGCTTGCAATGGCCGCCACCACGAACGGCGCACCCAATCCCAAGCAGTAGATGAAGGCCAGGCCCGTCCCCCGCCACGCAGTCGAAGTACTCGAAGTTGCCGCCAGGCCCATAATCGCACCCAACGTGGGGCCAATACACGGGGTCCAACCAAGAGCGAAGAGCAGCCCCAAGACAAAGGCGCCAACCAGAGTCGCTCGTGGCAGAAAGTGGCTGCGCCGTTCGCGCTGCAGGAAACCGAGTGGTAGCCATCCGGCAAAAAAGAGGCCGAGCAGGACAGTCACACTTCCGAAAATGATCTCCAGGCCACGATGGTGAGATCGCAAGAGCTGACCGAGGCCGCCGAAGAGATATCCGAAGGTAAGAAAGACCACCGTGAAGCCCAGCACAAAACTGAGCGAGCCGAGCACCGCTCGGCCCCGCGAGGCCTTGGCGCTGCCTTGACCCATCACTCCCCCGAGGAAACCGAGGTATCCCGGAAGCAGCGGCAGTACGCACGGCGAGAGAAAGGAGACCAGGCCGGCCGCAAAGGCCACCGGGGCCGCCGCAAAGAAACTGCCGGCCAATCCAATCATGCGGGCGTCACCAATTCATTGGCCACTCGAGCGAGCGAGCGCTCTAGCCAGGCGTGGAACTCAACGTTGGAAACGGGGGCACTCGGAACAGCCTCGATCACTGTGACCCCATGGTGACTCCGCGCTGCCGCCAGAGCCGCGCGCAACTCCGCAACCGTCTCGACCACGACCGACGCCAAACCAAAGCCTGTGGCCACCTTTGAAGGCTGTGGCGTTCGAGGCGTGGTGAAGAGTTGTTCAAACTCCTGAGGATCCAAAATGCTCTTTTGGGGGAGGAAATCGAAGATATGACCACCGTTATTGGCGACGACAACGAGGGCAATGGAAGCATCTGGCGGATCGACCAGCGCTGAGGAGTCGTGGAGAAAGGTGAGGTCACCAATCAACCCGATGGCGCCACTGTTGGCGCCGATACCAAAGAGCGTCGACGTAACGCCATCAATACCGTTTACTCCTCGGTTCGAAAAGACCCTTGAGGTTCGCGCCGGCGCAAACCACTCCACTTCGCGAACGGGCATCGAGGAACCCAGGAGCAACGGCATCTCGGTTTCGTTGCTCGCGCGAACAACCTCTCGCGCGATGAGCGCTTCGGTGAGCTTGCTCGCTTCAAGGTCCAAGCCCGCGAAGTTCTCGTGCGCTCGAGTTTCGACAGTTCGCCAGAGCTCGACGTATGCCGCATCGGCGATACCCTCGGGAGCCACGCCCAGCCCGCTTCCAAAAAGAACGTGAGAGATCACGCGATCAGGATCAGACACGGGTCGACCGGTGTCGAGGCCAATCACCGGAACGCCCCACGTCTTAATGGTGGCATTGACCACCTTGGAGGCCACGAGTCCCCCAATTCGAACGACCACGTCCGGCTTGGCCAGCTGGGCAAAGCCCTCATTGCGCAGAAGGCCATCAACGTATGCAGTTGCGTGCATCGTGGTGACGTCACCCACGACAACCCAATTCATTTGCCGCGCCGCCTCGACATCGCTGGGGGTCACCCCGCTGCCAAAGACGGCCAAGACGCGTTGACCAGCCACAGTGGGCGTCACTGCGGGGAGCGACTCTGCTTGAGATGACCGTGGCGACAGTGTCGCAACAGCTGGAAGTGGTTGCGCCTCGCCGACGAGCGGCTCGATGAAGGCTGCATTGAGATGGACGGGACCACCAGGGCCATCGGCACCGCGTGCGGCATTCCAAAGTTCGGTCGCCAGGTCGCGCCAGCTACTGCTTGCCGAAGGCTGCGCCACCCCCGGGTCGAGTGCTCGACGCACCATTGGTCCGAAGAGATCGTGTTGGGGAATCGTTTGTGGAGCTCCGACCCCGTGCAGTTCGGGTGGGCGGTCGGCCGTAATAACGATGAGAGGGACGTAGGCCTGATCTGCTTCGGCCACAGCTGCGTGGAGTTCGGCGGCGGCCGTGCCACTCGTCACCACGACCACTACTGGCAACCGACTCTCGAGTGCGCGACCAATCGCGTAGAAGCCCGCACCGCGTTCGTCCAGGCGAATAGATACCTGCAGCTCACTTCGTCTCGCCAGCGCGAGCGTCATTGGCGTCGAACGTGAGCCAGGGCAAATAACTACATCGCGCAGACCACAGGCAATCCACTGGTCCACCAGCGTGGCGACGTAAGTCGCCTGAGTATCGCTGGGGCTCACTACGCTCATGGACAATGCCTTCCTTACCAGTCGAGTCTCAGGGCTCCGGAGAAACGTTCCTCTGGCTGCACGGCTTCACGCAGACGAGACGTTCCGCTCGGAACTTCCTCTCCATTGTTGCAGGAAGCCACGCGGTTGTGACCCCCGACCTCCCAGGCCACGGGGAGGCCAGCGGGATTTCCGGTGACCTTGACGCCACGGCGCAGATGGTTCGAGCTATCTGCCCGCCAGAACCACTTTTCCTTGGGGGTTACTCCATGGGCGGAAGAGTTGCACTCCACGTCGCACTTCAAAATCCCGACGCCGTCCGGGCCCTCGTACTTCTCAGTGCCACCCGTGGCATTCCGGCACCGAACGATCGAAGAAACCGAATCGCGGACGATGAGCAGCGTGCGCAACGAATCGAGACAGTGGGTGTTGAAATCTTCCTCGATGAATGGCTAGCCGGACCACTGTTTGAGTCACTCCCCCACGACCCCGAGGAACGGCACTCACGTAGTTCCGATGGTGCCGGTCTGGCCTCATCTCTGCGTAACTGTGGAACGGGAACGCAGCGGTTCCTGGGGGACGAACTCGCCAAACTCACCATGCCCGTTCTCTTGATTGCGGGCGCCAATGACGAAAAGTTTGCCGGCGAAGCACTTGAAATGGGCTTGAGTTTTCCTGATGCCCACGTGGCTCTGATCCCCGACGCGGGTCACGCCGCACACCTCGAACAGCCCGAAGCGGTAGCCCGCATCGTTCTGGAATTCCTCGCTACCTACTGAGCAAGGAGCACAACCGCGATACCGGCGCCAATCGTGAGTTGGATGTGAGATGTGATCTGCAGTAGTGGCAGCAAGGCGCGCCCTTGGAAGTTAGTGAAGACCAACCGATGCAATGGGACCAGGTACAGCAGACCGAAGAGAAAACCAAACTTCAAGGCCCCACCCGCACCAAGCGCAACACCGAGCACGCACGCTACGTAGAGCCAGGAAGCACGTCGTCGACCCAACCGCGCAGCCAGCGTCTTCTTTCCGGACTCAATGTCCCCGGCCACGTCGCGAAGATTGTTTGACTCCAACATCGCACAGGCCATGGAACCGCACATCAGCGCCAGCCACCAAGTCCTCGACGGGACATGCTGGTTTTGAAGGTAGGCCGTACCAACGGTGGCCACGAACCCGAAATAGATCATGACGAAAAGTTCACCAAAGCCGAAGTAGCCGTAGGGCTTCGGACCACCGGTGTAGAACCATCCGGCCAGTACGGCGCTGACGCCAATCGGAACCAGCCACAACGTGGTGGCAAATGCCAGCATGAGACCCACGAGTGCAGCGAGAAAGAACCACGCGAAGGCCATCGTGCGCACCAAGTTCTTGTGGACGAGCCCCGAAGCGGTGAGTCGAAAGGGGCCCACGCGATTCTCGTCGGTGCCCTTTACGCCATCAGAGAAATCATTGGCGTAGTTCGTGCCGATCTGTAGCGCCAGGGCCACGACCGCAGCACCAAGCGTGCGCGTGGCATTCATCGCCGTCGGCCGTACCGACAGCGCTCCCACGACGACCGGAACAATTGCGGCCGGGAGGGTTCGCGCTCTCGCTGCGAGCACCCACCGACGCACTGGTCCGGGCGCGGGACTCACGGACGCTTGGGGAAACGAGAGAAGTCGGGACGCCGGTGCTCCACGAAGGCGTTACGACCCTCTTGTCCCTCTTCGGACATGTAGAAGAGCATCGTGGCGTCACCGGCCAGCTGCTGGATACCGGCCAAGCCATCGTCGGCAGCGTTGAAGCCGGCCTTCAGCATGCGTAGCGCAATGGGTGAGAGTTCCAGCATCTGGCGGCACCACGCCACCGTTTCGCGCTCGAGATCGGCCAGTGGCACGACCGTGTTGACGAGTCCCCAGTCCAGAGCGGTCGCCGCGTCGTACTGACGGCAGAGGAACCAAACTTCCTTGGCTCGCTTGAGACCAATGGTTCGAGCCAGTAGTGAAGAACCGTAGCCACCGTCAAAGGAGCCGACCATGGGTCCGGTCTGTCCGAAGCGAGCATTGTCGGCGGCGATCGAGAGGTCGCAGACCAGATGCAAGATGTGTCCACCACCGATGGCGTAGCCCGCAATACTGGCGATGACCGGCTTGGGCAGGCGGCGAATCTGAATCTGAAGATCCAAGACGTTGAGTCGTCCTACGCCGTGGCGGGCCACTTCGTCATCACCGATATATCCATCGTTGCCACGAATCTTCTGGTCGCCACCGGAGCAGAAGGCGTCCGGACCGGCACCGGTCAAGATGATGGCCCCGACCGAGATGTCATCACGGGCCCGCTCGAATGCGTCGGACAACTCAAAGAGTGTTTGGGGGCGAAAGGCGTTACGGCGCTCCGGGCGATTGATCGTAATTTTGGCAATGCCTTCGGCGACGTCGTAGAAGATGTCTTCGTACTCCCCGATGCGGTCCCACGCGGGGAGAGGGGCGTTACGAAATGCTTCGACGGGGTCGACGGGCGAACCCTTAATGACTGTTTCTTCCATGGCGACCACGCTACCGGCGCATCACACTGGCGCGACAAGTACGCCGTCGTGTTCGCCGACCCCCGGGCGATTCTCGTGCGTATCCAGACGAGCCTGGAGTTCTTCCCGTACGCCCTTGAGTGAAGGGTCACCGAATCGGTTAATGCGCTGGAGCGGATCGTCGACGAGACTGTAGAGCTCCCCTTCAGTGCCGTCGTGGGCATATCCGGCCGCGTAACGGGTGTAGAGCCACTCTTCAGTCAGGACCGACCGGACGTGAATATCGACACCGAAAAGAGCCGAGTCCCATTCGGTAATAGTTGCGTCCAGATTCCGCGAGTGAGCGTCATCGTTCGAGATTGGCAGAGCCGGTTCTTCGGCCCACTCCGGCTGCGCGATACCAGCGACGGAAAGGAACGTAGAGGCCAGCGAAACCAGACTCACGGGGGTATCAACTACTGCCGGGTTGACACCGCTGGACTTGGCGGGCCGCCAAATCAACGGGAGTCGCATGAGCGCGTCCACGTGATAGGGACCCTTGAACAAGAGTCCGAAGTCGCCCTGGAATTCGCCGTGGTCAGTCGTGAAAATGATGTCCACGTCGTCGCCCCAGCCCCGTTCGTCAATAACGCGCAGAACACGTCCGATGGCCTCATCAATGAGCTCCACCTCGACGGCATTCAAGGCATTGACTTCACGGATCTGATCTTCCGTCAATGATGCCGGCACCCACTTCGCCGGGGCCTCGTAGTTAGAAACGAGAGTCCCGTCGTACCACATGCGCCAGTGGCGGGCCTTGTCGTCCAAAATCGCTTCGCGCTTGGTCCGATCTCGTTCGTATCCAACTGGCAGATCTACATCGCGCCAATTCACGCGATTGATTTCTGACTGTGGTGGATCCCAAGGGTGGTGAGGGTCGGGGAAGCTCATCCAACAGAACCAGTCGTTTTCCGCCTCAAGGGAGTTCAGCCACGCGATTGTCCGATCGGCCACCCAGTCGGTGTGGTACCACTCCTTGGGAATCACGTTGTGCTTGACCTGCGGGGCATCGGTATCACCACCACCGGCGGCGTTGACATTCAGTTCGCCGTCGAGGACTTGATAGAAAGCCCCCATCATCTCGGGATGGTGCTCAGCCACCCAACGGGCGTAGTGCAACATGCCGGCGGCCCCGTGGGTCGCCATCTCGAGATGATCGAATCCACGGTGCACCCCCCGACGACCGTCGTACCAGGGCTGCTCAACGGTAGGCACACCAAGTGACGAGAGGGAGTTCTCCGTGAACTTACCGAACACGTCCAAGAACGGCTCGAAGTGGGCCTTGCCGATAATCGAAGTCTTGTAGCCCTCGTCGTGAAGGGCGGCAGCGACGCTCGGTGCATCGACGCGCAGCGGAACACCATTCATCCACGCGCCGTGCTTCGAGGGGAACTGCCCCGTCAACATCGAGGACCGAGATGGCATGCAGACCACTGAGGCGGGCTGGGCCCGGGTGTAGCGGATGCCTTCGCGGGCGAGCTGGTCGACGACGGGGGTCCGAGAGTAGATACCGCCGTTGACACCAATCGTGTCAAACCGCTGCTGGTCAGTGGTGATGAAAAGAATCTTGCGACCCATGGTTACTTTCCTTCTCGCTCTTCGGCAATGCGCTGAATTTCATCGAGGGCGGCGTAGGTTCCGCCGCCAATCACGAGCGCCAAGACGTCGGGTTCGGCAGTCGTGGAGTAGACGCAGAGCGAATCCTGGGGCCCAATTTCGATGACGTCGATGGTGCCCAGATGTGATCGGTAGAGCGGCGAGACGATGCTGTAGGCAAACCGACGAGCAATGTCGTCACTCACAATGATGTTCTCGGGCATAGACAGTCCGTTAGCCAAGTGGATGGTCCGCAACGTGCCTTCCATGTCACACGATGTGATGCCGGGGAACCATTCGGGGATGGAGGCGGGCTTGCGCACAACGCCCCACACCGTGTCGGGTGAGGCCTTGATCCTGCGCTCGTATCTAATCGTCGCCACGTTGCTCCTCAGAATTCACCTTGTGGTTGCGTTCACTCGTAATGTAAAAGTATGGCGAATTTAGTGGCACTCGAAATGCCAATTGGTGAATCTCTCGTAGATTCCATGAAAACGTGCGCCGATAACCACGAAGCCTTCACCATTCTCGACCCAAGGCTCAGCGAGACACGACGTTCCGAACTCCTCGACATCCTCCGGCCAACCCACCTGATCGATTCGTCTGGACGGCGCCGAGCCCTCGGCGGAGACCCCGTTGAAGAAGGAGACGGAGCGGTCGTGCTGACCTCCGGCTCGGCCGGTCGACCGAAGGCCGCAGTCTTGACCTGGCAGGCCCTTCTCTCAAGCGCCACGCTGACCACGCAAGCACTCACGCGCGATGGCGAGCAACGATGGCTCGCCGTCATTCCCCCAACTCATATTGGTGGGCTCGCCGTCTTGTTGCGATCAGTTTTAGCCAACGTGGCTCTGCTCTTTGATGCCAGCATCGAAACGGGGGCCGCGCTAGGTGCCACGCACGTCTCGGTGGTACGGACTCAACTAGTTCGCTACGACACCTCGAATTACCAGTGTGTCCTCCTCGGTGGAGGACCTCCTCCACCATTCGTTCCCGACAATGTGACCACGACATGGGGCATGACCGAAACCGGTTCGGGCGTCCTCTACGACCACCGGCCCCTACCGGGTGTCGAGTTCACCATCGTCGACGGTGAACTGTTAATCAAGAGTCCCACGCTCTTTCGGGCCTACCGTGATCGACCGAGACCCGAAGTATCAGCGAACGGCAGTGACGGCTGGTTTCCCACAGGTGATGGTGCCACCTTCCTCGACGGAGCTCTCCACATTCAGGGTCGCCTGGCCTACGTGATCACCAGCGGTGGCGAAAAGATTTGGCCCGAAGATCTTGAGGAGCTCTTTCGAGACATCGAAGGCGTCGACGATCTAGCCGTCGTAGGCCGTGATGACGCCGAGTGGGGGCAGCGAGTCACTGTCGTCGCCGTCAGCCATCGCGATCAGAACGAACTACTGGAACTCTGCCGAGCGCTCGCTCGCGAACGATTCGGCCCCTGGGCGCAACCGAAGGCCATCGAACTCGTCTCGTCGATTCCCCGCACCAGCAACGGCAAGATTGCCCGAGGCTTGCTCTAACCAACGCCGCCGGTGGGCTGATTGATCGTTCCACCGTCCACCACGACGGTCTGACCCGTCATCCACGACGAGGCGTCCGATACCAAGGTGAGACAGATCGTGGCGATGTCATCGGGCTCACCAAGACGGCGCAGCGGAATGTGGGCGCTGATGGCCTCTTCGCCGTTCTCCCAGAGTCCGCGAGCCAGTTCTGTCCGAACGAGTCCCGGAGCGACGGCATTGACACGAATACTTGGAGCCAGTTCGTATGCCAGTTGCTTGGTGATGTGAATGACGGCCGCCTTGGTTACGTTGTACCAACCAATGCCGGGTTCAGGACCCAGGCCACCAATGCTGGCGACGTTCAGAATTACTCCCCCGTGTTCCTTCATCCACGCGTTGTAGGCGGCACGGCAGTGATAAATAATGCTGGCCTGGTTAATTTCAAAAGTTTTTTGAAGTCGCGTGTCGTCGATCTCCAGTAGTGGTCCGAAGTAAGGGTTGGTAGCCGCATTATTGATCAAAATATCGACGCGCCCGAAGCGGTCCATGGTGGCGTCGATGACGTGCTGGGCGTCCTCGCTGCGTCCCACGTGACCAGTGGCCGTAGCCACCCGATCCAGGTCCGAGTTAAACGTGGCGAGTGCTTCGGCCAGATTCTCGGCCTTGCGTGAAGTCAGCATGACCGATCCACCGGCCTCGTGAATCCGGTGGGCAATGGCCAGTCCAATACCCCGACTGGCCCCGGTGATGATTGCAACTTGCCCGTTTAGAGAAATGTTCATCCCGTGACTTTACGAGTCTTTCTCGAGACTTTGGGAATAGTGGGAACTTTTGTCGTAGCCATTTTGCACAATGGGTTTCCACCCACCGTCGGGTGAACTAGCGAAAGGCCGCCCATGCGCAGCATTGACAAAATCTCACTCATTGACCACGAAAACGAGACCATGGGTCCTCGGGCTCAACCCCACATGTACCCAGTACTCAATCAACTCCTCACCGCGCTGGTGCCCGGAGGACTGGGCCACGTGGCCGTTGGGACGAGCTGTGGAGGCTCACCGATCATGTTCGCCGCCAACGGCTTTCCCGGAGCTCGACAGGTCTTCGAGCACGGCGCCGATGGTGCGGAGCGCGCCCTCATTGGCTACGTGGAAGAGCACTTCCACGATTTCCAAGTGGGTGAAATCGTCATTGCCTCCGGCGATGGCGCCTTTGTTGACATTGCCGCCAAGTATCAATCACGAGGCACCAAGATCACCGTGATTGCCAACCGTGGCACCCTGTCTCACTCCTTACGTCACCTCGCTGACGAAGTCATCTACCTGCCCACCGATTGGCAGTTGACCTACGCGGCATAGTCCTCGTACAGCAAAAGGCCCCGCCGTTTGGCGGGGCCTTTTGTTTCGAACGAAGCGTTATCGCTTGAGTAACTTCCACGTCGCGGGCAGCGCGACACCGGCGATACCGGCCTTGATGAGGTCACCGAGCCAGAAGGGCGTAAAGCCCCAGGCAATGGCTTGCGATGGTGAGACGCCCAAGTTGAAGCCGAGCCATGTGACACCGAGGATGTAGATAATCGCCGACGAAAGAACCATTGAAGCCACGGCGGACATCACCTTGCGGTCAGCCCGACGAGTGGCGAGCCATCCGCCGACTGCGCCCGCCACAATGAAGCCCAACAGATAGCCGAACGTCGCACCGTGCACCACGTGCCAACCGCCCGAGTGCTGCGTGAACCACGGCACACCGGCGAGGCCGGCGACGAGATACAGAGACATTGAGAGTGCCGAGCGAACGGGACCAAAGGAGGCGCCCACGAGCAGGACGGCCAGCGTCTGACCAGTCACCGGAACTGGGGTGAAGCTGAGCGGAATAGAGATCTGGGCCAGAAGACCGACGAAGAGGGCCCCTCCGAGAATCATCTGCACATCGTGCAAACGCGAACGTGAGATCAGGTCACCCAAGACTCGCGGCTGGGGCATCGTGACAACTGCAGTATTCATGAAGTCTCCTTTGAGTGACTAAAGACTAGGAGTTTCACTGATTCGTTTGAGACATTTGCGACCAAAGTGCTGAGCGGTCTATACGCTTCCTTCGTGACGCTCAACCGCCTAAAGGACGCCCACAGCGCCTACCTGCGCCAACACGCCGAAAATCCGGTGGACTGGTGGGAGTGGAGCCCCGAGGCCTTTGCCGAAGCGCGCCGGCGTAACGTCCCCATATTTCTCAGCGTCGGCTACGCCGCCTGCCACTGGTGCCACGTCATGGCTCACGAGTCGTTTGAAAACGAAGAAATCGCCGCCTACTTAAATCAACACTTTGTCGCTATCAAGGTGGACCGCGAAGAACGACCCGACGTCGATTCCATTTACATGTCGGCCACCCAGGCTGTCAGTGGCCACGGCGGTTGGCCCATGTCAGTTTTCTTGCGACCCGACGGTCGCGCCTTTATGGCCGGCACGTACTACCCACCGGTTGACCGCCAAGGCCACCCGGGCTTCCTTCGACTCATGCAGGCCATGCACGACGGCTGGGAGAACCAGCGCCCCCTGATTGATCGTCAGACCGAGGAGATTTCGCGCGCCGTCGAACAGGAACTTTCAGTGCTCGATCGCCTCCAGCCAGCGACCTCGTCGGCCCTTCAAGACGGCGTTGATGTCTTGGAGTCAAATCTGGTGGCCGCGTGCGACGAGTTCGGCGGCTTTTCACGGGCGCCCAAGTTCCCGCGCCCGAGCTACATCACGGCTCTACTCAGCCGACTTCATCACGGTCCGGTGAAAGCGGTCGTCTCACTGACACTCGATGCGATGTCGCGCCGCGGTCTCTACGACCATCTACGCGGCGGGTTCGCTCGCTACAGCGTTGATGCCAAGTGGCACGTCCCCCACTTCGAAAAGATGCTGTCCGACCAAGCCCTCCTAGCGCTGGTCTATCTTCGGGCCGATCGCGCCATGGGTGGTGGCACTCCGTGGCGTGCCGTGGCTCTTGACACGTTGGCCTTTGTTCGTACCGATCTCCGTCTCCCTCGGGGTTTTGCCTCCTCACTCGATGCCGATAGCAATGGCGAAGAGGGGGCGCACACCACGTGGACTCCCGAGGAAGTCGCCGCGGCCCTCGATGCAGCCGGCCTTCACGATCTGATTGAGGCCACCTTGTATCGCTACGAGTTGCACGGTGCGGACACCTTCGAAGGTCGCTACATCCCCCAGCTCGCACCCGGCGTACCTTTCGACACCCCTGCTGAATTCCTCCCCGTCCGGGCCGCTCTGTGTGCGGCTCGTGCCTTACGACCACAGCCCGGCCGAGATGACAAGGTGATTTTGGAATGGAACGCAATGACGGCCGTGGCGCTGTTTGAGAGCTTCGAGCCCACCCTGGTGGCTGACGCCATCCAGCTACTCGATGACCTCACCGCCACACACGGCGTGGAGGGAGTCTGGTATCGCACCGATGGTCGCACTTCGCACGCCACAGCGGCCGACCTCGCCTGGCTCACCATTGCGCTAACGAGTGGCTTTGAGGCCACGGCCAACGACAGCTATCTCGACCGCAGCATTGCTGTGGCCGAGTATCTTCTGCAAAACCACTGGGACGGTGAGATTCCCACGCCCGATGCACCCGACACCGGAAGGGGAATCCTCGCTTCGAGTACTTCGCAAAGCGATCTTCCTTGGCGCGCCCGTGACCTGTTTGACGGGGCGACGCCTTCGGGTTACGCCACCGCCACTATGGCCTTTACTCGACTCGCAAAGCTCACGGGCCAGGAGCGATACCTCCTGGCCGCCGAGCGACTCATCTCATTGGCCCGCCCACTGATTACCGAGCATCCGACCGCGGTTCCGGACTTGCTTGAGGCCGCCCTCTTTCACGAACAGGGTCTTGAGGTCGTCGTGCCCGGCCCCTCCGGCCCACTCCTCGAAGTGGCCCGACGGACGTTTATTGCTCATGGACTCATAGTTCACGGTGACGGGAGTTCTCCTTTGCTCCAGGGTCGAATGGTCGGATCGGCCTACGTCTGTCGTAATAATTCCTGCCAAACACCAGTGGATTCGCCAGCGGCACTCCGACGCCAGTTAGCGTCGATGCCACCGGAGGAGCCATCGTGAAGTTTCATCGCAACTTTGAACGCCTAGAAACCAAGCGGTTCGTCAAGAACATTCCTCGTACCCCCCTGGCCGACTTTTCACCCGGCGCCACCATCTACGGACTCGTACTTGGTTCGACTCGCGAAGACACCACGGTGATTGATTTGGGATCAGGTGCCCTCGTACGTTGGCGTGTGCCCTGGCCCGAAGGCGTCCAGAGCGACCTTCGCCTGTTCGGTGTCGTTGAAGCCGTCATCGCCGATGACCCTGCCGACGACGACCTCGCCCAGCCCGAAGCCATAACGATTGCCGACCTGCCTCGCCAGATTGGCACTTACGGAGGTCGCTCGATTCGCAAACTCCTCGCGAACGTCGTGGCACCATCAGACGGGCCACTCTTTGGCTTCCGCGGCCCGAGTGCTCCGTACTGGGAGTTCCGCGGAGAGCGGCCCTCGGCGGCCCTTTTGGTGTGCGACCGTGGACCGCAACTGTTGCGGCGACCCGAAGATGGTTCGACGTGGGTTCGCTTCGGCTTTGAGCTTGAAGATGTCTGGTTACTCTGCGAGGACTCGCACGCCATTCGTGCCATTGACGCCGCACGCCGCACATCACTGTCCGGAAAAGATCTTGCGCTAGCTCTGGGCTTTAAGCCGGCCTACGTCCTGGCGAGCTTGAGCCTGCCACTCGATGGCCACTGCTACAAGGTCTGCACGGGACTACTCCCGCGTTACTAACTATTTAGGCAGTTTGCCCGAGGCCAGATCTTCGGCCATGGCCCAGCCAAAGACGACAACGCGCTGACCCTTCAGAGGCTTGACGCCCTTAAAGAATGATTCGCTGCCCTCTGGCAACACGCCCTTCGACGAGACGTAGTCGAGACCACCAACCGGGAGTTCGGTCAAGGAGTGCACAAAGGTCTTGTCGTCAAACTCACGCTCGCCACCGAATCGCTTGGCGAGGCGTCGACCCCAGGCGCGATCTTCACCCGTGGGCTTGTAGCCCTGACGAGGCACGATGTCCTGCAAGCCAGCGAAGGCTCGGAAGCCATCGGCGGAAGTGAGGCGGGTGCCCAACAGCACGTCTTCGTCCGGGAACGCGAGGAGGGCCCGTCGGAATTGATCGTGAACGAGAGCCTTCAGGGTCTGGTCGCTCTTCGTATTGCGATCAACTAAGGCCACACCGACGAGAAGAGCGGGCGTCCCGCCGATGCGCTCGAGGGTGCAAAAGGAGTAACCGCGCAGTTTGTTGCCTTCGCGGGCGTGCGAGACGAGTACCCAGTCTTCGCGAATCTTGGACAGGAAGCCGATGTCAAAGCCCGGGTCACGGTCAGCACAGAGGTCTGCCATTTCCACGAGATCGCTATCGGTCAGTGCCGTGGTGTCTTTGGTGGTCACTGTCATCGCCATAGGGTGACCATTCTACGACTGTTCGGAAACCCCTCCAGAAGGGATGGTCGAACGGAAGACATTTCCCCCAAAAGTCGTCAGAAGCTCCCCCGCCGCGTCGGCGACGTTGATCTTGAATTCCGCACCAATTCGGTACGTTTGCGAGGAATGGGGCATATGGAGGAAGACCTCCGTGGACCCGGGGTACTTCTTGAGAATCTCCTTCAGCTGGGCAATTCCCTCCGGGCGGGCCAGGGGGCCGTCGAGATTGAGCTGCACAATGTCATTGGCGATGGTCTTGATTTTGGGTGCCACGACGTCGAGCGCCGTCATGCGGGGACTGTCATCGCGGTTCTCGGCGCGGACCTTTAAGGAAACAATGTTGTCCTTAAACAAGATGGACGACTTCTCGGTGTAGAGCTTGCCGAAGACCATCACGTTGGCCGAGCTCGTCAAGTCTTCAATGGTGACTTGGGCAAATACTGATCCCGAACGAGACGTCTTGACCACGACGCTGGTGAGGACGCCGGCAATACGTGTAACCACCTGGCTGCCGTCAAGGTCGAGACTGGCCCGCAAATCGTTGATGGAAAAGTCCGAGTAGAGATCCAACGTCTTTTCAACGCCAAGGAGTGGATGGTCAGAGACGTAGAGACCCAGCATCTCGCGCTCAAAGTTCAGGCGATCTTCTTTGTTGAACTCCTTCGTGGGAATCGGGATATCGGTGCCGCTCCAGTCACCCGCATCGTCCAGTGTGGCAAAGAGTGTCGAAATGCCGTGCGTGATGTCCTTGCGACGCTCCAGCGTCCGATCGACGAGCTCGTCAACGACCAGCGTCAGACCCTGACGAGAAATACCAAAGGAGTCGAATGCGCCACCCTTGGCCAGCGACTCCATCGTGCGCTTGTTGAGCACCAGTGGATCGACCCGGCGTACGAAGTCGTAAATGTCCGCGAAGTTGCCACTTTCTCGACGCTCCGCCACGATGCGATCAACGAGCGCGGAACCAACGTTGCGGACGGCGCTGAGTCCGAAATTGATGGTCCGCTCTCGAGTGATACTCGGTGCGAAATCGACGAGCGACTCATTGACGTCAGGCACTCGAACGGAAATTCCCATGCTGCGACATTCAGATAGGTACGACGCCAACTTGTCCTTGTCATCTTTCGATGAGGTCAACACGGCTGACATGTACTCCAGGGGGTAGTGGAATTTCAGATAACCGTTTTGGTACGCCAGGAGGGCGTACCCGTAGGCGTGAGACTTGTTAAAGGCGTAGTCCGCGAATGGCTCAATTTTGTCGAACAGAAGTGTTCCGAGTTCGCGACCGTAACCCATGTTGTCGGCACCACCAACGAAGCGTTCACGTTCCGCTTGAATCATTTCGCGAATCTTCTTACCGGTGGCCTTGCGCAGGTTGTCGGCCTCAGTCATGGAGTACCCGGCGATTTTGGTCGCCACGCGCATCATGTCTTCTTGGTAAACCATCAAGCCGTAGGTCTCGCCGAGGACATCCTCGAGGTCAACGTGGTCGTAGACGACTTTCTTGCGCCCGTTTTTCCGGTCGGCGTATTCGTGGTGCGTCTTCTCCCCCATGGGACCAGGTCGGTAGAGAGCTACCAGTGCGGCGATATCTTCGAACGACGTTGGCGCCAAGCGACGCATGAGGTCCCGCATGTTGGGGCTCTCGAGCTGGAAGAGGCCCATCGACGCACCGCGCTGGAGCATGGAGTAGACGCCAGGGTCATCGAGTTCGACGTGATCGATGTCGGGCCGCGTGCCGCTGTTCATCTCAACCAGGTCGAGACACCGTTCGATAATGGCGAGGTTCTTTAGGCCCAGGAAGTCCATCTTGAGCAGACCCAAGTCCTCGACGCCGTGCATTTCAAATTGCGTCACCACGGGGGCGTCATCGATAGCGCCGTTCGGTCCGGGCTTTCGCTGGATGGGTACGTACTCCGTTACCGGCTCTTTGGTGATGACCACGGCGGCGGCGTGGATGCCGTCTTGGCGACGCTTACCCTCGAGACCGAGTGCCACCGAGATGGTCTTGGCGACATCGGGTTCGGTCTCATTCATCCGTCGCAGGTCCGCCGCTTCGGCAAAACGATCCTCGTACCCCGGAGTCTCGACCAAACAGGCGTTGAGAGGCACGTCCTTACCCATCAACAACGGAGGCATGGCCTTGGCGATCTTGTCGCCGACCGCCGGTGGAAAGCCCAGCACCCGGGCGGCGTCGCGGACGGCGGCTCGTGCCTTGATGGTGGAGAACGTCACAATCTGCGCCACGTGGTCCGAGCCGTATCGCTCGGCGGCGTACTTAATCATTTCGCCACGGAATCGCTCGTCGAAGTCCATGTCGATATCGGGCATCTGCTTACGGCCCGGGTTCAGGAACCGTTCGAAAATAAGTCCGTACTTAATCGGGTCCAACTCCACAATGCTGAGGCAGTAGGCCACGCAACAACCAGCGGCAGAACCTCGACCGGGACCGACGCGGATCTTGGACTCCTTCGCGAATCGGATGAGGTCCCAGACGACGAGGAAGTAGTCAGAGAAACCCATGTTGGCAATAACGCCAAGTTCGTAATCGATTCGGTCGCGCACCTCTTGGTTGAGACCATCGCCGTAGCGCGCGAGCGCGCCCTGGTAGGTCAGTTCGCGCAAGTAGTTATTGGCCGACTCCGCCTCGGTCTCCTTCTGATACTCCGGCGGAATCGGGAACTGAGGCAGAGCGTCGTTGTCTTTGGAGATCGTGACGTTGGCCCGTTCGGCGATCCAGAGTGTGTTGTTACACGAGTCGGGTAGTTCGCGGAAGAGGTAGCGCATCTCCGCGGCCGTCTTGAGATAGTTCTCGTGACTATCAAACTTAAATCGATTGGTATCGGACATCAAAGAACCGGTCTGCACGCACAACAGGGCGTCCTGCATGTCGGCGTCATCACGGTGGACGTAGTGAATGTCGTTCGTCGCCAGCAGCGGTGCGTCGAGCCGCTTGGCGATTTCAATCAACGAAGGATTGGTGCGGATCTGGTCGGCAATCCCGTGGTCTTGCAGTTCGATAAAGAAGTTGTCGCGCCCGAAAATATCCTGCAGGCGGGCCGCCATCGAGAGTCCTTCGTCGAAATTGTCCTTGACTAACGCCTCAAGCACAACGCCACTGAGGCAGCTCGATGTGGCTATCAATCCTTCGTGGTGCTGTTCGAGTAGCTCCCAGTCCACGCGCGGCTTGTAGTAGTAACCCTCGAGGAATGCACGGGACGAAAGCTGGATCAGGTTGCGGTAGCCCTGCGTGGACTCCGCCAACAACGTCAGGTGGTTGTAAAGGCGGTGCCCTCCGTCGACCTCGCCACCCGAGTCGTCCACTTTGCCGCGACGTGACGGTCGGTCGTGCCGGGAATTGCGAGCCATGTAGGCCTCGAGACCAATGATGGGCGTGACGTCATGCTTTCGGCACGTGTCGTAGAAGTCCAAGACGCCGTAGAGGTTTCCGTGGTCGGTAATACCAATGGCCGTTTGACCATCCGCCTTGGCGGCGAGCACCATGTCCTCGACACGCGCGGCACCGTCGAGCATCGAGTACTCGGTGTGGTTGTGAAGATGGACGAAACTGTCAGTGCTCATTGAAAACCTTGGTCCACCTCGGGATGAAGTGGTGAAACGAGACGCTAGCGGGAGCCTGGTACATCGCGGTGTAACGCGCCTGGCGCCTAGAGATACGTGCCTGATCGGGGGTCAGGCGTCGTGGGGCTGGGCTCAATTTCACGGCTCCGCATCTGCTCGAGTTGCGCCTGGGCGGCCGCCTGCTGGGCGAAGAGTGAGGCTTGGATGCCGTGGAAGAGGCCTTCGAGCCACCCGACGAGCTGCGCTTGGGCCACTCGTAACTCCGAGTCAGTCGGCACTTCGGTCGAAAAGGGCAGGGCCATGCGCGACAACTCTTCGGAGAGATCGGTCGAAAGTGCCCCCGAGAGTTCCGTCACCGACTGCTCGTAGATTTCCCGAAGTCGTCGACGGCCGGCGTCATCGAGGGGCGAGTTGCGAGCTTCATCCAACAGACTCTTGACCATCGAGCCAATGCGCATCACTTTGGCAGGCTGGGAGATGAAATCCGTGGGTTCGGTCATTTCGGGTGTTTCGGTGGCGGGAGAAAGGACTTCGTCCGGACCAACCGTGACGTTTACAGATTCTGCAGTTTCCATAGAAATCAGTGTGCCACTGAATCGCAACCTTCGTACGCTCACTTCTGAAACCCGACCTCCAGCAGGGGTAATCTTGCCGAGTGAGAGTGTCGACCCGAGGTGACTACGCCAGCCGCGCGCTATTGAGTCTCGCCCTGCACGACGAGAACTCCGGGCCCACGTCGGTTCGCGATATTGCCGAACGCACGGGCCTTCCACAGCCCTATTTGGAGCAGATTCTCCTCTCCCTGAAGGGTGCTGGCATCGTGACCTCGAAGCGCGGCGTTGGAGGTGGGTACGTCTTGACCCGCCCGCCAGACGACCTAACTCTGGGTGAAATTGTGGCGGCCGTGGACGGGCCCATCGTGGCTGGCGACTTTGGCGCCCCCCACGAAGACGACGCCTGTGACCACGAAGGCCAGTGTGCCCTGCTGGCCGTTTGGGCCGAAGTTGGGCACCATATGGCCGATCATCTAGCCAGTTACACCCTGGCCGACATGGTCGATCGGGCGCGCGGCAACGCCGCCAGCGGCTCTTAGGAATCTTTTACTTTTCGGAAACAGTTCTGACCATCGGGTCTAGTTACCGAGTGGTAACTTACTCACATATCGGTATAGGAATTCCGATTGTCAGTCCCCCCGACTGGCGAATGTTGTGTTTTAACTGTTCCGTAAGGAGACCAGAAGTGAGCACCAATAACCGCCGAACCGCCAACTCATCGAACGACATGTTGGCCCTTTTCATGCGTGACCTTGACAAGTACCCCATGCCTAACTACGACGAGCAAGTCGAGCTAGCCAAGCGCGTACAAGACGGTGACGCCGAGGCGAAGAAGCAGATGATCGCCGGAAACCTTCGACTCGTAATCCACTGGGCACGTCGCTACCAGGACCGTGGTGTCGAGATGGCTGACCTCTTGCAGGAGGGCACCTTCGGCCTCATGCGTGCCGTGGAAAAGTTTGAACCAGAGCGCGGCTTCAAGTTCTCGACCTACGCCACCTGGTGGATTCGCCAGTCGTTGCAGCGTGCCGTTCAGCAGCACGGTCGAACCATTCGTATCCCCCTCGAAGTCGGTGAGCAGTTGCAGCGCCTCGAGGCGGCCACCGCCGAGTTGACCTCCCTCTTTGGACGTCGTCCCACCGATGACGAGATTCTTGAAGCGACGGGCATTAACCGGACGCAGCGCCTCCAGCTGGAGAATCTGCCTTCAGTGACCGCGAGCCTCGACCAGCCTGCCTCGTCAGACTCCACCACCACCCTGGGTGAGTTGGTCGGCAGCAACGATGACTCTTGGATCGAAGGCATCGAGCGCAACATGATGCACGACCAGCTCAAGGGTGCCCTCAATCAACTCACTGAGCTGCAGCGCGAGGTCTTGAACTTCCGTTACGGACTCAATGGTGGAACGCCACTCTCTCTCCAGGCCACCGCTCAGAAGATGGACATCGGTGTACGCCGTGTTCGTCGCGCTGAAGAAGAGGCTTTAGAGATTCTGCGGGAGGACCCTGAAGTCCTGTCGCAGCACGAAAACGCCTAGCAGTCCGGTGCGTCGGGCGTAAGTGCCCGGAGATCATCAGGCATCGGAGCGATCGTCGTAATGGTCTCACCAGTGCTGGGGTGTAGAAACGTCAACTTTGCGGAATGCAGATAGAAGCGATCCTGCTCTAAGCGCTTATCGCGCCGGTGGCCATATTTTGAGTCGTTCACCACTGAGTGGCCGATTGTCGACAAGTGGACACGAATTTGATGGGTGCGACCCGTGTCGAGACGGAGTCGCAGAAGAGTCTGTAGGCGGGGCTTCTCGAGGCGCTCAATGACCTCGTAGCCGGTTCGAGCCGGACGGCCATCACTTCGGACAGTCATCATCGTTGGAGTCCGCGTAGAGCGCCCTAGGGGTGCGTCAACGACCCCACGCGACTCCACCACGTGTCCTTCAACGAGGCCGAGATAGGTGCGGCCCATTGTTCGATCGGCCAATTGGTCCGATAGTGAATCAAAGGCCTCTTCGGTGCGAGCTACGACCAAGAGACCCGAGGTTCCCCGGTCGAGACGATGCACGACGCCAGGACGTCGAGGTTCACAGATTCCTTCAGTTGAGAGCTGGGCAATCTCGGGGTACCGAGCTAAGACGCCCGCTATCAACGATCCACCGGCGCGACCAGCACCCGGATGAACAACTTGATCGGCACGCTTATTGATAACTAGGAACTGCTCATCTTCGAGAACGACGTCAACCGGCACATCCGCGTCGGGTACGACAAAGCCATCATCTGGAATCGGCAGCTGTGCCACCAGGAGTTGTCCGTCTTCTAGGTGATACGAGGCCTTCGAGACAACCTTCTCGTTGACCTGTACGCGGCCTTCGTCCAGAATCGCCTGGGCCTCTGCCCGCGACAAACCGGTCAGAATTGCGAGGGCGCGATCGATGCGCATGCCATCCAAGGTGTACGGAACCGTGACCTCGAGGCTTTCGCCGCCATCATCTTCTACAAACTCATCACTCATTAGCGCAACACTTTCCGACCACTACAGAATGACACAAGCAGAAGCACTACTCCGAGCGTGATGGCGATATCGGCACCATTACAGACAAACCAAGTTGAAAGGCCGAGGAAATCGCTCACCCGTCCATCATGCAAAGCCCGATCTAAGAGATTCGACAGACCACCACCAATGATCATCGAAAGCGACACAATCGCGAGCGTGGAATGAACGCGATTCAAGAGCCGCGCGCAGAACAAGAGGGCCAACACCGCCAAAGAGATGGTTAGAAACGTTTGACCACTCATTGCGCTGAAACTGAATCCCGAATTGGACGATGGGACCAGGGACAGAAAGCCACCGACGTTGAGAGGCTTATGGAGACTCCGCTGCACCACCCATTTAGTTCCCAGGTCGACAACAACGACGAGAGCCGCTGCTGCTGCTGAGAGTTGGTGGCGGCTTAGAAGAAAACGCGGCAAGAGGTGCAGAGAAAGGCCGGAATCTGGAACCGCAGGCGGTCCTTCGGGATTCGCTCGTAACAGTTGTCGCAGCGACCATACGAACGCTCCGCCACTAGCTGGAGGGCCACCGTAATCTGCTCAGACTTGTCACGGAGTCGCTCGGCGTGCTCTTTCACCTGTTCGCGGTCAAAGTCAGTACCAAAGTCCATGTTTGATTCGCCATCGAATTCAACGTGTTCACGGTCAACGAGCAACTCGTCGGCCTGAGAATCCAATGCAGTCACTTGCTGATTCGTAATCTCAAGTTCAGAAGTCAGAAGAGCCTTGATCTCATCGAGGAAGGCCTGGTCATCGGTGTACGGCTTCGAGGAGCGCTTGCGAGCCAACTCTTCTTCAGCCTTGATGCGAATTGCTTCTTCACGCTCGCGACGCTTGCGCTCTTCTAGTTCGCGGCGCTCCATCTCCTTTTGGCGACGGAGGCGTTCCTTCTCGTTGGCACGTTGCTTCGCTTCGATCTCACGACGCTTCGCACTTTCAATGGCTTCTTTTTCTCGAATCTTTCGAGCAATTTCTGCTTCGCGCTCTTTTTGCTTCCGCAGCGTTTCTGCTTCGCGAGCCTTCTTGGCATCTTCCTTGGCCCGCAGTTTGTCGGCGGCAGCCTTTTCGCGAGCTTTCTTGGCGGCGAGAATCTGAGCGGCCTTAGCAGCACGAGCCTGAGCGGCCGCCTTTTCACGAGCCTTGGCGTCGGCTTCACGCTTCTTGGCGGCAGCCTTCGCGGCTAAGTCCTTTTCACGAAGCTTCCGAGCTGCTTCACGAGCCTTTTGCGCGGGTGTCAGTGCTGCGGGCTTGGTGGCAGCCTTCTTCGCTGGCGCCGCCTTCTTTACAGGAACGACTTTCTTGGCTGGAGCTGCCTTCTTAGCTGGCGCCGCTTTCTTAGCTGGCGCCGCTTTCTTGGCTGGAGTGGCCTTCTTCGCCGGAGCGACCTTCTTGGCCGCCGACTTCTTCACAGGTGTGGCCTTCTTGGCTGTTGACTTCTTGGCAGTCGGCATTAGTTCTCCTCATCCGCAACGCGGAGCGTAATTTCAAGCGGCAACATACTGCCCCTCGGTGACAAATCAGTCGTTGTCAAGCTTGAACTGCGTTACTTCACCAATTGTCGTAACCCGAGTCGGCTCCGTTGGTGTCGTAGGTGCCGGTGCAGCTGGTGCCGGCGGGGTTGCAGGGGCCACGTGGGCAGGTGCGGCCGGGGCCGCTGGTGCCGAAGTCTCGCGCACGGCAAGTGAGTTGTCGATCCACTGTGACATCTCCCCGAGCGATGACTTCAGTCGATTGCGCTCGGTGGTGATGAAGCGGGCCAGCGTCGTGACTTCTTCGGCCAGGCGAGCCTTGCGGCCCTCCAGCTGTGTTACTTCGTCAAGAGCATTCGACTTCGCCTCATCAAGAATCCGACGAGCCTGCTCCTGCGCCTGGTGCGTAAGAGCCGAGGCCTGCTCGGTGGCTTCACGCTTGGCGGTAGACACAAACTCCTGTGCCATTGCAATCATGGAAGTGACTTCCTGACTGGCCGCTACCGCGGCAGCCGAAGTAGTCGGGGCCACCTCTGGCGCGGGCGCTGGTGCTGCGGGCGCTGGCGCCGCGGGCGCTGGAGTGCCTTCGGCCCTCGGGGTTGCTTCAAGCTGCTTGATCCGGTCTGCGGCCAATCGAAGTTGATTTTGCATCTGACGGTACTGGTCGCGCAACGCATCGAGCTCTTCAGCGGCCTTGTCTAGGAAGCTGTCGACCTCTTCGATGTTGTAACCACGGAAACCATTTTGGAAGTCAATGGTGCGAAGAGCGTCTAGTGATGGGGTGGAAATCGAGGAATCCATGCGGTCACGATACCCCTAAAAGCGTGGAAAAGTCGGGATTAGTGGATAAACCCGTTGATAAAGCTGAGCAGGATAATTGCCACGAATGTGGAGAAGTCCACGCCCATTGCTCCCACTCGCACCGGGGAAATCAAATTACGGATCGGGCGAAGCACCGGTTCGGTCAATTTGAACAGGGTGGCCAGTAGCTGGCGGGTCGTGGGACCCAACTGCGCAGATGGAGGTATCCAACTGACAAGGGCCCTCAGTACGAGGAGCAAAATGTAGGCCGAAATCAGGCGATGGAGCAACACGGCCTTAGAACTCGAAGTTATTCCGGCGGAGCCGCTCGATGGCCTCGGGGGCCGTGTGAATCCCCCGGACGGGCTCGGCAATGATTACCTGGCCCTTCACAATGGACTGAATTCGACCGTTGACGGCGTAGATGTACCCGCAAACAAAAGCCTGGATTCGACGAGACGTTTCGCTGTCGCACTGGGCCGTATTGAGCACAACGACGCGACGAGCCTTGAGTTTTTCGCAAATCTCTTGACAATCGTTGTATTTGTGGGCGATAAAGAGCTCAACATCCTTGGTTTCAGCAACAGTCGTTGCGAAGGTAGGGATGCCCGAAGGTGGCGTGTCGCGCGTTACGCCGATGGCCGATACGCGAGGGTTTCCGCCGACGACATGTACCGAGGGGACGGCGGTGAAAGCGGGCCGAGCGGGCTGAACGGGGCGAACATCCGCTGCTTCATCGACGAAGTGCTGGGGGGACTCAGGGGTGTTTGAGACGTACAGATCATCGCTGTACTCCCCTTCCTTGATACCAAAGAAGACGAGACCCTTGTCGAGGGCCAGTCCAAATTTTGATTGTCTTACAGCCATTGGGCACTCCCGACTTCATTCCACCCTGCTCTCAGTGTAGAACTTCTATGCATCATGGGTTTCTCGGGCCCAGGAGGGCCCGACCAAGCCGAATCTCCGTGGCACCCAGCCGGCAGGCATCCTCGAAGTCGTCACTCATACCCATCGAGCGAACGGGCAGACCGAGCCGATCCGCCAAATCACCAAGTGTTCGAAAGGCGTCTTGGGCCGCCTGGCGGCCAACGGGCGCCACGGTCATGAGTCCTTCGACTCGCAGACCGAGACTTCGCGCCACCGATGCCAGCTCTGGTACGAGGTCGGGCGTGGCTCCATTTCGACCAGCACTGTTCGTGAAATCGACCTGGAGGTAGAAGGTGTTCTGCGCCTCACGCTGCGCGAAAGCCTCCAACTCCACCACTCTCGAAACGCCGGCTACCACATCGGCGTACTTCAAGATTTTTGAAATCTTGTTGGATTGAATGTGGCCCAAGAATTGCCACTGCACGGTCAGTTCGTCGAGCCCTTGGTGCTTCGCGACCAACTCGTTGACGTAATTCTCGCCAACACTAGAAATGCCACAAGCGGTGACCGCCCTGATGGCGTCGGCTTCAAACGTCTTGGTTACAGCCACGATTGAGACCGAGTCGACATCGCGTCCACAGTCCGCGATGCGGCTTCGAATGTATTCCAGATTTGAAGCTACGCGAGCCTCAAGATCATTACTACTTGAGGAAGTCGGGAATGTCGTCATCGCCGCCGGACAAGAAGTCTTCGTTATCGAAGCTCTTGAAGATATCGGCGGTCGTCGTCGGGGTCGCTGGGTTTTGCTTTACGGGGGCAGCAGACGACGCGGGGCGTCCTTCGCTCTCCCACCGCTCAAAACCAGCGGCAATGACCGTGACGCGCACGGCGTCGCCGAGGCTCTCGTCGAGTGCGGTTCCGAAAATGATGTTGGCATCTTCGTGGGCCACGTCGTGAACGATGTTCATGGCGTCAGTAACTTCCTGCAGGCTCAGGCTGTCGGAACCGACGATGTTGACCAGAATGCCTCGGGCACCCTTGATCTCAGCCTCAAGCAACTGGGACGTAATCGCCGTACGAGCGGCGCTGATTGCGCGGCCTTCGCCGGTCGACTGACCAACACCCATGATGGCCGTGCCGGCGTTGCTCATAATGGTCTTTACGTCAGCGAAGTCCGTGTTAATAACTCCAGGGTTCGTAATGAGATCGGTAATGCCACGAACACCCTGCAGCAACACTTCGTCAGCCATCCGGAAGGCGTCAACCATCGTGGTCTGCGCCGAAGCCTTGGTGATCAAGCGGTCGTTAGGAATAACGATGAGGGTGTCGACCTTCTCGCGAAGACTCTGAATACCCTTTTCGGCCTGCGCCGCACGGCGCTTACCTTCGAATGCGAATGGACGAGTTACAACACCGATTGTCAGAGCACCCTTTTGACGAGCGATCTCCGCGACGATGGGTGCTGCACCGGTACCGGTGCCGCCACCTTCACCAGCGGTGATGAAGACCATGTCGGCGTCACCAATTGCTTCTTCGATGTCAGCTCGGTGATCTTCCGCAGCCTGGCGACCAATGTCCGGGTCGCTACCGGCACCGAGGCCGCGCGTGAGGTCGCGACCGATGTCAAGCTTCACTTCAGCGCCGCTCATCAAGAGGGCCTGTGCGTCAGTGTTGGCCGCGATGAACTCGACGTTACGGAGACCCGCCTCAATCATGCGGTTTACGGCGTTGACGCCGCCGCCGCCGACACCAAATACTTTGATGTCGGCCGTGTAGTTGGTTTGCTGCAAGTTCATGGACTTCCCTTCAAGCGTTCTTCTATTCTCGCAAACATTCGGGACGAGGGGAAATTTCTCGGAAAAGATGCGGAATACAAGGCTTGAGGCTACCCGCGACCGTGGGGGTGGTCAAATGGGGGCCTACTGAATGGTGACGGCTGAAGGTACCGAGACGTCCACAATTGCGCCACGGCGAAGCGTTTGATGGGCAATCACCGAGGCCACCGCAACAAACTTTTCCCGCAGATTGGTATCACGACCGAGGACGAACGTCACCGGTGTCGTCATTTTGAGTCGAATCTCACCACTGCGAGCAACCTGAACGACAGCTACCTGGCGGGAAAAAGCGAGGGGCAATTGGGCCGCCACGCGCGCTGCCGGGCGGGCCCACGTTCGATACGCCCACGATGTGCCTGAGCCCTTTGCTTCCAGTCGTGGAAGATTGGCACCCACCGCTGGGGGGTCCAGTTGGGCGCCGTGGGCATCCACTAAGAAGAGTGCACCAGTAGGGTCGGCCGCTACGGCGACGGGCCGACGTTCGACCACGATCAAGGTGAGCCGATGGGGCCAGTGGCGCGCCACACGAATCGACTCCACCCAACGAAGACTCCTGGCCTGTGCGGTGATTTCTCGGGAGTTGATCGAAATCATCGGAGGGTTCTGGTCCAAGCCGGTCACTGAAATAAGTTCGCCGGCCGACTCGTGCGTGTTCCCAGAAATTTCGATGGACTGAACTCGAAAGTAGTTCAGGTGCAAAAGCGCATTACCTCCGACAACAAGCAGTGTCAGCACCACCGTAAAAATCAGCAATCGGCGGAACAGGGGTCCTCGCGCTGGTTTCTTCTGAGCCTTACTCATCAAAACCCACAAAACGAATCTCGGTCAAGAGGTCAATACCTTCACGTCGGAGCACTTCGTCGTGTACGAAACGAATGAGGGCACGAACATCGCTCGAGTTACCCTGCTCATCGGCCTGAATGAAATTGGCGTGCTTCTCGGAAACGTGCGCCGTGCCAATACGGTGGCCCTTCAAGCCGCACCGTTCGATAATCGATCCCGCACTCTCATTGGGCGGGTTGCGAAAGACGCTGCCGGCATTGGAACCACCCGGTTGGTGCTCCCGCCGCCAGCGCACGATCTCCTTCAACTGCTCTTTTGAGACCTGGGCGACTCCCTCGCGCAGCAGAATGGTGGCCGAGAGCACAATGTCCCGAGGTCCGATAGCACTGGACCGATAGCCGAAGTGGAGATTCTCGGCGTCGACATCAGCAAACTGCTGTTCGTCAATGCGCCATAGTTCAACTGACGTCACTGCGGCGGCCATGTCACTGCCGTGGCCGCCGGCATTCATGGTCACCGCACCACCAATAGTCCCCGGCACTCCGACAGCCCACTCGAACCCCGTCAAGCCGCTCTCGGCGATTCGACGGGCCGCAATCGGCAGGTCGAGGGCGGCGCCAATCGTGACAGCGGTACGGCCCTGATTGGTGGGGCTAATCGTGAGCGTGGAAAAGCTCTCGCCAAGATGAACGACCAATCCGTCGTATTCACCGTCAGCCACCAGCATGTTCGACCCGTTACCAAGCACCGTGATTCGCTCACACGCAGCCAGTTCAGCTCCGAGTGTCGTCAGTTGTTCACGCGTTTCGATGGTGAGAAATCCTCGAGCAACACCACCCGTGCGATAGGTCGTGAGAGCACCAAAGGCCCCGTGCGCCAGCCCGAGATCAGCCGCACGCTTCAGTAAATTTTCAACGCTCATCGGAGTCCCCGGTCAACCACGTGGCGAGCTCGCCGATATCACCGGCACCAAGCACCAAAACGACATCGGCTTCACTCTGCCTAGTTCGAATGTAGGCCGCCGCCTCACGGCGATCAGCGATGTATCGCACTGGCGTGGACGACCGCTCCCGGACCGCATCAACGATTATCTGCCCCGTGACGCCTTGCGGATTCGGTTCGCCCGAAGAGAAAATATCCGTAACGATCAATTCGTCCACGTCTTCGAATGCGGTCCCAAACTCCTCGGTCAAGTTGGTCGTTCTGGTTACGCGATGTGGCTGAAACACGGCCACCACTCGTCGGCCCTGGTCTCCGCGAGCGGTCGTAATCGCGGTTCGAATCTCGCTGGGGAGGTGGGCGTAGTCCTCAATCACCAATGCGTCACCGCCAGTGATTGTTCCGTGAATTTCATAGCGACGTGGTGCGCCCTGAAATTGCGACAGACCGTCAATCACGGCACTGGAGGGAATGTCGTTCAAGAGCGCGGTGACGGCCGCAATCGCACTGTTGACGACGTTGTGCAGGCCAGGCACCCTCAAGGCAATCGATAGCGCTGCCTCGTTCGACGTGAGCGTGTAGGTGGAACCAATGAGCTCCTGACTCACTTCCCCGACACGCCAGGTGGCTCTCGGATCATCCCCAACGGTGACGATTGATTTCACTGTCTTCACCAATTCGTGGGCCGTTGACCCGTACCAAACGACTACGTGGCGCTTAGTACGCGAGACCAGCTCGCGAAATGCTCGTTGGACGCCGGCGAGGTCGCCGTAATGATCGAGGTGGTCCGCTTCAACATTCAGCAGACCTAGTGACGAGGGTGCCACATCGGCGAACGTACCGTAGCTTTCGTCGAGTTCGAGTACGAGTTGATGCGATCCGTAGCCACCATTTTCGCCAAGACCAATCACTGGGGCGCCGAGGAGCCACGAGGGACTTTCCTTGGCTGCGTGCGCGATCATGAGGTACATCGAGGTGGTGGTGGTCTTGCCGTGAGTGCCGGCGAAAGCCACCACTTCATGGTCGTGGCTCAAACGAGCGAGAAACTTCGCGCGACTCAAGACTGGAATACCGGCACTACGGGCGGCCACAATCTCAAGGTCGTCGTCCGAGACCGCAGGAGACATGGTGAGCACATCAGCGTTCGTCGCCTTGTCGACATCACTGCCCACGTAAACATCCATGGTGACACCCAGATCCACCATTGTCGAACTGTCCGCAGCATCACTCCCGGTGACCACACAGCCACGCCCCGCGAGATAGCGAGCCATGCCGCTCATTCCAGCGCCACCAATACCCACGATGTGTACTCGCCGTGGAGGCCAGGCATTACTCATTGCCAGCGACGGCCTTTACCTCGCGAGCGATGTGTTCCGCCGCAGCGGGACGCCCCATATTTTTCGCCGCCGAACCCATCTGCTCGCGCAGCAAGGGATCTCGAAGAAGGTCATCGATGGCCGCCGCCAGAGAGTTGGCCGAACAGACGTCATCGGGCAACAGTCGCGCTCCTCCGACCTCAACAACCGATCGCGCGTTCAATGTCTGGTGGTCGCCCGGGGCATTGGGCAAGGGAACCAGGACGGAGGGAATACCGAGGAAGGTCAATTCGGCCACCGTGGTAGCTCCGGCGCGACAAATGGCGGTGTCGGCCACAGTCCAGAGGTCACTCATAGATTCGGCAAAGGGCATGATGAGGTACTGCAAGTCACTCGTGGGTGGTTGCTGGAGCGCAATCTCTTCATAGTCACGCCTGCCCGTAACGTGCACGATGGCAACATCCTGACGGTCGGCCCAGAGACCGGCTAGCTGAGAGACGGCCGTATTGACTGTGGCGGAACCCAGGGAACCCGTCATGACGACGACAATATGACGTTGGGGGTCAACACCCAGCATGGTGGCCGCAGCCACGCGACTTTCGAAATCCCGGGAAATGACTTCAATCGATGGACGGAGGGGAACTCCGGTAACTGTCCCCTGGGCGGGGAGAACGTCCGGCGCAATACCGAAGCAAATTCGCTGAGCGAATCGACCAAAGAGTCGGTGCACGAGCCCCATCGAGGCGTCTAACTCCACAAAGACCATTGGCCGGCGCAGGGCGGCACCGGCGAGCACCATAGGAAAGGCCGCGTAGCCCCCCACAGAGACAATCACGCCCGGGCGTCCTCGCAGTGTGGTGAGGAGGGCTACCACGACGGACCAGACGATGCGCAGGATGGCACCGGCGTTATTCCACAGAGCGATCGGCGAGAGGGATCGACGAATCCCGCGACCTGGAAGTAGGAGGAGGCGTTCTTCGCGTGGCCCCAACAAGGTGCGTTCCTGTCCCCGACGTGAGCCCACGAAAAGAATGTCGGTCGCACTGACGCCACTCGCGCGAAGGGCGTCGGCAATGGCCGTCATTGGAAATATGTGCCCACCTGTACCACCGCCGGTAATGACAAATTTCATACGCACCCCTACGCCCGCCTGAGTAGCGAGATGGTCTCTCGCATCGGTAGCTGTGAGAAGCCACGGTTCTCCGCAATATTGATCAAAATGCCCACGGCCATCATGTTCACCACGAGGGCCGTTCCACCGTATGAGACCAGCGGCAGCGGGATGCCCGTTACGGCGAAGAGGCCAATACAGGATGCAATGTTGATTGCCGCTTCGACGCCAAACCACGTGGTGATGCCAATGGCGACGTACTTGGCTGCTTCATCGCGGGCGTTCAACGAGGCCTGCATCCCGCAGTAGAGAAACGCCAGGTAGATCAGGATGATGCCCACTGATCCCACGTAACCGAATGCTTCGCCGATAACCGAAAAGATGAAGTCAGTGTTCGCGTTGGGAAGAAATCCCCATGCGGATCGGATGTGGCCAGGACCGGGACCAATGATTCCCCCAGAGCCCAGCCCGATCTTGGACTGGTTGAGTTGGTAGCAGTTGTTCTGCGGGTCGCACAGACGTGGAATGTAGACGTCAATCAACCGTTGCAACTGATACGGAAAGATAGCGAAGGAAGCGACAACACCCGTAATACCGAGAGCAGCGAACCACTTCAAGAAATACGTGTTGATGCCCCACACCCAAACGATGGCCAACGAGATGAAGACAATTACGGCGCCGGTACCCATGTCCGGCTCGAGCAGCACCATGCCGGCCCCACCAAGCGCAATCGCCCAAGCCAGCACGGGGTGAATCCGACCAAAGATGTAGTGCCGACGTTCGACAAGAACCAGAGGGAGCCCCACGCAGACGATCAGTTTCATGAGCTCTGACGGCTGAAATTGAAAGAGTCCCACGACTAGCCAGCGTCGTCCACCGTTGATCTGTGTACCAATACCTGGCAGCAACACCGCCGCCGTCAAGATAAAGCCGACGATCCCAATCCACGGCAGGATGCGAATTAAGAAGGTGCGCGTTACGCGACGACCGATATACATGGCGACAAACGAAAGGAAGACGAACGCCATGTCCTTGGCAATGAAAGTAATGAGGGCGGAGCCCTCAAGCCGTTGCACGGGACCCGAGATGATTACTACGAAGACAGTACCGACGATGACCAGGATGAGAGCGAGACCACGGATCCAGCGTGGCAAAGAGCGTTCACCAATGAATGAGTCACCGCGTGCCACTAGACGACCTTGGCAATCTTGACGAAGTCACCGTAGAAGATGCCGAGTCCCAACGCCGCAAGTAGACCCGAGAGAATCCAGAAGCGAATGATGACGGTCGTTTCGGGCCAGCCCTTCAATTCGAAGTGGTGATGAATGGGTGCCATTTTGAAGATTCGACGACCAAGCACCCGAAAGGAAAAGACCTGGAGGATGACTGATGCCGTCTCCACTACGAAGAGGCCCCCGATAACAACGAGCAGGATGTCGAGATTCATCAGTGCGCAGAGGGCGGCCAGTCCCGTGCCGATAGCGAGGGAGCCGGTATCCCCCATGATGATTTTGGCGGGCGCAGCATTCCACCACAAGAATCCCAGGCAGCCACCCACGAGGGCGACGGCAACGAGGGCTAAGTCAAGGGCCGATGGGAGGTGGTACAGGTTCTGCGTGAAGCTGTGGCGGAACTGCCAGTAGCCGATAATGGCCAAAACGCCGAAACAGAACGTTGACGATCCGGCGGCGAGACCATCGAGGCCGTCCGTGAGATTCACGGCGTTAGAGGACGCCACCAACATGAACACGGCCAGGACGCCCCAACCGACGGCGCCCAACTCCCAACCTGGGAAGTCAAAGCGCGTAAAGGAGAGCGTCGTCGAAGTCTTGACCCACTCCACCGCCAAGACAGCGAAGGTGATGGCAATGACAAGCTGGGCAATGAACTTGGCGCGCTTGTTTAAGCCAAGGTTGCGCGCGTTGCGAATCGAAATGAAATCGTCAGCGAACCCCACCAGGCTCGAGGCCAGCGTGACGCTGGCCGCCAGGATTCCGGCACGACTAAAGGAGACGGAGGTGCCGATGTGGCCGACCAGGTATCCGACCATGGCGGCCGCGACAATGACAATCCCGCCCATCGTGGGGGTGCCCTCTTTGACCAGGTGGGTCGCAGGGCCATCTTCGCGAATGCGCTGACCGAACTTGTGGGCACGGAGGTAGCGAATCAAGAGTGGCGTTGTGAAAAGTGCGAGCAAGAAACTCACCCCACCGGCTTCCATCAAACTCAGCACAATTTCTCCTTCAGTAGGTCTTTCGCCACTTGCACATCATCAAAGTCGAGCACAGTGGTACCAATTTGTTGTGTTTTTTCGTGACCCTTACCGGCAATGAGCACGAGATCACCCGCGATTGCGAGTGCCAGCGCATCACGAATCGCCTCACGGCGATCAAGGACGACGTGTGTCTCCACCGCCGACTTCACACCCGCATGAATTTGACGGGCAATTTCCGAAGGTTCTTCCGTGCGTGGATTGTCGCTGGTTATAAAAATCACATCAGAAAGTTGGGCGGCGATTTCGCCCATCAACGGACGCTTGCCGGTATCACGGTCACCACCACAACCAAAGACGGTGATAATCCGTCCGTCGTGGATCTCTCGCAGATTTGCGAGGGTCGTGGCGAGACCATCGGGAGTGTGGGCGTAGTCAACTACGACTACTGGCAGAGCATTGGTGTCAGGCGTCACAATGACTTCGCATCGTCCCGGAACAGGCTCAACGTGACTTGCCGCTCCCGCTACTCGAGCCGGCTCTTCGCCCAGCTGTACGCACGCCTCCATCGCGAGGATGAGATTGATGGCGTTATACGAACCAGTCAGCGGAGCAGCGACCTCAAATCCCCGCCAACTAAATCGAAGCTGGCCCACGCGTGATTCAAGGTCTTGGATAGTGCTTTCGTTAACAATGGTGACTGGGCATTCAGCGAGATCAAGCAGGTTCGCCGACCACTCCCCTTGATCCCAGATGATGGCGTGACGAGAGCGGCCATCTTGAAAGAGGCGGGCTTTCGCCTCAAGGTAATTCTCCATGGTTTCGTGATAATCGAGGTGATCACGAGACAGATTCGTGAATATACCGACGTCAAACCGAAGGGAATCGACACGGTGCTGCACCAGCGCGTGGCTGGAAACTTCGAGTGAAACGACTGGTCGCACCGGCACGGGAGCCCATTCGGACAGATAGGCCCGCAGCGTTCGTGCCAGCTCCGGGGCGGAGGGCGTAGTGCGGACGTTCGTCAACGTTCCAATGGATGCTGCGTCTCGTTCAAGGTGGCGAAGCAGCGAGGTGACGAACGTCACGACGCTGGTCTTGCCGTTGGTGCCGGTTACGCCGATTAGCTGCAGCTCTCTCTGCGGATCTCCAACCATGCGGTAGCTCGCTTCCGCGAGGGCATCCCAGATGGCGTCCACCGGCAGACCTACGACGCGTTCACTGGCGGCAATCTGCCCTTCCACTCCCACAACGAAGTCGGCTCCCCGTGCGAGGGCATCTTCTACGTACCGCGAACCATCGTCTTGCGTGCCAGGCAGTGCGAAGAAGACCACACCCGATGCACAGCGACGCGAATCGATTTCGATGCTGGAAACCAAGAAGTCGGCCACAGTGGCTTCGAACGAAAAGGAGGGAAAGAGATCGGCGAGTCGCATCAGGTGACATCCGAATGGAACGAGGTGGAACCTGGCGTCACTTTTTGGCCGCTCTTAGCGGTCAACGGAATGTTGTAGTGATGCAGGGCGTACGCCATAATTCGCTGAAATACGGGAGCCGCGATGACGCCACCAAAGATTGACGTGCGGGGACGCTGAATGACGACAATCGTCGAGAGAATCGGATGATCGGCCGGAGCGAAACCTACGAACGAGGCGTTGTAGGCACCCGCAATGAAACTCGCCGTATTGCGACTTGCGATTTGCGATGTACCGGTTTTGCCGGCGACCAGATACCCAGGCACAAAGGCTGCCGTACCGGTTCCGACTGAAACGACTTTTTGGAGCATGGTGTTGAGCTGAGCGGCAATTTCTGTCGACAGGACGCGATGCTTCTTTGAACTGGGTGTCGCGCGCATGGTGCCGTCTGGATTGATAAACGCCCGAACCAACTTGGGCTGGACGAAAACACCCTTATTGGCAATGGCGTTATAGGCATCGAGCACCTGGAGCGGCGTTACGGCATTGACCTGACCAATGGGGAGAGCCACCATGTCCGAAGCCGACCAGGTCTGCGTGGTCTTCAGTAGACCACTGGACTCCCCGGGATACCCGAGAGTCGTCATGTGGCCAAAACCCATTTGGCTGACCTGCGAAAGGAGTCCGTCCTTACCGACCTGTCGGGCAATGAGGTACGTACCGATATTGGAAGACTGGCTTAGCACTTCGGTGGTGCTGAGATTTAAGACACCGTGGCGCTCGGCATCGTGGAAGAGGCGCGTACCCACGCGGGTCGAATAGGGCACCCGGAACCGAGTGGATGGAGTCACCGCTCCGGACTGCAGCGCCGCAGAGAAGGGAACGACCTTGAAAACCGAACCGGGGAGATAGACCTGGGTGATACCGAGATTCATAATGGTTTGTCGAATGTTGGGGACGCCAATGTTTGATCCCCAGTCAGTCACTGGCGTCAAGGGGCCGGGGGCCACGGCGTGGTTCACCAGGGATGCATCGGCAAGAATTTCGCCAGTTCGCACATCCATGACAATGGCGACTCCGGAGTATCCACCAGTTACACGAAGCTGCTTGGCCAACGTCTGCTCGGTAACGAATTGCAGCGCGGAGTCGATCGTGAGTTCGAGGCTCATGCCGGCCTTGGCCTTTTTGATCACGCGGGTCGACGAACCTGGCAAGGCCAGCCCGGACTGGTTCGTCAGGCCTTCGGCCTCACCGGCCTGACCAGCTAACAGCGACTCGTACTGAGTCTCGAGGCCGGCTGAGCCGGTGCCCGATGCGTTGATGTACCCGAGTAGCGATCGAGCCAACATCCCGTTAGGTGAGGAACGATCGGTGGACTGTTCAATGACCAACCCCGGAAGACTGAGGCGCTGAAGATCGCGACCATCGTTGACGCTCATCGAGTTGGTTAGCACGACGTACCCGGAGTGACGCTTCAACATCTTGGTCAAACGAGCCACGGGGATGTTCACCCATTTGCTGATCTGTTCGGCCGTAGCGCGAGGATGTTCGATTTGAAAGTTGTTCGCAATGACCCGATACGTGGGGCGCGAGACTGCGAGAACTGCACCGTAGCGGTCATACATACCCCCACGTAATGCCGGCACCGTGATGGTGTGGTGCACCTGACCGTTGGAAATGCTCTTCCACTTGCCGTGCTCAACGATCTGAAGATTTCCCACCGGAATCAACATCACCAGCGTCAGTATGGAAACGATGCCCCAAACCACACCAATCCGGCGTGTCGTCCTAGGGCGTACCCGGTTGTGTATCCAGGGGTTCACCTCGTCCACTCGCCACTACCTCGGCTTAGGCGCGGGTGTTGCAACGGCGATGCGTGCCGATGTCACGACACGAGAAGTTTCAGCAGCCCCTCCGACGAAACGTGGGAGTGCCAGGCGCACGTTCAGTGGCGCCTGGTGAATCTGAATGACCGTCTGGGGTACCACGAGGTGCATATGGCCAGCAGCCGTTGCAATGCGCTCGGGCGCGGCCGCACGAGTAAATGAATCAACTGAAGTGGCGTAGCTGGACTGAGCATCAAGGAGCTGTCGCTGCATTGCCCCAATCTGCATCTGGCGGGCGTTGGCCAGAATCAACGCACCAATGGTCAAGACGGCCAGTGCGAGCAGAAGAACTGGAATCGTTATTGACGAGCGGCGCCGAGCGACGCGACGAGCCACGCGGGCTGTAGCGGCCCGCTTGCCGGGTGCCCGAGTGGTGCGCTTCGGTTCAAGGACTACACGCCGTGGTGTTGAAATTACGCTCACGATGCCACCTTCACGCCAATGCGCATACGCGCTGAGCGAGCACGGGGATTACGTGCGAGCTCATCTTCGCTGGCCACTATGGCGCCACCCTTGCGGACTGTCATTGTTGCCACGGCGCCACAGACACAGCCCAAGATCACGGGACAAGTACAACCACCGGTGGCTTGAAGCTTCAAAAATTCCTTGGTCGCCCGATCCTCGCCAGAGTGATAGGAGATGACCGCGAGGACTCCCCCAACCGCCAGCACCTGAACCGCGCCACTCAACACTTCATCGAGTTCGCGAACTTCTTCATTGATTGCGACGCGGAGAGCCTGGAAGGCACGTGTCGCCACGTTGCCACGACGCCTGGCGGCCATCGGCACTACGACCTCGACGGCAGTCACGAGCTCGCTAGTGGTCTGCGGCTGGCGAGCGAGGATTGACTTAGCAATGGCGTGAGCGAATTTGTCTTCACCGTGCTCGCGCAGAAGCGTGCGGAGTTCATCGAGTTCTACTGATGCGATGTACTCAGCAGCCGTAATACCGCTGGTGCTGTCCATACGCATATCAAGCGGTGCATCAGCACGAAACGAGAATCCGCGCGCTTCGTCATCTAGTTGGGGCGATGAAACGCCCAAGTCAGCAAAGACGCCGACAATTTCTCGTCCGGCAATCCACTCACTCTCGTTTAGAACAAACGCGCTGAGGTTGGAGAAGGTTCCCGCAACCACTCGAGCTCGATCACCGAAAGGAGTGAGTCGTTCCGTGGCCGCCTGGCGAGCGATGGGGTCGCGGTCAATGCCGAGAATGGCGACATCGTCACGCATGGCGAGTAGGGCACTGGCGTGACCCGCCCCACCCAGGGTGGCATCGATAATCACGCCGGGCGCGACTGATCGAAACGCGGCGAGGACCTCAGCTTCGAGGACGGGAACGTGAGTAAAGGCTCGGGTCATTCGCTGCTCGCCGACTGACTCGCCCCAATGGGTATTGGGTCGAAACACCAACGAGCGGGCGGAGGAGGTTGCTCGTTCAGTGCTAGTCGGCGAGCGGCGCAAGATCCCAGCGCTGCTCACATGCGTGAAATTTTTTGTCAGTACATCCCCTCGGTTCATGCGATTGTTTTGGCGAAAATTGACACGTTGGCTTCGATGCTTGATGCGTACGCTTCCGGTGTCCAGACTTCAATGTGGTCACCGTTACCGGCGAAAACGACTTCTCCGTCGAGGCCGAACATTTCGCGAAGTTGCGGGTTCAGCAAGAAGCGACCCTGCTTATCGATCTCAATTTGGTAGGTGTGGAAGTTCGTATTACGGAATCGTTCGTCGTACTCCACGCTCTCGTGAAGGCGTGCAAACCGCTTCTCGTAATCACGCTCGAAGTTCTCGACTGTCCAGATTCCGACAACATTCATTTCGTAGGGAGCGATGTAGCCAGCGCCTTCAAAAGGAGTGCGGAAACGCGAAGGAAGGACGAGTCGGCCCTTTTCATCAATTGAATGTCGATAGTTCCCTACAAACAGCGTCACGGCTCACCTCCCCTCTTGAAGTACAAAGGTACTCCATTTCGCTCCACTTAGTGTGCTTTCTGCTCCACTTCGTGCCATTTGTGTCATCGTAGGCGACTTTTTTGGGGTCCGCAAATCAAAATCACAGTGGAATGGGCGAAAAGGGGCAAGAAAATGCCCGGAAAGCGTAAAACGATGGGGAATTAAGGCTCGGCTTAGGCCAAGAGCATGAGATTGCGGCGCTGCTGGACGGCCGAGGCGCCGAGGACACGATCCACAATGGCTTCAGCTTCTGGCATCAAATTCAATGAATCGAGCGTCAAGACTGCCTCGAGCGCTTCATTCATGCCCTCGGGGCATTCGGTCAGAAGATTGGCCAGCGCCGCAATCGAGCGAGCCGGCAGGAGGGTTGACAGGAATATTCCCTCACGAACATGCCACTGCGTAACGCCAACGAGCTTGCGTCCTTCGTAGAAGAGTTCGCCCGGACCCGATGTGGCAAAACAGGCGGTTCGCAGCTCTTTCGGCCCCGAAACGCCATCGCCGACGACCGCGGGGGCCGTTGGGAGAAAGTTCACCATGGCGCGATACCACCACTCGCCCGGTAGCAGTGCGTTTCGGCGGACATCGTCGCTCACACGAGGATCGGCAGCGGGAATCCACCAGTCAATCCAGAGGTCGTCAGGCTGCAACAGAACGACTCCCCCTCCACCTCGTCGACGCCGCACCGGATGAAAGTCGTCGATATCGGGCCGCAGGACATCATCGGGCTGCGAGCCACCGAGTACCACGAATGGCTCATCGATGCGGACGATGAAAGCGGTCGCTTCTTGAAAATTGCGCAGCGTGTCGTAATCGTAGAGATCTTCGTAACGTGACTTCATGACGCCTTTGGGAGGTACTCGGTCCATGCGGGGTCCGAATCACCGAGGTTACGCCATCGCCAGCCGTACCCATCGGGGGCACGGGGATCGAATCGCAGACGCCAGCCGAGTTCCTCGAGTAGTCGATCGCCCTTCTTGAAGTTACAAAGTCGACATGCCGCCACCACATTGGACCACTCGTTCTTACCTCCGCGGCTGCGTGGACGGACGTGATCAACCGTGTCGGCCACAGCGCTGCAGTAGGCGCAGGAGTGATTATCACGCTGCAGCACGGAACGGCGAGTCAGTGGGGGCACGCGGACGCGCGTGGGCAGCTTCACGACGTATTGAAGTCTCATAACGGAGGGAATGGCAACGGTTAATGATGCGGAGCGACAGACCTCCGGATCTGGCGGCGTCGACACAGCTTCGGCGCGACCATCAACTAAGAGCAATACGGCTCGTCGAGACGACAGCAACTGGAGTGGTTCGTACGTCGCATTAAGGAGGAGTACCCGCCCCATGCGACCGCTCTACCTCTCCGTCCGAGAGCGGACAGTCCAGCGAGCGGCCTCAACCGCTTCGTGGGCCGATGGAACGGCGTGGGGATCCCCGTACGCCGTGGTCATACGAAACTCCCAGTACGTCGGACCTGGCAGTGGCAGGAACGGGGCGTGCGCCCACCACTTCGTGCGGCGCAAGGCCCAGGCACTGCGGAGCAAGGGGACGATATCGAAGGGATGGCGAATCAGGTGCTGGGCCAATCCTTTCGGTATGCGACGACTCATATCCCTACGCTACGCCACGCGACACAGGCGGCACCGAGTATTGGGCCATCCGAACCGAGCGTCGACGGCACCACCGAAACGGCCCGAGCGAAACTCAGGCCGACGTGCGAGGCCGCTGTCTCATTCGCGGCTTCGAAGAAGGGGCTTCCAAATCCAAGCGCCACCGAGCCGGCGACAAAGAATTGCGTGACGTCGAGGAGTGAGGCCACCGACGCCACAGCGCGGCCAACCATGACGCCCGTCCGTCGTCGCATCTCCTCATTGGCAGATTTGGGGTCGCCGCCAATCATTGCCCGTATGGCCGTTCCTGAGGCCTCGGCTTCCAAGCATCCTCGAACACCACAGGCACAGAGTCGTCCACCGGGCTCCACGACCAGGTGGCCAATATGCCCGGCATTACCAAGGGCTCCATCGAGCAGGTGGCCGTCCAGAATGATGCCGCCTCCAATGCCCGTCGACACGACCATGCTCACGTAGTTCGCACTCCCCTGAGCACCGCCGTAGCGACCTTCGGCGAGAGCGAGGGCCTTGGCGTCGTTGTCGATAGAGACGTCCGAACCGGCAATATCTGCCAGCGCTTGTCGCAGTGGAAACTCGCGCCATTCGGGGATATTGAGGGGTGACACCGTAGTGCCACCTCGGTCCATCGGTCCGCCGCACCCCACGCCAATAGGCGTAGCGGGGGTCACGTCGAGCGCACGAAGCGACGCGGCAATCTGATCAAAAAGGTGGCCCTGAACATCGGCCGTTTCGAGGCGAAGCCGATGGGTGATTTCCCCGGCTGGCGTTATTCGTGCAATCTCAACTTTGGTGCCGCCAATATCAATGGCGATGCACTCGTTGGCGTTCACTCGCCGGATTGATTCCGACGGGTCCATCGCATCCAGGGGGGCGTGCCAGTCTGGGCCCCTTCGGTGGCGGCGCGGGCCTGTCGCGTCAGTCCCAGATCGAAAATCGAAGCGCGACCCATGAGGCGAAGGTTGCGTTCAATCACAACGCCCGAAGCAAACATGACGCCCACACCCAGGAGTCCTAAGAAGACGCTGGAGGCAAAGCAGGTAATCAAAATCGCCATTCCGGCGATGAAGCCGAGCAACGCCCAACGGATCCGACGACCGGCGTGGCTATAGACCGTGGTTTCGCTGACTTTCTTGTCAAACGCGGGGTCGTCAATCCGCAGCGACTGCTCGAGCTGCTGGAGGACTCGCTGTTCGTGTTCAGAAAGTGGCATAGGTACTACCTTTCATCTCTCGTAGCGTATCGGGCGAAGAAGCAATTGTCACGAGCAGGGCACGCCTTGCCTCAGCCAGGAGTAACCCATGAAGGTCGCGGTCATCTGTACGGGCAATATCTGCCGCTCCCCCATCGGGGAGATTCTGCTCCGCGAAGCCATCGCCACGATTCCTGATTTGGCCCAGCGAGTGGAAGTTACGAGTGCCGGTACGGCGAACTGGCACATTGGCAAACCGATGGATCCCCGCGCTGCCGCGGCACTCCAGCGGGCCGGGTTGCCGACCGACGCCACGCTCGGGGCCTTCGCTTCGGCCGAACTCTTGCGCGAATTCGGCCTCGTCCTGGTGATGACGCGCGAGCACCGGACTGACGTGTTGGCCCGCCACCCTGATGCCAACGTTCTCTTAGTCCGCGAACTTCTCGGTCACGGTTCAATGGACGTGCCCGATCCGTACTACGGACGAGACGAAGATTTTGACGACTGTCTCGCCATGTTGCGAGAAGTTACTCCGCTGGTCGTGAAGGAGCTTCAGCTTCGCCTAGCTGACCCCGCAGCTTGATATCGGGCAAGGTCAAACTCAGCAGAAACGCCAGGATGCCGAAGGGCAGCGTGTAGCGAAAAACGGTTTGAATCGACTGGGCGATTGAAGTCAAGATGGCGTGCAGGACGGGTCCGGGGAGATGAAAGAGTCGGTCGGGGGTCCACATTGACGACGGCGGGACACTCGCGCCACTGAGATGATGCTGCGCTAGAGCGTTTTCCAACTTGCGGGGCAAGATGTTCGTATAGAGCGCACCGAAGGCGGCTGTGCCGAATGATCCGCCCATTGAGCGAAAGAAATTCGCGGCGGCCGTAGCGGCCCCGAGGTCACGTAGCTCCACGGCATTTTGTACCGCCACAACCAAGATCTGCATCACCATGCCGAGTCCAATGCCCAGGATGAGCATGAACAGTGTCGTCATCAAACTCGAAGTCGACATCGTGACAGTGCCGAGCAACGCGAGGCCCACGGTCATGATGGCGGTCCCGAATATAGGAAAGCGGTGATAGCGCCACCCCTTCGAGAGCAGCTGACCGGCCACCATTGACGTGGTGAAGAGGCCCACCATCAGCGGGAGGAGGCGAAGTCCCGACATGGTGGGACTAACGCCCTTCACCGTTTGAAAGAAAAAGGGCAAAAACGTCATGGCGCCATACATTGAGAAGCCCACCACGAAACCAATGGCCGAGGCCGACCAGACCACACGGTGGCCCAAGATCCGTGGAGCGAGAACTGGTTCGACGGCGCGCATCTCCACACGCCAAAAGGCCACCCCTGCGACCAGACCGAGTCCGGCCAGCCCACAGCTCTGCCAAGAACTCCAACTAAAGGTATTGCCACCGAGCGAAGTAAAGAGAATGAACGACGATGCGCTCAACGTCAAGAGCAGCGCGCCGGCGTAGTCGATGACGTGCGAGACGCGAGTCAACGTCTTGGGCAAGGCGACGCCCGTTACGAGGAACGCGATGATCCCGAGGGGAATATTGACGAGGAAGACCCACCGCCACGAGAAGTGATCGACGATCAGGCCACCAATCAGGGGGCCAAGAACGGTGGAAGCCCCGAAGGTGGCGCCGAAGAGACCGGAGTAGCGGCCACGGTCACGAGGCGGCACGATGTCGCCGATAACGGCCTGTGCGCCCACCATGAGTCCACCGCCGCCGAGACCCTGGATCGCTCGAAAGATAATGAGCGCAATCATCGAGTTCGCGATCCCGCAGAGAATCGACCCAACTAGGAAAAAGACGATAGAGGCTTGGTACAAGTTCTTACGGCCGTAGAGGTCGCCGAGCTTTCCCCATAACGGCGTCGAGACGGTGGAGGCCAGGAGGTAGGCCACGACGACCCAGCTCAGGTGATTGGCGCCCTGGAGTTCGCCCACAATGGTCGGGAGCGCCGTTGAAACGATTGTGCCGTCGAGCGCCGAGAGGAACATGCCAAGCATTAAGGCGCCAAAGATGGTGTAGAGCTCTCGTTTGCTCAGGTCTTTCGGGCTGGTCTTAGTCACGGGGATCCCATCGGTACGCGTCAATCGCCAACAAAAAAGCACTTCTAACGCCATTCAACCCTAGTCATCAAGAATTAGGCTTTCGCCATTACCAAGACTGCCCCCACTCAGCAAACTCTTCTCTCCCGTGTGCTGCACGCCGAAACAGCGGGTGGTGCCACACTTCTCGTGGGACTGCTGGCTGCTCTGACGTGGGCCAACGTCGAACCCGACTCGTACCAGCGTCTCTTGAGTTGGTCGCTGCCGGAGTTTTTGCATCACTGGGAGATTGGCACCACGTACTCCCTCGTTGTCAACGGCCTGATGACGCTCTTCTTCTTCGCCATTGGCATTGAACTCAGTCACGAAATTAGAATTGGCCAACTGCGCGATACGCGAAAAGCGATTGCGCCAATTGTTTCGGCCCTCGGTGGGATGCTCGGAACGGCTCTGGTCATCAGCGTGTTCGGCTGGCTCTTTCACAACGCCCCCGCGAGATCATCTTGGGGCGTTCCAATGGCGACCGACGTGGCTTTCGCTCTCGGCGTTTTGGCATTGGCCGGACCTCGCATCCCGCGCGAGTTGCGTGTCTTCCTGCTGACGCTGGCCGTGGCCGATGACATCTTTTCAGTGATCGCCCTGGCCCTGACTGGACCTCACGCCCCTGACGTGACATGGACGTTGATCGCCGTGGGAGTGGGGCTGGCGGTCGCCAAGTTCGCCCGATTTATTCCCTCGGCCCTCTGGGTCGTTGCGCTCATCCTCGAATGGCTCCTCTTTATCAAGGCCGGCGTAGAACCATCATTAGCCGGGGTCGTTATTGGGCTCGCAGTCCCATTTAACGGGGAACGAAGCGTGGGTCACCGCCTAGAGATACCGGTCATGCTTGCCTCCACTTGGTTAGCACTTCCCCTCTTCGCCTTTGTGGCGACCGGCGTGACCTGGAGTGCAATTGTTTGGGACCAGACGGGTTCGCAGTTCGGATTGTTTCTTCTGCTCGCCCGAGGTGTCGGCAAGGTGGTGGGCATTGTTGGCGTCGTCAGTCTGGCCCGACGAGCCGGTATTGGTCCAGATCCATCGCTCACAAAACCAATGTTCGTTGGTCTCGCGATGCTCTGTGCCGTCGGCTTCACCGTTCCTCTGCTCTTTGCTGGCAACGTGTTTGGCGTGCCGTCTTCGCTCTACAACATGGCCACGTTGAGCCTGTTGATGGCGTCACTGCTGTGTGCCATTGCGGGCGTGGTGATCCTTCGCCGGAGTACGGCGCAACTCGTGGCAGAGTAGATGGACTAAAGGAGCACCAATGAAGACTCGTTTGACGGAACTACTCAAGATTGAACACCCCATCATGCTGGCCGGTATGGGCGGCGTTTCCTACTCAGCCCTCTCCGCGGCGGTATCCAATGCCGGTGGTTACGGTTGCCTCGGCGCCAGCACCATGAGCTCTGAGGTGCTGGCCGAAGAGATCGCTCGCACTAAGGCGGCCACCGATAAGCCATTCGGTGTTGACCTGCTCACCGCATTCCCCGACTCTCTCGTTAAGAACGTGGAACTTCTCATCGAGGGTGGCGCAACCACGTTCGTGGCCGGACTCGGCGTACCGACCCACGTCGTAGATCTCTGTCACCGCAACAACGTCCTCGTTGTTTCCATGTGTGGCAAGGTCGAACACGCCAAGCGAGCCGTGGACGCCGGGTGCGACCTTGTCGTCGCCCAGGGCACCGAGGCTGGCGGACACACCGGAACCGTTGCGACCTTTCCTCTCGTCCCCATGATCGTTGACGCCGTGGGCAAGGACGTTCCCGTCGTGGCCGCTGGTGGCATCTTCGATGGCCGCGGCCTCGCCGCCGCCCTGGCACTAGGTGCCGACGGTGTCTGGATTGGCACCCGCTTTATCGCGACACTGGAAGCGCGCGTCCTGCCTGGTTTCCGCGAAGGCATCATCGCCTCTCGCGAGGACGGCACCATCATCTCTAAGGGATTCAGCGGCAAAACCATGCGCGTCTTGAAGAACGATCAAACGGCCGAGTACGAGCAGAACCCTTCACTCATTCAGCCCTTCCCCCAGCAACTCATGACCAGCCTGTCGAACGGCACTTTCCACCTCGGTGGTGACGAAACGACAATCGGCGTCGATCCGGCACGTGAGGGCTACCCCGCCGGTCAGGCCTCGGGTGCCATTAACTCGGTTGTTTCAGCCGGTTCAATCGTGGCCTCGATGATGGCTGAGGCTGAAGCGGCGATTGCTCGCATCGCCAAGCTGTAGTTAGAGCAGCCCTACGGGGCAACTCACGCCAGTACCACCAATACCGCAGTAGCCGTTGGGGTTCGCGGTGAGGTACTGCTGGTGGTACTCCTCGGCGAAGTAGAACGTGTCCGCCGGTGCCACTTCGGTCGTAATGGTGCCGAACCGCGACGCCGAGAGTCGAACCTGATAGTCCGCGAGCACTTCGCGAGCGTCACGCTCCTGATCGGCGCCGACGAAGTAAATCGCGCTGCGGTACTGCGTCCCCACATCACCACCCTGACGAAAGCCCTGGGTTGGATCGTGATTCTCAAAGAAGATGGCGAGCAACTGCCGATAGGACACGACGGCGGGATCAAAGGCCACCATGACGACCTCTGTGTGGTTAGTCAAACCCGAGCAGACCTCTTGGTAGGTCGGATTCGGCGTGTCGCCACCTTGGTAGCCCGAAGCGGTGACGTAGACGCCCGGTGTTTCATAGAACTTGCGCTCGGCCCCCCAGAAACATCCCATGCCAAAGTAGGCCAGCTCGATACCTGAGGGGTAGGGGGCGTGGAGCGAAACGTTCAGCGTCAGGTGGTTGCGATCGATCTGGATTGCCTGAGTGCGGCCGGGCAAAGTATCGCTGGGGGTGACCATTTCAGAACGTGAACGCATACGCGCAGATTACGGGCGTCGGGCGCTCCGTATTGCGACCAACACCGCGATGGTGGCGGGGGCAATCAGGGTGGCAATGGCTACACGATTAGAGGTGGCGTGATTGTGCTCGAGAATCACCATGGCGGAGGTCGCTAGAGCCATGCCAATGGCACTTCCGGCCGCACGAGCCAGGTTCAACGTTCCCGAGGCCAGTCCCCGGTCTTCGAGATGGACACCCTCCATGACCAGAGAGTTGTTTGTGGTGTTAGCTGCGCCAATGGCGAGTCCGATGAGGACGAGTAGTCCGGCCACAATCTTTCCGTTGGGGGCCACCGAAATACCGACTAATGAAAAGGCAATTGTCGCCATAGATATCTGCTGCACCAGTCCCGAGGAGAGACGGCGGCGGACGCGACCGCTGAGTGGAGCCATCAGGGCCAAACCAATCGGAATCGCCATGGTGGCCTCACTGGCGTGAACAATCGAGGCACCGAAGTCCTTCTTCACAAAGAAGGGAACGGTAACCAGGAGTCCGAAGAATGAAATGTAGGTCAGGACGAGGAGCGCTATCGAGAAGCGCACTTCAATCATGCGAAAGAGTCGGGGCAGAAAGATCGGCGCCTTGGCGCGGCGTTCGATTGGGAAGAGCGCCATCGTGGCACTAATTCCAATCGCGATGAATCCCAGCGTGGGGCCGTTCCAGCCGATCTTGGCGGCCAAGGTCATGCCACCGAGAATGCCGGCAGCGGCCGTGGCCAGTACCACTGAGCCCAAGACATCGAGTGGGGCCTTGGGGGCCACGACTCTTGTTCGAGGCAGGAAGAGGACCGACGCCACCAGGGCGGCGAAGGCGATGGGTGCGCTTATGAGAAAGATGAAACGCCATGGAATGTGGCCAATAAGCAGACCACCCACGAAGGGGCCGATCGCGAGTCCGATGGCCTGCGAGGCCGCCTGGATGCCGAGCGCGGTGGTTCGCTGGTGCTCTTTCACCGAGGCGGTAATGAGGGCCACGGAGTTGGCCTGGACCATTGCGATACCGAGTGCACTCACCGATCGGGCGACCAACAAAATGATGAAGTGGTGGGCCGAGAGCGTTGCGGCAACCGCCCCGACGAGAAAGATTATGAAACCGTCAACGTAGACCCGCTTGCGTCCGAGCGTGTCAGCCCGGCGACCAAAGAGCAGCAAGGTGGCCACCATCACCACGAAGGGGGCCAGACCAATCCAAACAACTTCCGATAACGGACGGTGGAGTTTCTCCACCAGCGTGGGATAGGCCACGGTGATGACCCCATTGTCGATCTGACTCATCACGGCACCGAGACAGACGGCGGTCACGGCGAGCCACTCCGCGTGTCGATACTCCCGGATACTTCGAGGTCGAGCTCGTTCAGCACGACCGGGAAGTTCGGCTGGCTCGCCTAAGTACTCGGGATATGACACAACATCAGTTTGGCAGTTTCTGCAGAGGGATTGTGAAAGTGGTGTGGCAGACTGACGTCGGAGGTCCACGTGATCGAAGTTCAACATCTCACCAAGCGTTTCGGCGACAACCTGGCCGTTGACGATTTGAGTTTCACCGTAAAGCCCGGAATCGTGACGGGCTTTCTCGGTCCCAACGGATCAGGGAAATCCACGACGATGCGCCTGATTCTGGGACTCAACTCCCCCACCAGCGGTACTGCCACTATCAACGGCCAACGGTTCGCGGAGCTCAAGGCCCCGTTGCGCGAGGTCGGAGCGCTACTGGACGCCAAAGCTCTCCATCCCGGCCGCTCGGCGCGTAATCAACTGGTCGCGCTCGCACTCTCGAACCAAATCAGCCTGAGCCGCGTCGACGAAGTACTCGACATCGTGGGCTTAACCGACGTCGCCAATCGTCGCGCCGGTGACTTTTCGCTCGGCATGAGCCAGCGCCTCGGCATCGCCTCGGCCCTCCTGGGCGACCCCGGCACACTGATGTTCGACGAACCAATCAATGGACTCGACCCCGAGGGTATTCGATGGGTCCGCGACTTCTTTCAGCAACTCGCCGACGAAGGGCGAACCGTCCTCGTCAGCTCTCACCTCATGAGCGAGATGGCCCTTACGGCTGATCACTTCATCATCATTGGGCGCGGTCGCATGATTACCGAAGGCTCAAAGGAAGAGCTCGCCAAGAGCGGCACGGGATCGGTGCACGTGCGAACACCGTTGCATCAAGAGTTCAAGCAGTTGGTAGCGGACAAGCAGTGGCAGATGCGCGAAGAGGCCGACGCCTTTGTGATCGAAGGGGTCCCCGTGGCCGAAATTGGCGATCAAAGTTTCGCCGCCGGAATTCCCTTGCACGAACTCTCGGCCCGCGAGGTCTCCCTCGAGGACTCATTCATGGCCCTCACCGCGGGAGCGGTCGAATACACGGGACGACGTATGCGTAAAGGAAAGCTGTAATGCCCAGAGTTTCCATCATTTCCGTCATTCGTTCGGAGTTCCTAAAGCTTCGAACCCTCCGCTCCACGTGGCTGAGTTTTGCTATCACCGCCGCGCTCACCATCGGGTTCGGCGCCCTAATTAGTTACGTCACCAAGATGCAGTTCCCAAAGATGTCGTTCATTGAGAAGGCTACTTTTGACCCCATTGCGATCTCTCTCGTGGGAACTCTCTTTGCGCAGTTTGCGGTGGGGGTCATTGGAGCCTTGATGATTACCAGTGAATTCGTTTCCGGATCGATTCGCACCACCTTGGCAGCGGTGCCTTCGCGCATGCGCATTCTGGTGGCCAAAGCCGCAGTCCTTAAATTCAGTGTGCTCATTGTGGGATTGATTTGTGCCTTTGCGGCATTCCTTCTGGGTCAGGTCATCATGAGCGGTCCTGGCATTCCCACGGCGACGCTGGCCGATGCCAATACGCTGCGCGCAGTTCTGCTCGCCGGGCTGTACCTCATGTTGTTGTCGTTGCTCGGTTTTGGCCTAGGTCTCATCATCCGGCAAACGGCCGGCACTATCAGCGCCTTCGTCTCCATCCTGCTCGTACTCCCCCTCATTACGTTCCTGCTTCCTGCCGCCTGGCGCGACGCCATCGCCAAATTTCTGCCCTCGAGCCTGGGTCGCTCCATGATGTCGGCCCCCGGGTCAATCACGGAAATTCCTCTCTTCAGTCCATGGGCCGCCACCGGTATTCTCATTGGCTACGTGGTCCTGATTATCGGAATCGGGGCCTACCTGTTCGAACATCGGGACGTGTAATCCATGGAACTTCGAGACGCACTTCGCACGACGGGAGCCATTCGTGACTTCCGTGACGCTCCGGTGACTGATGAAATCCTTCAGGCCATCTTGGAGGACGCCCGCTTCGCCCCGAGTGGTGGCAACCGTCAGGCGTGGCACCTCATCGTCGTGAAGGATCACGCCACCCGCGTGGCGCTGCGCGACCTCTACCTCGATGGCTGGCACGACTACATTGCGCACCACCTCGCCGGCCTGCTCCCGTTTTCACCACTCGCGAGCGACGAGGACCGCCGAGCCGCTGAAGCCAAGCGCGCCGATGCCGAGGCACTTTCCCAGCCGACGGGATTTGCCGAGCGACTCGACAAATCACCCGTCCTGCTGGTGCTCCTCGCCGACCTGAGTGCGTTGGCGGCCATCGATCGTGACCTAGGCCGCTACACGATTACCGGTGGCGCCTCGATCTACCCCTTCGCATGGAGCATTCTCCTCGCGGCGCGTGAGCACGGTCTTGGCGGCGTCATGACCACCATCGCAACCCGCAACGAGCCGGCCGTCCAGGAGTTACTCGGCGTACCATCACACTTTGCGACGGCTTCGGTGATTGCGTTGGGCTATCCCGTCAAGGAGTTCACGAAGCTGAAGCGACGTGAGGTCGCCAGCTTTACAACAGTCGATCGCTTTGACGGACCGGCTTTTTAGTCCCCAAGCAAATCGTTGTCTTGACCGAGCCCCCGGGGACCGCTTCGTAGTTCGGGACGCTTTCCGTCAATTCGCAGCGGTGAACGCAGCATTGCCACAGGCCCCACCACGGAGTCGGTCGTGCCTACAAAGTCAGAGTCAGCAATCTGAGGCTGGCGCACCGCTTCGGCCACATCGTAGATAGGCGCACACGGCACCCGTGCATCCATCAACACGCTCAACCATGCGTCAACTGATTGCGTCGCGAAGAGTTCATCGAGGTAGGCATGCAGGGCGTCACGCTCAATGACTCGAATCTCATTGGTCAACCACTCGGGGTGTTCGCGCAGGATGCTTCCATCGAGCGCTCTATTGAGGGATTCAAACTGGGCATCAGTTCCAACTGCCAAGAGCAACTGTCCGTCGCTGGCCCGTACTGGTCCGTAGGGGGCGATGCTCGGATGGTGATTACCCAGTCGACCGGGAACCTGATTGGTCACTAAGAAGCCCTGCATCTGATTCACCAGCGCCGTCATCGTCGACTCCAGGAGGGGTGCTTCTATGTGTCGGCCGGGACGACCCTGGAGTTTGCCCACGAGAGCTGCGAGGAGACCGATGGCGGCGTAGAGACCCGTGACAACGTCCGCGAGTGGGGCGCCGACTTTGGTGGGCTCACCATCAATCTCCCCGGTCACCGACATCAGGCCGGAGCGGGCTTGCGCCAGCAGATCAAACGTGGGTTCATTGGCCAGTGGACCCGTACCCGAGGCCGGGGTCACCGAGACCCAGATCACATCAGGGTGAGCCAGTCGAAGTCGCTCGAGACCAAATCGGTCCCGTTGATAGGGCAGATAGTTCTCGATTACCGCGTCAGCTTGGGCGACCAGAGCCTCCAGCTTCGCGAGGTCTTCGGCATTAGACAGGTCCAACGTGACGTTGCGACGGTGGCGATTCACGCTGAGGTAGTAGGTAGC
>CANBVQ010000003.1 GCA_947372925.1 Acidimicrobiaceae bacterium
GGCGTCTCGATGGCGCCGGGGCAGACGCAGTTGATTCGTACGCCACGAGGAGCCAGCTCGTGACCGGCCGCGCGGGCGAGGCCCAAGAGCCCGGCCTTGCTGGTGCAGTAGGCCGGGAGCCAGGCGTGGCCGAAGTAGCCCTCGATCGAGGAGATGTAGACAATGGCACCTTCACCGGATGCGGCGAGGTCGTCTGCCAGTTCGTGGGTCATCACGGCCGCCGTGGTGAGGTTGATGTCGATAGTCCGACCCCAACTTTCGGCGGTGAAGGCCGATATGGGTTCCGGCCCGGAGACACCGGCAGCGTGCACCAGGCCACTAAAACCACCCTGGGCGGCGCGAGCAGCGGCGTAGGCGTCGTGGCGCTTAGCGGCATCGGTCACGTCAAAGGCCGCGATGGTGGTGGGGACATCCAATTCTGCGGCCAGCTCGGCGAGGGGCTCGGCCTGGATATCCCAAAGAACAAGGGGTCGACCGGCTTTGGCGAGGGCCACGGCGGTGGCGCGCCCGATTCCTGAGGCGGCGCCGGTAATGAGAATGGGATAGGACATGGTCACTCCTTCAGACTCCTGCCAAGTTAGGGCAATATGGCACTTCGCCCCCGCAACCCGGCGAAATGGTGGTCCGGTCTCCCTGCTACTATTGGCAGTCGTAATCCTTGAGTGCTAACTACCAGGAGGCTGAAAAGCAATGCAACTGCACCCCTTAGAAGACCGAATCGTTGTCCGTCCCAACGGCGCTGAAGCCACTACGGCTTCAGGCCTGGTGATTCCCGACACCGCCAAAGAAAAGCCCCAGCAGGGCGAAGTCCTCGCTGCCGGCCCCGGCCGTCGTGCCGAACTCAATGGCGAGCTGATTCCCACCGGCGTGAAGGCTGGCGACACTGTTGTCTTCAGCAAGTACGGCGGCACCGAGATCACGGTTGACGGTGAGGACCTCCTCATTCTCTCCAGCCGTGACGTTCTCGCCACCATCACCAAGTAGTCCACGCGCTTCGGCGCCCACCTATCGAAAAAAGGAAAACAATGTCCAAGCTTTTGAAGTTTGATGACGAGGCCCGCCGCGGCCTCGAAGCCGGTGTCGACAAGCTCGCCGACGCCGTCAAGGTAACCCTCGGGCCCAAGGGTCGCAACGTCGTAATTGGTAAGAAGTTCGGTGCGCCGACCATCACCAACGACGGTGTGTCCATCGCTCGTGAGATTGAACTGGAAGACCCCTTCGAGAACATGGGGGCCCAGCTCGTCAAGGAAGTTGCCACGAAGACCAACGACGTCGCCGGTGACGGTACGACGACCGCCACGGTCTTGGCGCAGGCCTTGATCAAGGAAGGTCTCCGCAACGTGGCCGCTGGCGCCAACCCTTCCGGATTGAAGCGCGGTATCGAAAAGGCCGTCAAGGCCGCAGTCGAGTCCATTCACGCCCAGTCGACCCCCGTTGACGGCAAGACGCAGATCGCCCAGGTCGCAACGATCTCGGCCGCTGACGCCGCTATCGGTGAAGTCATCGCCGAAGCTATCGACAAGGTCGGCAAGGACGGCACCGTAACCGTTGAAGAGTCGAACACGTTTGGTATTGAGCTTGAGCTCACCGAAGGTATGCAGTTCGACAAGGGCTACCTGTCGCCATACTTCGTTACTGACGCTGAGCGCCAGGAAGCCGTTCTTGAAGATCCCTACATCCTGTTCACTTCGAACAAGATTTCTTCAGTCCACGACCTCGTTCCCGTCCTCGAGAAGGTCATGCAGTCGGGTCGCCCGCTCTTGATCATCGCTGAAGACGTTGAGGGCGAAGCCCTCGCAACATTGGTCGTTAACAAGATTCGTGGCCTCTTCACTTCAGTGGCTGTTAAGGCCCCTGGTTTCGGTGAGCGTCGTAAGGCCATGCTTCAGGACATGGCCGTCTTGACGGGCGCCACGGTGATCTCCGAAGAAATTGGTTTGAAGCTCGACACTGCTTCGCTCGACCTCTTGGGTCGCGCTCGCCGAGTCGTAGTGACCAAGGACGACACCACCATCGTTGACGGTAACGGAACGGAAGATGAAGTCAAGGGTCGCGTGGCTCAGATCAAGCGCGAGATTGAAGAGACTGACTCTGACTGGGACCGCGAAAAGCTCCAAGAGCGTCTCGCCAAGTTGGCCGGCGGCGTTGCCGTCGTCAAGGTTGGAGCCGCTACCGAGGTTGAACTCAAGGAAAAGAAGCACCGCATCGAAGACGCGTTGAGCGCTACTCGTGCGGCCGTCGACGAAGGCATCGTGGCCGGTGGTGGTACTGCACTGGTACGGGCCCGCAAGGCCGTCGAAGAAGTCATCGCGACCCTGGCTGGCGATGAGGCCACTGGCGCCAAGATTGTCGCCGTTGCTCTCGAAGCACCGCTGCGTCACATCGCGGCGAACGCTGGTTTCGAAGGTGCCGTCAAGGTCCGCGAAGTCGCTGACGCCTCGGGTTCTTTCGGTCTCAATGCCAACACGGGTGAGATTGTTGACCTCGTGAAGGCCGGAGTCATTGACCCCGCCAAGGTCACTCGTTCAGCTCTGCAGAACGCCGCGTCCATCGCTGCGTTGTTGCTCACCACGGAGGCCATTGTGGCCGACAAGCCCGAAGAGCCCGGTGCCGCTGGTGCGGCCGGTGGCATGGGTGGCATGGGCGGAATGATGTAATCATTCCCTCGGGAATCGCACAGGGCCGAGCCGAAAGGCTCGGCCCTTTTGCTATCCGGGCATGCCCTGTACCATTGGTCTAAATCCGTTATGACAACCACCCTCTTTACTGCTCGCGAACTCATCACCCTTGACGAAGGCAGCGAGCGAGCCAATGCCGTTGCTGTTCGTGACGGACGCATCTTGTACGTCGGCACTACCGAGTCAGTGATGACGCAGCTCGGTGATACGGAGTTCATTCGGGATGATCGATTCGCCGATGCGGTCTTAGTGCCGGGGTTCATTGAGGCCCACGGCCACCTCCTACCGAACGGTTCTTTCAGTCAGCATCTCTGGCTGGGCTTTGATGATCGCCAGCGAGCCGACGGCACTGTTGACCGGGGTTGCACTTCAATCGAAGAGGTCATCGAGCGGTTGCGAGAAGTGGCCGCGGCCACGCCCCCTGGTGAACACGTCTTTGGTGTGGGTTTTGATCCAACGTTTCTGGATGGCCACACGCTCACTCGCCATGATTTAGACCGGGTTAGTACCGAGCACTACGTCTCAGTTATGAACGCCTCGCTGCACTGGGGCTACGCCAACTCCCTGCTCATTGATCAGCAGGGAATAACCTCGGCGACCGATGCACTCGGCGTCGTCAAGGATGCCGATGGAGAGCCCACCGGTCAGTTCGCCGAGACGGCGATGGCCCTCATCTTCGACGCAGTCGGCGCCATGCGACAGGAGACTAAAGCATCTCTCGATGCCGGAGCCCAGTTGGCCCGACTCGCGGGAGTGACGACGCACTCGGACCTCGCCGTGCGGATTCTGGGTCGAGTGTTTGATGAGTACGAGTCTCACGCCACATCGGGAGAGCTCCCGGTGCGAGTTGTCGTTTCACCCCACATGCACGAGACGTTTCGCCGCCTCTCGAATGCGGAAGCTCTCGAGCTAGTCCAGTCAATCCGAGGGCGTTGCAACGACCGGTTCCTTCTCGGGCCGTTGAAGTGGATCTCAGACGGTTCAATCCAAGGTTTCACGGCGGCACTTAACTGGCCCGGCTACTGCAACGGCAGTGAGGATGGTCATCTCCTCCTCGATCGAGCCACGATCATCGAGTCGGTTCTGCCGTTTCACCGGGCCGGTTTTCAGGTGGCGATCCACGCCAATGGTGACCGCGCGATTGATGAGACATTGCTCGCCCTTCGCGAAATCGTCGAAGTCGAACCCCGAGCCGATCACCGCCACCGCATCGAACACGCACAGATGATGTCGCCGGAGCAGTTGGACAGCGCGGCCGAACTCGGGATTGCTCTCAATTTCTTCTCGAACCATCTCTTCTATTGGGGTGATATCCACTACACGACCACGATGGGTCCCGAGCGAGCCATGCGCAGCAACCCGGCGAAGAGTGCCCTTATGAAGGGCATCAAGATCTCCATCCACTCCGATGCGCCCGTGACTCCTGTTGCGCCCCTCTTCACCATGTGGTGTGCCGTTAACAGAGTCACCCGCACGGGCATGATTCTCGGAGAAGGTGAACGTTTGACGCCGATGGAGGCGCTGCGCGCAGTGACGCTCGGCGCCGCCGAGCTACTGCGCCTTGACCTCGAACTGGGGTCGATAACCGTCGGCAAGCACGCCGACTTCACCGCCCTGGCTCAGAATCCTCTGACGACCGAACCGATGGCCATTAAGGACATCCCGGTGGTGGGGACTGTGCTGGCCGGAGTGCCGACTTAGTTTGCTTCGTCCGGTGCCTCGACGGCGAGGTGCGGCATCTTTTTGTCGAGCCACGAAGGCAACCACCAGTTCGCATTACCAAAGATGTGCATCATCGCCGGCACCAAAATGGTGCGCAAGATAAAGGCATCGAGGAATACGGCGGCCCCGAGTCCGATACCGAACTCCGCAATTACGCGCTCGCCACCAAAGACGAATGCCACGAAGACGGAAATCATGATGAGGGCGGCGGCGGTAATTACCCGGCCGGTATCGGCCTGTCCCCGCAATACGGAGTGCTTGTTGTCTCCGGTGTGAACCCACTCTTCGTGCATCCGGCTCACTAGGAATACTTGGTAGTCCATCGAGAGGCCAAAGAGGATGGCAATCATGATGACGGGCAAGAAGGACTCGATGGGACCGCTGCCAACATTGAGAAGCGAACCACCCCAACCCCATTGAAAGACGGCAACCACAACGCCGAATGACGCACCGGCGGCCAGCAAGTTCATGAGGGCGGCCGTGGCCGGAATCAGCAGGCTTCTAAATGCGATCAACAGCAGGAGGCAACCCAGGAGGACAATGACGCCAATAAAGAGGGGCAGTTTGTCGGACAACGTGCGAGCGAAGTCATCGAAAATTGCGGTAGCCCCGCCGACGTAGGCGTGGAGCGTGGTGCCCTGCGTGAACTCGGGAACAGTCGTAGTGCGTAATGACTTGATCAAGTCGGAAGTAGCGATGTCGGACGGACCGGACTTCTGGAACACCATCAACAGAGCCACCTTGTGGTCTTCGCTGACCTGCACGGGTGCCACTTGGGCCACGTTGGGATTCTGCCGAATGCCTTCGGCCAACTTGCCCATCGTTTCGAGGTCGCTGGCGTTAGTGATGGGCGCCACGATTTGGAGTGGTCCGTTAAACCCAGCACCGAAACCCTGAGAGAGCAGAGAGTAGGCCTTGTACGTCGTACTGGTCTGTGGGTCAGTGCTCTGATCGGCGTTGCCGAGGTGTAGTGAGAAGTAGGGGACAATCAAGACGCTGATGACCGCAATGGCCGCGATGGCGAGAGGTACGGGGCGCTTAGCCACAAATGCACTCCACGCATCCCATCGAGGGTGCTGACTCTCGTGGGAGCCACCCTCTTGTGCCAGTTGCCGGCGACTTCGACGGCTAAGTGCGCGCATACCCATCACGCGTAAAAGTGCGGGCAGGAGAGTGATGGCGGCGAACATGGTGATGAGCACCGTCACCGAAGCGGCAATCGCCACACCATTGAGAAAGCTGAGTCGAAGCACCAACATGCCGAGGAGCGCGATACAGACCGTGGCACCGGCGAACAGTACGGCTCGACCGGAGGTGTTGACGGCCGTGGCCACGGAGTCTTCCACGCTCATTCCCTTGAGCAGACTCTGGCGATAGCGGGTGACAATGAAGAGGGCGTAGTCGATTCCGACCCCGAGCCCAATCAGTGAGGCCAACTGGGGGGCGAAGGTGGCAATCGAGAAGGCGTGAGTCAACAGTCCCACGGCGGCTGAGGCGGTTCCCAGGGCAAAGATGGCCGTTCCGAGTGGGAGCAGCATGGCCAAGAAGGATCCAAAGGCCAAAATCAAGATGATGCCGGCGGCCAAGATTCCAAAGAGTTCACCGGGATTTCCCTTGGGCTGATTGAGTTGACTGATGGCACGACCACCGAACTCCACTTCCAGTGCAGAACTCCGCAGGGTGGAGGCCTTGTTCACTACTGCGCGTATTTCATCAAGCTTCAACGTGAAGGCCGAGCCCGTAAAGACAACCGTGGCGTAAGCAATCGATGAATCCTTCCGACTGATCTGGGCGGCGCCCACTTTCGTAAAGGGGCTCACAACGAGGGCCACGCTTGGAAGGGTGCGAATCTCCGCCAACGTCTTGGTGATCGCGGCCTGGGTTGCGGGGTCGGCGAGGGACGTGCCGTTTACGGCATGGAACACAATGCTGTCCTGGTCACCTTTCTCGGTTTGACCAAAACCTTGCACCAGCAGACCCAGCGCCTTGGTGGACTCGGTGCCGGGCAAGTTGAAGGTGTCACGGAAGTTGGTGCCGAGCGAACCCGATGCACTGGTCAGCCCGACGAACAGGGCAATCCAGAGCAAAATGACGGAAAAGCGATGACGAACACACCAACGAGCGAGCGATGACATAGAACTCCTAGGAGATTGACGAAGGGGGGGTGGCAAACCGAGGTTCGCAGGGTCACCTTACCGGTGATTCCGGCCCCATTGACCCCGTGGATTACCTTGGGAGAAGGAGGAAGTGATGACTATAGAGCCCCACGCTTCACCCTTTCCGGGCCATGAGTATCCCCAGCAACTCCCATTGGTAGATCGTCGAGAGCCCGGCCGACCCGCTCCGTGGGTATCGAGAAATTCCGAGGGCTGGTCATCACTAACTACTAAGGAGATTTCCCTCCGACTGCGGGGTCACTACGTCGTCGATCCAAGCCACCTACCGGAAGTAAATGACGAGTTGGCGCACTTTCAACATGCTGAAGGGGTCGAAGTCCGCCAGTCCGCCGTCCTGCTCTGCCTCTTCGATAGTGAAGAAGGTGTACAAATTGTTCTCACACGCCGAGCGGCGCACCTGAAAAATCACCGTCACGAAGTGGCGTTTCCCGGGGGACGGTGCGAAGTTGATGAAACACCAACGCAAACTGCAATTCGCGAAGCCCACGAGGAAGTTGGATTGGCCTCTGACGCTTTGACCATCGTCGGCTATCTGACGCCGATCGTCACGCTGGCTAGCAATTCCTCGATCTACCCCGTAGTAGCCATCCACGCCGGTACGCCGGAATTTGTGATCGACCCCAATGAGGTCGACCGAGTCTTCACTGTGCCATTGGCGCATCTCTTGCACGTGGAAGCATTTGCCGAAGAGCGATGGTGGCGGGCCAGTCGTCGCACCACCGCCGACGATGGTTCGTTCCCGATCAACTTTTTCAAGGTACCCGGAGATTTGGTCTGGGGTGCCACAGCTCGAATTTTGACGGAATTTCTCGAATTTATTTCTCGCGAAACATTGCCGTAAAGAAATTTCTCTAGCGCAACGCTAAATTACGAGTACAGCTCCCGCTAGGGTCAACTCGCTTAATTAAATAAATAAAGGAGGCGCCGTGAAGTCAAACGCACTACAAAATTCGGAAATCCTCCCAGTTTCTTCCCCTGAACCGACCCTTGCAACGGTTCCCGAATCGACTCCGCTCCCGTTCAAGTTGTCTATCGTCGTGCCCGTTTACGACGAAGTCGTGACGGTGGAGCGCGTAGTGCACTCCATTCTGGAGCTTCACCTCCCGTGTGCCTTCGAAGTGATCGTGGTCGACGATGGCTCAACCGACGGTACTTCCGCCATCCTCGAGGGACTGGCCGGCGAGAACGTGCAGGTGATTCACCATCCCGTCAACTCCGGGAAGGGCGCCGCCGTCCAGACCGGACTGGCAGCATCGACCGGGACACACCTCTTAGTTTTTGACGCGGACACCGAGTATGACCCGCATGACATCGCACGGCTCGTTCGACCTTTGCTGGCCGGTCGGGCGGAAGTTGTTTTCGGTAGTCGGATGTCTGGCTTTGGCACGGTCCACCCGTCATTGCACCACCTCATTGGTAATCGAGTCATGACCTGGGCCGCCAACATTATTTATGGGGCCGCCATTTCTGACTTGCACACGTGCCTCAAGCTGATACCTATTCCGCTGCTGCGTTCAATGAGCCTCACTGAAAAAGGCTTTGGCCTTGACACCGAGATCGCCAGCGAGATGCTGCGTTTGGGCTTCCGTCCGTACGAGATGCCCATCTCCTACGTTGGGCGCTCGGTTCAAGAAGGTAAGAAGATTCGATTCTCGGACGCGATTCGAAGTGTCTACATTCTCCTCAAGGTTCGCGTAACCCGACGACGGGTGAAGTATGGCAATCGGAACTTAGAGTTGCTTCCTAAGACCTGCGTGGTTGAGTACGGGAGTGCGAACGCTTGAAGACCTCGTTTTTGACACGTCGCTGGACACCGATGATGGTGATTTTGGCCGTGCTGGTTGTCTTTGGTGGCACCATGTTCAACTCGGTGGTTCGTGCCACGGGCGGAACCTACCTCCCCAAACCCTTCACAGCCTTAGGTGTCGCCGACCCCGTCAAGAACTTCAGCGGCTTTCCTGGCGGCGCCAATCCACGCGTTTCGATCTATAACGGCACCACCAAGGCAAAGACCTACCACTGGCGTTCCGTTTTGAATGGTGAGATTCGAGACACGGGTGCAATTCGCGTGGGCGTCGGTGAGACTCGTTTTTTTCGCGTCAGCCTGGGTAACACCGCAAGGTTTGATGTAGTGAGGGTGGAGTTAGTGGGTTTGCCACAGTTTGTGGAACTTCAGGTCTACCCCCACGTGCCAGTGACGTACATCCGAATCGTACCGACGACCACGTCAACTACGGATCTGACAAATATCACGGGTGACAAGCTTAAAAACAAACTCAAGAACGTGGGTAAGAACCGCGGAAAAAACTAGTGCCGTGAAGAAGCCGTCGGTACGGGTCGCCGTTGTCTCTGACGCCGTACTGCCGTGGCACCGAGGTGGCAAAGAGCTTCGCTACCAGCAACTTTTTACGCGCTGGCCCAGCGAAAATCTGGATGTGACGGTCTTCACCATGAAGTGGTGGGACGACGCGCCACCACCGGGACCCGTTACCTTTAGCGCCCTTAGTCGTCATTATCCCCTGTATCACGGAGAACGACGTTCAATCCGCCAAGCCCTGATGTTTGCACTGGCTACCTTCAAGATGCTTTGGAAGAAGTACGACGTCATTGAGGCCGACCACATGCCGTACTTACAACTCTTCCCCCTCCGAATTGTGGCAAGTGTTCGACGTGTACCTCTCGTTGTTACCTGGCATGAAGTGTGGGGTCGTGACTACTGGCGCGAGTACCTCGGCCCCGTCGGTTTTATCGGCGCCTTCATTGAGTGGATGGCAACGAAACTGCCATCGGCGATCGCGGTCGTTTCCGAGGGCAGTGCCATTCGACTGCGTCAGATGAACGTACCAGCACGAAAAATTCACATCGTTCCCAATGCCCTCGACCAAGAGGAGCTCAATCGGGTCACCGCCTCACCACTCTCACCATCCATCCTGGCGGTGGGCCGATTGATGACTCACAAACGGGTCGATCTCACCCTTCGGGCCCTACACCAAATTCCCGGAGAGACCCTCGGTGTCATTGGATCAGGTCCCGAGCACGACCAATTGGTAGCGCTAAGCGAAGAGCTCGGCATTGCCGATCGAGTGACATTTTTTGGAGACGTGGCCGATCACGAGGAAGTGCTTGGTCTCATGAAGGGGGCCACGGTTGTCTCCCTCCCATCGGAGCGGGAGGGCTTTGGCATCGCTGTTGGGGAAGCCCTAGGGGTCGGGACACCGGTGGTGACCTCTAATCACCTTGACAACGAAGCGCGGAAGTTGGTCAGCGACGGCCTGACGGGATCGGTCATACCGGCCGGCGACGTCGCGGCACTGGTCGGGGCATTGCAATTCTGGCTCGACGCAACCATCAGCGGAGATCTAATAACAGAGCGGTTCTGGGGGCAGCATCGGGACTTGAGCTGGGACTCCGTAGCCGCTCTTTACGCCGGTTTACTTAGAGAAACCCTCTAATGAGCACTTTTTTTTGGCCCATAAGTACCGGACTAGATTTGCAGTATTCCTGGGGGCTTGAGGGCATTGCCCCTGTGGGACCACCGGAGGGGATGTCATGGCGGGGTTAAGGGAGATGCTTCGCTCGGCGCGAGGCGTCGCTTGGGCTCTCGTTGCCGCCTTTGTCGCCGTGGCCGGCCACTCTTCGTCAAATGCCTTCGGGCAGATTTTTCTGCTCGTCACTATCTTGCTGCTCCCGGGATCAGCCATTGCGTCCCTGCTCAGAATTCGCCTGGAAAGTATTTCTTCACGTGTGATTTTGACCGTGGCATTCGGAACGACGTTCATCATGGTGATGGGCTATCTCGTCTCGCTCGCCGGCCCACACGTCGGCATCGATCGACCCCTTGATCGAATTCCCCAGCTATGGATATGGGGCGTTTTACTTCTCGTATTGACCATCGCGTGTGCGATTGTGAAGCGAGACCCGGTTTCGTACGTCTTTGAGGGTGTCGAGCCGTATCACGTTTACTACTCTTCGATCTTTTTGGTCTTTCCCATAGTCGCGGCAATTGGTGCATTCCGTCTTAATGGGGGACACGGTAATGACATTGCCGTCATCAATCTCGCCGTCATCATTGGACTCGTGGTCTTTACTTCGATTGTCACCTGGCGCCGTGACGTTCGCTTCCCAATCTCGGCCCTGATCTACTCAATCTCGTTGGCAGTGGTGTGGTCCTACTCACTCCGCACCGAACACCTCAACGGCTGGGATATCCAGCAAGAGTTCGGTGTCTGCATGCAAACTTTCAATCGAGGTATTTGGATCGTTCCGCCCGATCACTCGGCCTACGCCGCGATGCTTTCATTGACTTCATTTCCCGTTCAGCTCCATTCGCTCACCGGGGTCGCCTTCACCTGGATCTTCAAGGCAGTCTTCACGGCGCTTCTGGCGTTGGTGCCGCTCGGTATTTTTCTCTCGGTGCGTCGAGTCGCCACCGATGGTGCCGCAACAGCAACTTCCTGTCTGCTCGTCATTGGTTCTATCGCCTATCCCCAGGAGATGGCGACCTTGGGTCGTCAGGCCATCGCGTTTGTGCTCCTGACGAGCATCGTGGTGGTCTTGGGTGAGAATATTGGGACGCGAAATCAACGCCTCTACTTCATGGTGATGGGTGTCAGCCTCTCGTTTACACACTATTCAACGGCCTACTTTCAAGCCTCGATCTTGTTTGTGGCGTGGATGGCTACTTTCATCGCGACCGGCTTCAAGCGAAAAAATAGAAAAGAAACGGTTATTACGTTCGGCCCGGTGATATGCACGCTGATTGCGGCAGTCGTTTGGAACTTAGTAATTACCGATAACAATGCCCTGGTCAAACCGTCGAACCGTATCGTGTCATCCGGTCTTGCGCTTTCTGCTTCAAGCGGAATTAAGAAAGTTCCGGTAGAGCAATATCAGGGTGAAATTTTGGCCTCGTTGAAGATCCTGGTCCCTCAGCTTGAAGTTCTGCGGGAGGGTCGCACACACATTCTGCAGGACACTGTGGTGCCGACCTTGAAGGGTCTGGCGCCTGGCGTGACGAACATCTGGGAAAAAATCACCATCTTGAAGTCGGACCTCGTGAACGTGTCCCTCTCACTGTCAGTCCCCTACTTGCTTTATCTGTGGAAACGCGAGCCAGAGCGATACAGCACCGAAGAAGATCTCTTCGCCCTGGGTGTGGGTGCCCTCTTCGGGGCCATTCTCTTCCGGTTCTCGGGCACCTTGGCTCAGTTCTATAACCCCGAACGAGGAGCGTTGCTCTCGAACCTCTACTTCTCCGTTCCCTTGGCGGTCGGGATTATGCGATCGATTCGGTGGCGCCCCAAACTCACCGGCACCCTCGTGATCTCAGCTATGGCCATCGCGATGTTTGACGTATTTGGTCTCTCGCGATTCCTCACCGGTGGGGGCGCCCCATCATCCATTGTCGGCCAGAGCGAGTCTTCTGAGCGATTCTTTGTTTCTGAGGCTGAGTACAACGCGGCCCTGTGGGCTCAGGCGCATATTCCTAAGAACAATCTCGTCCAGACTGACCAGTACGGGAAAATTGCCTTCCTGAACGCCCCGGGTAAGTACAACCTTCTTTCCGCCTACGCCCCCAACATCTTGGACTGGCGCGCATTCGTCTACGAATCCAAAGTCAACCTGATTGATCACCGTTCTCGTGGGGAAACCAAGAACGCTCACCACACCACGATTTACGTGACGCCGCAGAAGTACTTCGACGACAACTATCGCGTCGTGTACTCCTCCGAATATGCCCGCATGTACCACTAAGGCTGGTCCGAGGTCACCGGTCGTCCGGTAGATTGGTGGCACCGCGACGCCCTGGTGGCGGTTTACAACGGAGGTCATTGTGGCTGAGGTAGAGATCGGCATTTACAAGTCGGCACGTCAAGCGTACGGTTTTGACGACATTGCGATTGTGCCCTCACGCCGAACTCGTGACCCCGAAGACGTCGACATTGCCTGGCAGCTCGACGCGTACAAATTCGAACTTCCTCTCCTCGCCTCCGCTATGGACGGTGTTGTTTCTCCCGCTACCGCCATTGAAATCGGCAAGCTCGGTGGGCTCGGTGTTTTGAATCTCGAAGGACTATGGACTCGATACGACGACCCCATGCCGCTGTTTGATGAAATCCGTGAGCTCGACAATGACCGGGCCACCGCCCGTATGCAGCAGATGTATCTCGAGCCCATCAAGTTGGAGCTCGTTACCCAGCGCATTCGTGAAATGAAGGCGGCCGGCGTTACGACCTCGGCCTCAGTCACACCACAACGTACGAACTGGATGGCCAAGGCCATTGCCGATGCCGAGTTGGACATTTTGGTTATTCAGGGCACCGTGGTTTCGGCCGAGCACGTGAGTAAGACGGTTGAGCCACTCAACCTCAAGAGTTTCATTCGTGAATTTGAAATCCCCACCATCGTCGGTGGCTGCGCCAGTTACCAAGCGGCCTTGCACTTGATGCGCACCGGTGCCGTAGGTGTACTGGTTGGGGTCGGCCCCGGTAATGCCTGCACCACCCGAGGTGTTCTGGGTATTGGTGTTCCCCAGGCGACGGCTATCGCTGATGTCGCTGGCGCTCGTATGCGTCACCTTGACGAAACGGGCGTCTACGTTCACGTCATCGCTGACGGCGGAATGAGCAAGGGTGGCGATGTTGCTAAGGCCATTGCCTGTGGTGCTGATGCCGTGATGATTGGATCGCCGCTGTCTAGTGCCACCGAAGCACCGGCCCGTGGTTTCCACTGGGGCATGGCGACGTTCCACCCCACGCTGCCTCGCGGCGCGCGCGTGCGCACCGAAGTTCGCGGATCGCTTCGTGAAATTCTCCTCGGCCCCGCCACGGAGAATGATGGTCGCATGAACCTCTTCGGTGCCCTTCGTACTTCGATGGCTACCTGTGGCTACGAGACGTTGAAGGAATTCCAAAAGGCCGAGATCATGCTCGCCCCCTCTCTGCAAACTGAAGGAAAGCAGCTCCAGCGCTCGCAGGGCGTTGGCATGGGCCATTGAGCTCAACTGTTCTTGTTGTTGACTTCGGGGCGCAGTACGCGCAGCTGATTGCGCGTCGTGTCCGAGAGGCTCACGTCTTTTCCGAGATTGTGCCAGCCTCAATCAGCGCCGAAGAAGTTCGTAATCGCGCCCCAGGTGCGATCATCTTGTCCGGTGGACCCAAGTCGGTCTACGAGACACCGGCCCCATCGCTCGATCCCGGCATCTACGAACTGGGAATTCCGATCCTCGGTATCTGTTATGGGGCCCAACTCATGGCTCAACAGCTCGGTGGGGTAGTGACCTCGACCGGCGGTGGTGAGTACGGCCGTACGACGCTCACCCGTCAGGGCGACAGCAATCTCTTGGCGGCCGTCCCCGAAGCATCAGACAGTTGGATGAGCCACGGTGACGCCATCACGCAAGTACCGGAAGGTTTTGTCGCTACGGCCTCCACGCCATTGGCCCCGGTCGCCGCCATGGAGGACAACGACCGCCGCTTCTACGCCGTGCAGTATCACCCTGAAGTTGCGCACTGTGACTTCGGGCAAGACATCATCGAAAACTTCCTCCACCACCTCGCGGCCCTGCCCGCCTCGTGGACAAACACCAACATCATCGATGATCAGGTGGCGATTATTCGCGAAAAGGTCGGCTCCGAGCGTGTGCTGTGCGCCCTCTCCGGTGGCGTTGACTCGGCTGTCGCGGCCGCCATGGTGACGCGAGCCATCGGCAAGCAGCTGACGTGCGTCTTTGTGGATACCGGACTGATGCGGGCGAACGAGGGCGAACAGATTGAGCAGACGTTCGTTAAGCAGTTCGGTGTCGAGTTAATTCACGTTAAGGCCCAGGACCGATTCTTCGACGCCCTCGCCGGCGTGACGGACCCCGAACGCAAGCGCAAGATCATTGGTGAACTCTTCATCCGGGAGTTCGAAGCCGTCGCTCGTGAACTCGGCGCCGGTGGCGAAGGGCCCCGCTTCTTGGTCCAAGGAACGTTGTATCCCGACGTCATCGAATCTGGTTCGGGCCACGCCGCCAACATCAAGAGCCACCACAACGTCGGTGGTCTTCCCGAGGATCTTTCCTTCGAATTGATCGAACCGCTACGTACGTTGTTTAAAGATGAAGTGCGTAAGGTCGGCGAAGATCTGGGCCTGCCCAGCGAAATCGTCTGGCGTCAACCATTTCCCGGTCCCGGGCTCGGCGTTCGCATCATTGGCGAAGTAACCCGCGAGCGAGCCGAGATTCTTCGAGCTGCCGACTATGTCGTGGTAGATGAAATCCGCAAGGCCGGCCTCTACCGCGAACTGTGGCAGAGCTTCGCCGTGTTACCGGCGGTCCGTACAGTGGGCGTTATGGGCGATGGCCGAACGTACGCGTACCCAATCATCATTCGCGCCGTTACGAGCGACGACGCCATGACGGCCGACTGGGCCCGTCTGCCCTACGACGTCATCGAATCAATCTCGAATCGACTTATCCGCGAAGTACCGGGAGTGAATCGCGTTGCGTTGGACGTAACGAGTAAGCCACCAGGCACGATTGAGTGGGAGTGAGTCAAGGCTCATTTGGTGATGCGGAGTTATGGGGTGACCAGTCTCCGGCTCCCTTTCTTGACGCCGCACGTCTCACTGAAGACCTCACGGAGCCCCAACGCCAAGCAGTAACGCATCCCGGGGGTCCTCTGCTGGTGGTGGCGGGAGCCGGCTCCGGTAAGACCCGCGTCTTAACACGCCGGGTCGCGTACCTCTTGGAAGTCGACCGCGTGGCGCCCTGGGAAATTCTCGCCATCACTTTTACTAATAAGGCGGCGGACGAGATGAAACGTCGCGTGGCCGAACTGGTGGGTAGTCGTTCGGAACGCATGTGGGTCCAAACCTTCCACTCCGCCTGCCTCCGTCTGCTGCGAGCAAACGCTGGCGTCTTGGGTTTTGAACCGGGCTTCACGATCTACGACTCCGACGAGAGCCGCAGCGAAGTCGAGCGGATCATGAAGGATTTCGGCATCGACGTGAAGGCGACGAAGCCACGATCGGTCTTGGCCATGATTTCAGCGGCGAAGAACGCCATGCAGTCTCCTGATGCCTACCTCGAGGTTGACGCCGATCCCAAGCGCGAGATGGTGGCCAAGGTCTACCAACGCTACGAGGACTCCTTGCGCCGGGCGAATGCGATGGACTTCGATGATTTGCTGCTCAACGCGGTGCGCATGCTGCAAAAAGATGCCGAAGTCCGTCAGCGTTACCAGCGTCAGTTTCGTCACGTCCTGGTTGATGAGTTTCAAGACACCAACGGAGTGCAGAACAAGCTCGTTGAAATTCTGGCCGAGCACCATGGGAATATCTGTGTCGTCGGCGATGCCGACCAATCGATCTATCGATTCCGAGCGGCCGACGTCCGCAACATTCTGCAGTTCGCCCAGCACCACCCCGACACGACCACCGTCCTGCTCGAAGAAAACTTTCGCTCCACGCAGACCATCCTGGATGCCGCTAACGCCGTCATTGACCGGAATGAATCACGCATCCCGAAGAATCTCTTCACGCAACGTGGTCGGGGCGACAAGATTCGCCGCTACGCCGGTGAGGACGAGTACGACGAGGGCCGCTGGGTCATTTCCGAGCTGCGCCGGTTCCGGAATGACTACGACATCGAGTGGCGCGAGATGGCAATCTTCTATCGGACGAACGCGCAGAGTCGTGTACTCGAAGAGCAGTGCATCCGCGCCGGCGTGCCGTACCGAGTGATTTCGGGACTTCGCTTCTACGACCGTAAGGAAGTAAAGGATGTTCTGGCCTATGCCCGCCTCCTCGTTAATCCCCGTGATGACGTGGCATCGCGCCGCGTCATCAACGAACCTCGACGCGGTGTCGGTGCGGTTGCGCTAACCAAATTGCAGTCGTACGCCACTGATCACAACATCTCCTTTTCGGAGGCGGTGAGGTTCTCTGAGGAGGCCGGTGTCGCGGGCAAGGCGGGCTCCGGTGTGCGACAGTTCGCCACGCTGCTCGACGAACTCCGTGCTCTCTCCAATGACCTGCCCCCCGGCGAGATGATTCAAACCATCGCCCGTGACAGCGGAATTCTCGACGAACTGCTTACCGATGGCAGTGACGAGGCGCGGAGCCGCATTGAGAACCTCGGAGAACTGGCGAGCGCGGCGGCCGAGTACGAAACGATGATGGATTTTCTTGAACGACTCGCGCTCAGCGCCGAGAGCGATCAACTCGACGCCAGTGCGGGTGCTGTGTCGCTCATGACGATGCACGTGGCGAAGGGCCTGGAATTTCCTGCCGTAGTGATTACGGGTCTCGAAGAGGGCATGTTCCCTCATTCGCGCGCACTTGTCGATCAAGCCGAGCTGGAAGAAGAGCGACGCCTCTGTTACGTCGGCATCACGCGAGCGATGCGCCACCTTTCGTTGACACACGCCTGGACTCGCACGATGTGGGGCCGCCGCATGGACGCCATCACAAGTCGATTCTGGAATGAAGTGCCCGAGGAGCTCTGTGAGGAGTGTTCGGTGGTTAAGCCCATGCGCCGCAGCACCTTCAGCGACACGGACTATGGCTTTGAAGGTCGCTCGAGCGACTTCACCGCCGGTCGAGCATTCGGGGCGGCGACGCCCCAAGAAGCCCGAGGTTCAGGGGCTGAACAGCTGGGGCTCCGCAGTGGTGACCGCATTGTTCACGACCGCTTTGGACCGGGCACCGTCTTGAGTGTGGCCGGTGAAGGTGACCGAACGCGGGCCTTCGTCCGCTTTGACGAGGGGCAGTCCGAGAAGCAGCTGGTGCTCTCCATTTCACCCCTCAAGCGTCTTTAGGCGAAAAGTCAATACGATTACACCATGCGAGAAGAGGGCACTACCACCAGTCGCCGTTCTCGCATGAGTACTCAGCCACCCCGCATGGAGGCAGCGCCTCGTCACCCCCGGTACGTCTACGTACGCCGCCGCATCGTCTTTGGGTTGGCGCTCATGACGTTGACGTACGGTCTCTATCTCGGAGTGACCTTGGCCGTCGCGCTGACGAACCAGTCGTACGGCGTCTCCTTCTCGGCCCGCGGTGCCGAGTGGGGGCGAGAGCACGGCATGGGTTGGGCCGTGACGTGGGTCGAGCAGAGGTACTACTCCATCAATAAACCAAAGACGGGTGGTACTCCCGAGTCCAATCAGTTCGGATCGGGTTCGACCGCAGTCGATATTCCCCGCACCGGCCATCTCCCCGCGCCGAGCACCGTAGCGACTCCGGCGAAGACGCCACAAGCGGGCGAGGGTGTCTGGCACCCCGTCGGGCGCAAGACGGCATCCGGGATTCCCGCCATCTACGAGGCCTTCATTCGTCCCGACGCCATCCATACGAGCTACGTCGTCGGTCTGGCGTGGATGGATCCCACACTGCTCGAAGCGCGCCTCTATTCGGGATCGTTTATCCCCGGTGGCGGACCCTATAAACACAGCGCACCGATTCTTCCGAAGACCACGGGCAACTTGGTGGCGGCCTTTAATGCGGGCTTTCGCATGCAAGACGCCAACGGTGGGTACTACACCGACGACAAAACAGTGATTCCCCTGCGTAAGGGCGGCGCCGCCGTGGTGATTTTCAAAGACGGCACGATGACCGTCGGGCAGTGGGGGCGCGACATCAAGATGTCGAGCTCGGTTCGTGAAGTCCGACAGAATCTCGACCTCATCGTGGACGACAGTCGGCCCGTGGCCGGATTGGATTCGGCCAACACAAAGCGTTGGGGCGCCACGCTCGGTGGCAAGTTTGACGTCTGGCGCAGTGGTATGGGCGTTACCGAAAACGGCGCGCTGGTCTACGCCGGTGGACCGGCACTCACGATTAGTGCACTGGCCGATGTGCTGGTTCGAGCCGGTGCCGTTCGGGCCATGGAACTCGACATCAACACCGACTGGGTGCAGTATTCAATCTTTACTGCGCCGCTCGGCACCACCATTAACGGTGGCCACGGAAAGAGTCTGGTGTCGACGATGGTGGGGCCACCGAGTCGTTACTTCACGACGTGGTGGAACCGAGACTTCTTTACCGTTTCCCTGCGGCCCTCCGAAACTTCGGTGACCACCACCACGAAGCCCTAGCGCTCTTCGTTGATCTTGCGCCAGAGGGGTGCGGGTAGGTGGCGAAGTATCGCAAAGAGCCACTTCATGATGCTCGGCGAGTAAATAACGAGCGCGGGCGTACCGAGACCGCTCACGATGTCCTTCGCGACCCGCTCGGCGTCGACCGAAAACGGCGCCGGCTTGAGACCGGTGGTCATCTTGGTGTGTACGAAACCGGGACGGACAATCTGCAACGTGACGCCGGTCCCGATGAGCGAATCGGCCAAACCTTCACAAAGTCGATCGAGGCCGGCCTTGGCACCGCTGTAGAGGTAGGAGCCACGACGAACGCGAATCCCGGCCACCGAGCTAATAACCACGATGCGTCCCGATCCCTGGGCGACCATACGCTGGCGCAACGCCGCGAGTGCGGTGACCGGCCAGGCGTAGTTGACGATGGACATGCGGGCGGCTGCGGCGGGGTCGTTCTCGTCGAGCAGCTGCTCTCCGAGGAGCCCTACGGCGATGATGACGAGGTCAACGGGTGCCCCAACTGCGGCGAACGACGCAGCGACGGCCGACTCGGCCGATGTCACGTCTTGCGCATCGAAGGTCACCAGGTGCGTGGCGGTGGCGCCTGCATGGGTGGCTTCCTCGGCCGCCTCCTGAAGGAGGGACTCATTACGTCCGGCCAAGACCACGGTGCGCGCGCGTGCGGCGCAGAGTTTCTTGGTGACTTCCCGAGCGATGTCGGAACTGCCGCCGAGAACGACGACGGTTTGGGGTTGTCCAAATGCATTTTCCATGGTGCCTACTTTCGAATTAGTTCAAGCCGGCGAGCGAGATCGCTGGTGATGACGGTTGTGGGGTCAATCTGGTGCTTGATGTGCAACAGCTCTTCAAAGCGTGGATACATCGCGCGGAACGTGGCCGGATCTAGGCGCGCATCCTTGGCCAGGTAGACACGACCACCGGCTGCCAAGACCAGCGTGTCGAGTTGGTCAAGTACCCCCGGCAGGGCTGCCGGGCCGACGGGCAGATCCAGAGCGAGTGTCCACCCGGGCATCGGAAATGACAGTGGACCCGGAGTGCCGGCACCAAATCGCTTCAAGACCGCAAGGAAGCTAGGAACCCGTGATTCAGCGAGCAACTTGATGGCCTCAACGACGGTCTCGCTGGCCGAATCGGGTACCGCGAACTGATACTGAACAAAACCGCGCCGTCCGTAGAGGCGATTCCAGTCGCGTACGCCATCGAGGGGATGAAAGAAGGCTCCAATGCTCTGCTCTTCGCCCAGACGCTGTTTGGGCGCCATGCGAAACCAGAGCTCGTTAAAGGCCCGAATGGAGAGGCTATTGAGGAGGCCGCTCGGTGCTGAGAAGGGGACACCAATCTTGGCGTCGCGGGGAGAGTGTCGTTCGCCCGTGCCCTCGGCGTGATCGCCACGAGTCAAAATCGCGCGCCCCATCGCGGAACCGGTCGTCATGCAGTCCACCCACGCCACGGAGTACCGGTATCGATGGTCTCCCGTCTGCATCTCGTGCATCACGGCCTCGAGATTGGCAAAGCGCGTGGTATCGACAACGACTTTGTCACTGGTAACGGCCAAGAGTTGGATCTGGGCGCGCAGCACGACGCCCGTTAGACCCATGCCACCAACGGTGGCCCAGAAGAGCTCGGCCCGTTCCGTCGGTCCACACGTAATGGTGCCGGTCGGTGTAGCCAACACGAGAGAACGTACGTGGTGGCCGAAGGATCCATCAACGTGATGGTTCTTGCCGTGAACGTCAGCGGCGATGGCGCCACCGATACTGACCTGCCGGGTTCCGGGCGTCACGGGTACGAACCAACCCAGGGGGAGGCCGACGCGAATCACGTCGTCAATCGTCACGCCTGCATCGACCCAGACTGAACCGTCCGGCGCAATCTCGTCCATCACGGTCATGGCGCTGTTACGAAGAACTAATCCGCCGGCCAACTGCGCCGCGTCGCCGTAGCTTCGACCGAGACCTCGAGAGAGAACGTGGGTCGAGGTGCGCAGGAGCCCGGTGACTTCCTCGGCAGTGGGCTCGAGGACGTCGGCCACACTCGGGGCTGTACGGCCCCAGCCGTAGAGCTTTTCTCGACTCACGCGTGGATACCCAAGACGAAGAGCACGGCCCACGAGAGTCCGAGGACTAGCAACGTATGGTCGCTAAAGACGAGATCTTCAGGCGCACCGCCGTCGCCTCGTTCGAGTCGTCGCAGAATGTGCAAGATGGCCACCACGACCGGCACCGCGGTCAAGCGAATCAGCACGACGCGGTGATGGACGTTTGAAAGACCGGTAGGGGAAACGTCAAAGGCCCATAGGCAGTAGGTCGTCACGACGACCGAAGCGACGAGCGTGAGAGCCGATCGAAGAAATTCGGGGCTGTACTCCGCGAGGACGGCTCGGTGGGCCCCAGCGTTATTACCCAGTTCCTTGAGTTCGGCCGTCCGCTTACCGATGACCAAGAAGAGCGCGGCGAAGGCCGTCACGGCGAGGAACCAACTCGATACGTAGAGATCGCTCACTACCGCTCCACCGAGCGCTCGGAGGAAGAAACCACTGGCCACGATGGCGAACTCAATCACGGGCTGGCGCTTGAGGGCCATGGAGTAGGCCATCGTGAGTGTGATGTAGGTCGCCACGACATAGAAGAGGTCGTGACCCGATGCGCCGGCGTACCAGGAGATGGCCAACGCTCCCAGCAGGAGCGTGGCGGCCAAGACGAGAGCGAGTGGGAGTGGCACGACCCCGGCCGCAATGGCCCGGAACTTTTTGGTGGGGTGGAGCCGATCGGCAGCTCGATCGCGCAGATCGTTGATGAGGTAGAGACCACTGGCCGCGAGGGTGAAGGCCACGAAGGCCTCGGCGGTGTGGCGCAAGGTGGCGCCACTCGTTATCTGTCCGGCGGCGGCGGGCGCAATGATGACGAGACCATTTTTGACCCACTGGCGTGGCCGGAGGGCACTAACAACACCAGTCAGGAGATTGCGGGGCTGCGGCACGCGTAAACGCTAGTTCTCAACTGGTGGATGTGGTGGTGCTATCTGAATGAATTCGCTGAGATCTCGCACGAGCCTCTCGAAGCCGTGCCGTTCGCCGATGCTTTTGGTCCCCATCATTAGGTCGTGACGGAGCGCCTGGTCGTTGAGTACCTCGAGAATGGCACTCCGCAAGGCTGCAGTGTTCGTCGCATCAACAATGCGGGCACCGCCTTCGAGTTGCTTCTCGAGTGCTGCGGAAGCAACGATGGGCGCGCCGACTGACTGGGCCATGGCCACAATCCCACTCTGGGCTGAGGACCGGTAGGGAAGGACAATGACGCCGGCCGCTGCCACGAGGGCCCGCATCTCACTGCCCGGGACAAAGCCGCACCAGTTGACTCGCGCCCCCAACTCACTGTCGAGGGCGTGAAGCCGTTGGGCGTAGCGAGTGTCGGCCATGCCCATCAGACGAAAGAAGCCTCGGCGTTCGCGCACCGTGCCGGCCACGGCGACGGAAAAACCTTCACCGTGTGCCGCGATAAGTGATTCGGTGCCCTTATCGGGATGAATGAACCCCAGCTGCAGTGCCGTTCGTTCGTCGACGCCGTACTTGGCACCAACTCGTTGAATTTCTTCTACGGAGGGCATGGCCTCAATGACGACGCCGTGAATCGTTCGAAGGATCGGCAGTCCCGGCGGCCGAAAGGATGCCGTTTGGAGAATCTCTTCGGCGGCCAACGAAAAGACGACGGCCGTAGATGCGCTGAGGAGTGCTCGATGGTAGAGGTGCCAGGAGAGTCGTCCGAGTAGATGCGGTTCGCGACCCGGTTCGTGCATAGCCACAAGGACGGGCTTATTCATCTGGCGCGCGCGAGCCATCAGTCCGTTGGCCCCGGTGACACCGGCCCGGAGCGCGCTGATTGCGAACTGACAGAAGATGGCGTCGCTCCACTCGAGTAGTTCGATATCGCGTCGTCGGACCCGCCACGTGAGCCCCCGGGTGACCTCTGGTGTGCCGGAACCCCGACCGGGGCTGAGGATATGGACCTCATGTCCCTGTGCACGAAGTTCCGTGGCGATGTTCCGCGAATGGTTCGCAATACCGTCCGTCGGTGGCGGGAAGGGGGAGAGGATGAGAATCTTCATGAATGTCCTGATAGAACGGGAATCTCTATCAGGCCCATTCTAGGAACCACACCCCTGGCCCTTATTCGAACGGCTGAAGGGTGGGGGGTCCAAAGGCACCTATGCTCTTAAACCGATGAAGCGGACGTATCGGGTAGTAGTAGCGAAGCCAGGTCTTGATGGCCACGACCGAGGGGCCAAGGTCATTGCCCGTACCCTTCGTGACGCCGGATTCGAAGTCGTCTACACCGGCCTGCACCAGACGGCCGACCAAGTAGTCCAGGCCGTTATTCAAGAGGACGCTGACGCCTTAGGGCTCTCCCTCTTGTCGGGCGCCCACTTGGTGCTCGTGCCCCGCGTTATCGAACAGCTCCGCGCTGCCGGCCGTGAAGACGTCCTGGTTGTCGTTGGCGGCATCATTCCTGAAGACGACATCGCCCCCCTTGAGGCCGCCGGTGTCGCACGAGTCTTTACCCCCGGTTCGCCACTTGGTGAGATCGGCACATGGCTAGAGAGCGCATTAGACGAACGAGAGCCCGCGTAAGCGGCTGAGTGGCGTACCAACGCCGAAAGTGAGAAGTCATGGACCTCTTCGAATACCAGGGCAAGCAGTACTTTGCTCGTTACGACATCCCTGTTTCACCAGGTGACGCCACTGACTCGGTCGACGAGGCCGTCGCCATTGCCGATCGCATTGGTTACCCCGTCGTCGTCAAGGCTCAGGTCAAGGTCGGTGGACGTGGCAAGGCCGGTGGTATCCAGCTCGCCGACAACGCCGAAGAAGTCCGCAAGCACGCCACCAACATCTTGGGCATGGACATCAAGGGTCACATCGTTCACATCATTTGGATTGAGCGCTCGAGCGACATCAAGAAGGAGTACTACGCCTCCTTCACGTTGGATCGTCCCAACAAGAAGCACCTCGGCATGCTGAGTGCCCAGGGTGGTGTGGAGATTGAAGTGGTGGCCGAAGAGGACCCCACCGCGATTGCACTGCTCTCGATTGACCCCATCAAGGGTCTCGACCTCGCCACGGCCCAGCAGTGGGTGAAGGACGCCAAGCTCGACGAAGAGGCTCAAGCTCAGGCCGCCGAGCTGCTCATCAAGCTCTACCGTTGCTACACCGAAGGTGACTGCGACCTCGCCGAGATCAATCCGTTGATCTTGACGCCCCAGGGCAACGTGCACGCCCTCGACGCCAAGGTCACCTTGGACGAGAACGCTTCCTACCGTCACCCCGAGTGGGAGGCCTTCCGCGTCAATGAGACCGAAGACCCCCGCGAAAAGATGGCCAAGGAAAAGGGCCTCAACTACATCGGTCTTGACGGCACCGTCGGCATCATTGCCAATGGCGCCGGTCTGGCCATGAGCACCCTCGACGTTGTCAACCAGGTTGGCGGCACCGCCGCTAACTTCCTCGACATCGGTGGTGGCGCCAATGCTGACGTCATGGCAGCGGCTCTCGAAGTCATCAATGCCGACCCGAAGGTCAAGGCCATTTTCGTCAACATCTTCGGCGGTATCACCCGCGTTGATGAAGTAGCCAAGGGTGTCCTCGGCGCGCTCGAGAAGGTGACTATCAACTCACCCATCGTGTTGCGCCTCGACGGCACGAACGCCGTTGAGGGCCGCGCCATTTTGCTGCCCCACCTGAACGACAAGTTGATCACCGAACCGACCATGCTCGACGCTGCCCGCAAGGCCGTTGGCTTGGCAAACGCCTAAGGAAGAACCATGAGCATTTTTGTAGACGAAAACACCAAAGTCATTGTCCAGGGTCTCACCGGTGGTCAAGGTCGTTTCCACGGCCTGCGTAACCGCGACTACGGCACCAAGGTCGTCGGCGGCGTAACGCCCGGCAAGGGTGGCACCGACGTCGACGGTATCCCCGTCTTTAACTCGGTCAAGGAAGCCGTTGACGCCACTGGCGCCACCGCATCCTTCGTTTCAGTTCCACCGAAGTTCGCCGCAGCGGCCATCATGGAGGCCGCCGAAGGTGGCATCACCTTCATCGTGTGCATCACTGAAGGCATTCCCGCCCAGGACGAGGCCGTGACTTACAACCGCCTGAAGCAGGAGTTCCCCAACGTCCGCCTGCTCGGCCCAAACTGCCCCGGCATCATCAGCCCCGGAAAGTGCAACATCGGCATTACCTCCGGTGACATTGCACTGCCCGGCGGTCCCGTCGGCATCGTGTCGCGTTCCGGCACCTTGACCTACCAGGCGCTTCACGAGTTGAGCCAGCAGGGCATCGGTCAGACGACGTGCGTCGGTATCGGTGGCGACCCCGTCCCCGGCACCAACTTCATTGACTGCCTCAAGGCCTTCAACGACGACCCCGAAACTAAGGCCGTCATGATGATCGGTGAAATCGGCGGAAGCGAAGAAGAGAACGCGGCCGAGTGGATCAAGGCCAACATGACCAAGCCTGTCGTTTCGTACATCGCTGGTGTCACCGCCCCTCCTGGACGCAAGATGGGTCACGCTGGTGCCATCATCTCGGGCTCCAAGGGAACGGCTCAGGCCAAGATGGACGCGCTGCGCGAAGCTGGCGTTCACGTCTGTCAGAACCCCACTGAGGCCGGCGAAAAGATGGTCGAAATCGTCCGAGCGCTCTAAGCGCGTGGCCAGCCCCCGACTCGCCGTCTTGGTCTCTGGATCAGGCACGATTCTCGAGTCGATTCTGGCCGACGGCATTCACGTCGACGTGGTACTGGCCGATAGGCCGTGTCGCGGACTCGAACTAGCTAAAGCGGCGGGGATTCCCGCCGCTTTAGTCAATCGCGCGGAGTTCGGTGGATTCACCGCTTCGTTTGATCGCGAGACGTACTCGCTCGCCGTAGTCGAAACGCTGCGCCACCACGACGTCAGTCTCATCGCGATGGCCGGCTTTGGGACCATTACTTCGGGTGCCTTTCACGAGGCCTTCCCTGGCGTTGTGCTCAACACCCATCCCTCGCTGCTGCCGGACTTCAAGGGCTGGCACGCCGTGCGTGACGCACTGGCCGCGGGAGTCTCGGTAACGGGCTGCACGGTCCATATCGCCACTGAGGAATTGGACGAGGGCCCCATCCTCGCGCAGCGAGCCGTGGCCGTCGAAGCCAGTGACTCCGAAGAGTCACTGCAGGAACGAATCAAGCAGACTGAACGAGTGGTCTACCCCGAAGTAATTCGTGCCGTTCTCGTGGCCATGGAGTCTGGTCACGCTCCTCACAGCGTCTCGCTTTAGCGTCAGGGCGCATCTGAAAGGCCGGCGCCGGTCGATTAGTAGGCTGATGGCAGTTCTTGGGGAATTCTCCGAAAGTGAGGCCACGAAATGCGAGCTCTACTGAGTGTCTGGGATAAGACCGGACTACTGGAGTTCGCCCGCGGCCTCGAAGCCCTGAACATCGAGCTCATCGCCTCTGGAGGCACCTCTACGGCCCTCTCCGAGGCCGGTATCGCCCACCAGAAGGTCGAAGAGGTGACCCAGTCACCCGAGATGCTCGACGGCCGTGTAAAGACTCTCCACCCCAAGATTCACGGGGGCATCCTGGCCGATCGCAGCAAGTCAAGCCACCTCGCAGATCTCGAGGCCAATGGCATCACGGCCATCGACTTGGTCGTTTGCAATCTCTACCCCTTTCACATGGACCCCTCCGTTGAACTGATCGACATCGGTGGCCCCACGATGGTTCGCGCCTCCGCTAAGAATCATCAGCACGTTGGCATCGTTACGAATCCGGCGCAGTACGACACGGTGTTGGCCGAGTTGAAGACCAGCGGCACGCTCGCCGACGCGACCCGCCATCAACTGGCCCGTGACGCCTTCGCTCACACCGCGGCCTACGACGCGGCGATTGTGAGTTGGTTCGATCAAGGTGGCGTCATCGGCGAAGCACCCAACGCCACCGACGCGGTCGTCCCACCAACTCTGCACCTCTCGCTCGATCGCGCCGACGTTGTTCGCTACGGCGAGAACCCTCACCAGATTGGTGCCCGCTACCGACTCCACGGCACCACGACGTGGTGGGACGGCGTAGAAAAGCACGCCGGCACCGCACTTAGCTACCTCAACCTCTTTGACGCCGACGCCGCGTGGCGCTTGGTCCACGAACTCTCGGCCGACGCCAATGGTGCTCCCGCCGTGGCAATCATTAAGCACGCCAATGCTTCGGGTGCCTCCATCGGCACGTCCTTCGTGGACGCCTTCACTAAAGCTCTCGCCGCCGACCCGCAGAGTGCCTTTGGCGGCATCGTCGCCGTCGGGGGAGAGCTCGACCAGGAACTCGCTGAAACTATTGCGGCCGGCCCCCAGGCGGACGTCATCATCGCGGCTTCCATGACCCCCGAAGCCATTGCCACACTGGTTGCGCGTCGCAAGGCCACCCGTCTCTTGAGTGCACCGGCCCCCGAGGCGCTTGGCCTTTCGATTCGTACCTTCGGTAACACGGCGCTCGTACAGAACGCCGATGAACTGGTAGTTCCTGTGACCGACTGGCGCTGTGTCACCAAGCGTCAGCCCACGGCCGAAGAACTTCGCGACCTCCAGATTGCTTGGCGCGTCTGTGCTCGCACCACCTCGAACGCAATCGTCATCGCTCGCGACGGTGTGGCCGTCGGCGTCGGTGCCGGCCAGCAGTCCCGCGTGGTGGCCGCCGGTATTGCCACGCAGAAGGCCGGAGACCTGGCGATTGGCGGAGCCGCATCCTCTGATGCCTTCTTCCCCTTTGCCGATGGACTGGACACACTGACCTCGGCCGGCGTTACGGCCGTGGTGCAGCCCGGTGGTTCGGTGCGCGACCAAGAAGTTATCGACGCGGCGGACGCGGCTGGCATCGTGATGATGATGACCGGCGAGCGCCACTTCCGCCACTAAGGAGCAACCATGGCCGAACTACTTGACGGAGAACGTGTCGCCGCACGAATGAAGATGGAACTGGCCGACCGCGCCTCGCGCCTGGTCGCCGCCGGTCGCCCGGCCGGGCTGGGAACCATTCTCGTTGGTGATGACGGTCCGAGTGCCAAGTACGTGGCCATGAAGCACGCCGACTGTGAAGAGGTTGGTATTCGTTCCCATCACGCCCAGCTCGGCAACGACGCCACGCAGGCCGACGTGGAAGCACTCGTCGATGAGATGAATGCCGACCCGTCTATTCATTCGATCCTCGTGCAACTGCCGTTACCGAACGGCATCAACGAAGAGCAGATTCTGTTGCGCATTAATCCTGAGAAAGATGTCGACGGACTACACCCGACCAATCTGGGACGACTCGTCATGGGCGCACCGGGTCCCTTGCCCTGCACCCCGGCCGGGATCGTGGAACTCCTCGCGGCCCACAAAGTGCCCGTCGAGGGCCAGCACGTGGTCGTGATCGGACGAGGACTGACTATCGGTCGTCCCCTCGCACTGCTCCTCGCCATGCGTCGCCCGGGCTGCAACGCGGCTGTGACTGTTCTGCACACGGGCGTTGAGGACATGGGGCACCTGACTCGTCAGGCCGATGTGATTATCGCCGCGGCCGGCGTGGCCGGTTTAGTAACCAAGGACATGGTTAAGCCCGGGGCGGCCGTGGTGGGCGCCGGAACCAGTTGGGTTGGCAAGCGCCTCATGAGCGACGTGGCCGAAGACGTAGCCGACGTGGCCGGTTGGATTACTCCACGAATTGGTGGCGTAGGACCGATGACGCGTGCCATGCTTTTACGCAACGCAGTTCTAGCCGCGGAGAAGATTCGATGACCACTCGTGATGAACTCGGACGTGAGTATGACGTACGCCCGTGGGGGATGTACGTCGTCTTGGACGACGCTGCCCCCGACCACAAGGTCAAGCGCATTGTTGTCGAACCGGGCAAGCGCCTCAGCTACCAGCAGCACGCCAAGCGCTCCGAGCACTGGTTTGTGGTGTCCGGTACGGCCACGGTTATCTTGAACGGGACTGAGCACCAGGTGGGACCCGGACACTCAATTGATATTCCCGTCGGCACCGCTCACCGTTGTGAGAACCGCACTGAGTCGCAGGTCGTCTTCGTCGAAGTCCAGCACGGAACGTACTTTGGTGAAGATGACATCGTTCGCCTCGAGGACGACTTCGGTCGAGCCCAGTAAGCCGTGCGCATCGATCAGCTGCTCGCAGCGGGCGCCACACGCTCCTTCGAGTTCTTTCCACCTAAGAACGATGAAGAGGCGGCCGTCTTAGCCGACACCATTCGCGAACTCCGCTCGCTTGACCCTTCCTTTGTCTCGGTCACCTACCGCGGGGGCCGTGAGTCGCGGCAACGGACCTTTGACCTTGTGCACTCCATCGAGACCGAAGGTCACATCACCGCGATGGCCCACCTCATCTGCGTGGGCCACAACCGCGCCGAGATGCGCGAGATTCTGCAGAACTACGTGGATGGCGGCGTTGAAAACATCATGGCGCTCGGTGGCGACATCCCCGACGACCCGGCCCTTCAGGGCGGTGAGTTCACGCACGCCCTCGAGCTCGTCGAGCTGGCCCGCGAAGTTGGATCATTCTCCATTGGCGTAGCCGCTCATCCACTGGGCCACCCTCGTTCCGATGATCTCGTCAGTGACCGCAAACACCTCGCCGTCAAACTGCGTGAAGCAGATTTTGCCGTCACGCAGTTCTTCTTTGATTTTGAAGAGTGGCGGCGCCTGGTAAATGAATTGGGCTCACTCGGCGTGACCAAACCGGTGTTGCCAGGCATCATGCCCGTAACCACCTTGAGTGGAGTCGCTCGTATGGCCGACATGGGCGCGGCCGTGCCCATCTGGCTCGTCGAGCGCCTCGAGCGCGCCCACGAGCAAGGGGGCGGACCCGCCGTTCGGGCCGAAGGAATTCGCGCCGCCACTGAGCTCTGCCGAGAACTTCTTGATGGTGGTGCCCCAGGGCTCCACTTCTACACATTGAATCGATCGACAGCGACACAGGAAATCCACTCCCAGCTCTTCAATTAATGGTTTGACAGTCGCCAACGTCGGTGCAATTTTCCCCATGTGTGGCTACCATCTACGTCAGGTGAACCGCACTATGGCCGCATGAAAGACTTTCCACTATGCGCAAGCAATATAACTTCTGGCCAGGCGTCGAGGGCCTTGATGCCTGGGATGTTGACCGGCTTATTGTATTGAGCTCCAGTTTTCCAGTAGCTGAAATTGCGATTTCAGAAATTAAGGAAATTGATTTGCCGTACTGGAGTATCGGCAGCGATGACGCGCCAACTGTTCGTGATTTTGCTGAGCATTTCAGTTTGATGATGGAAGCAGATCTGAGCTATCCAATAATTTTGAATATTGATGGACGAGTAATGGATGGTATGCATCGGGTGGCCAAAGCGCTCTCGGAAGGTCGAACAACTATCCGAGCTGTCCGCTTTGAGTACCAACCTCAGCCAGATTTCGAAAATTGCGACCCGGACGCACTCCCTTATTAGAACGCCAGGACCGCTGTTTCTGAGGCCCATGCGTCGAGTCGAGCGGGACGTCGACGGAACTAAAGTGTCCTCTGAGGCTTTCACCCCATTTGTGGCGGTGACGCCCACGAATGGATCTCACAAGGAGAGAACATGACCACCCCCAAGCACGTCACCGTTACCGGCGCTGCGGGCCAAATCGGCTACCAGCTATTGTTCCGCATTGCCTCCGGCGCCCTCTTTGGACCCGACCAGCCGGTCGTCCTGCGTCTGCTCGAAATCGAGCCCGCTATGAAGTCGCTCGAAGGCGTCGTCATGGAACTCGACGACTGCGCCTTCCCACTGCTCGCCGGCATTGAGGCCACCAGTGACCTCAACCACGCCTTCGACGGCACCAACTGGGCCTTGCTCGTTGGTTCGATTCCCCGCAAGGCCGGCATGGAGCGCGGTGACCTGTTGAACGTCAACGGTGGCATCTTCAAGCCCCAGGGTCGTGCCATTGCCGCCAACGCCGCTAGCGACGTTCGCGTGCTGGTTGTCGGAAACCCTTGCAACACCAACTGCTTGATCGCTCGTTCCAACGCGCCTGAAGTTCCCGCCGACCGCTGGTTCGCGATGACCCGCCTCGACCAGAACCGCGCCGAGACGCAGATTGCCAAGAAGGCCGGCGCACCCGTCGAAGCCGTGAAGAACCTCGCCATCTGGGGCAACCACTCGGCGACGCAGTACCCCGACTTCTACAACGCCACTGTGGCCGGCGCTGCCGCGACTACGGCCATCAGTGACCACGCGTGGCTCCAGACGGACTTCATCTCGACCGTACAAAAGCGTGGTGCGGCCATCATTGAGGCCCGTGGTGCGAGCTCGGCCGCTTCGGCTGCGAACGCGGCGATTGACACCGTCCACGACCTCGTCTTCCCGACGGCCGCGGACGACTGCGTTTCGGTGGCCGTTACTTCCAACGGCGAGTACGGCGTGCCCGCTGGCTTGACGTTCGGTTTCCCTATCGTCGCTGACGGCAAGGGCGACTGGAAGGTCAAGGAAGGCTTTGACATCAACGAATTCGCCGCTGAGAAAATCAAGGTCACCACTGACGAATTGATTGGCGAGCGCGACGAAGTTCAGGCCCTCGGCTTGATCTAAGCCATCGTTTTGGCAGGGCCCCGCGAGTCTTCCTCGCGGGGCCTTTTGCTGTCTACGTGCAGTAATTCTGCCGTCACGTCCTGAGACGAAACGCGGTCCGCGACCCCCAGAGGTGGTTAACGACTTACTAAGGTTGCACCATGCGACTTCGGCGGATTCTTCTCACATCGGGCATGGCGGCAGCCCTGCTCATGCCGAGTGTCGCTGGAGCGAAAGCCACCACCACGACCCTGCCGCCATGTCAGCAGCTCCCGAAAGCGGGTGGGGTCTATAAGAACTGCTCATGGTCGGGTCTGACGTTGCCCGGTTTCAATCTCACGAGCACCAACCTGACGGGGACCAATCTTTCGAATGCCGATCTCACGAGCGCCATCCTGATTGGAACCAACTTGACCGGTGCCAATCTCGCCGGAGCCAAGCTCGACGGGGTGATTAGTCGGGGCATCGTTGGGATCCCTTCGGCCCTACCCCCACTCTGGGCCGTCTCGAAAGGCGTTCTGCTCGGTCCTAAGGCCAACCTGACGGGCGTTGATCTCCGCGGCATTGATGTCACGGGTGTCAGTCTGCGCAGCGCCACATTGGCCGGCGTGACGACGGGTGGCATCGTGGGTTCCACGGTTCGACTCCCGACCGGGTGGCTGCTCGCATCCGGCTATCTCGTCGGCCCCGATGCCCTCTTGGTAGGCGCCGATCTCTCGGGGGCCGATCTCACCACAGCCTCACTAAAAACGGCGAATCTGACCCGAGCCAACCTCACGGGAGCGAACCTGACAGGAGTAAATCTCCGAGGCGCCACCCTCACTGGAAGCAATCTCAATTCAGCCACCCTTACGGGCGCCTCTCTGGCCGGCGTGACCTCCGGATCGGTGATTGGCACGCCAGCGGCCGTACCCCGCCTGTGGGGCGTTCTACACGGCTATGTCGTGGGACCCGGGGCCGTGCTGCGGTCGGCTCGCCTGGCCTACACCTCATTTGTGGGCGTCTCTCTCCAGGGGGCCAATCTCACTGGCGCCTCGTTGCGGTACTCAAACTTCAATGGCGTCAACCTCACGAGCGCGAATCTCAATGGAGCATCACTGTTTCACGCCACTCTGATTGGGACCGATCTCACCCAAGCCTCGCTCTACAAGGCCAGCGCCTCGTACGCGAATGCGACTCAGGCCAACTTCACGCACGCGAATCTCACGGAGCTGGACTTCACGCACGCCACCGCGGTTAACGCTGTATTCATCCACACGAATCTCACGAAAGTCGATTTCGCCTCATCCAACTTGACGAATGCCAATCTCAGCAATGCGGCGATTCGCGGCGTGCTACTCGGCAAGACCGTCCTTAAGGGACTGTTGGCCGCCGGAACGACAGGCACACCGGGCTCACTTCCCGCGAAGTGGACCGCCAAGAACGGCAGTCTTAAGGGGCCGGGCTCTCGCTAGTTCCGCCGAAGGCCGTCCGAAGTGCGTTGGCCATCTCGACTACCGCCTTTGAATCGCCCCGCAATTTGAAACGTCCGGCACGGAGCGCTTCAGCCACATCGAGTGATCCGGCGGCCAGGGCCTTGGCATCACTGAATGAGAGTGTGACGAGGGCGTCGGCGGCGAGGTGGTCACCAACGCCGATGCTGACCACGCCCCCGAGGCAACTCAACGTCATGGCGTGGGGCGTCGACGATGGTCCGTCGTTCCATTCAAAGACGACTCGCCAGGAATCGTTCGACTCGAGAGTGCGGGACGCTAGGACCTCGTTGATGGTGCGGAACCAGTCCGCACTCAGAAACTCGGTCACGGTTACCTACGGGGCAGGCTGGACGGCCGCGTCTTGAGCCGAGACCTTGGTCTTGCGACGGATCTTGCGACCAAGCCACGCCACTGGGTCGTAGTGCGCGTCAACGACGCGCTCCTTCAACGGGATGATGGCATTGTCAGTGATCTTGATGTGCTCGGGGCAGACCTCGGTGCAGCACTTGGTGATGTTGCAGTAGCCGAGACCCATGTCTTCACGGATCAAGTCACGACGGTCGTTGGTGTCCAGTGGGTGCATTTCCAATTCGGCGTAGCGAATGAAGAAACGAGGACCGGCGTAGTGCTGCTTGTTGTCTTCGTGGTCACGGATGACGTGGCAGACGTCCTGACACATGAAGCACTCGATGCACTTACGGAACTCTTGGCTGCGCTCCACGTCCTCTTGGAACATGCGGTAACCACCTTCAGGCATTGGCGGTGGCAGCAGAGCTGGCACCTTCTCGGCCTGGGCGTAGTTGAAGGAGACGTCGGTTACGAGGTCACGAATGATGGGGAACGTCTTCATCGGGGTGACGGTGACGGGACCCTCTGGCATTTCCGACATACGGGTCATGCACATCAAACGGGGCTTGCCGTTGATTTCAGCGGCACATGATCCACACTTACCGGCCTTGCAGTTCCAACGGCACGCCAAGTCGGGTGCCTCGGTGGCCTGAATGCGGTGGATGACGTCGAGGACGACTTCACCCTCGTTCTGCTCCAACGTGTAGTTCTCAAACTGGCCGCCGGTGGAGTCACCGCGCCAGATGCGCATCGTTACGTCGCTCATTATTTACCCTCCTCGAGGAGTGCCTTCAGTTCAGCAGGGATAGGAAGCAGAGGGATCTGCTCCGTCTTGATTGATGCAGTCCAGTCGTTACCGACAAGGGTGTGACCGATGTTGACCTTCGAGAGTTGCTCGTCGGTACCGGGGAAGTCTTCACGGGTGTGACCACCACGTGACTCCTTACGGTCCCGTGCACCGCGAGCGGTGCACTTGGAGACGGTCAACATGCTTGGGAGGTCGGTTGCCAAGTTCCAACCGGGGTTGTACTGACGGCCGCCCTTGAGGGCGATGTTCTGCACACGCTCAGTGAAGTTCTCGAGCGTCTCGATGGCCGCTTCAACTTCGGAACCCGTACGGATGATGCCGACGTTGGCCTGCATCATCTCCTGTAGATCGCGCTGGATGTCGTAGGGGTTCTCACCATTCTCACGGTTAAACGGAGCGAGTGCTTCGGCGATGGCCGCATCGACTTCACCCTGGTTCAGCGTGGCGCTGCCCTGGAGTCCTTCGATGTAGTCGGCGGCACCCATGCCGGCGCGACGTCCAAAGACGATGAGGTCGGACAGTGAGTTTCCACCGAGACGGTTAGCTCCGTGCATACCACCGGCGACTTCACCGGCAGCGAAAAGTCCGGGGACCTTCGTCGCAGCGGTGTCGGCATCGACCTTCACGCCACCCATGATGTAGTGACAGGTTGGCCCGATTTCCATGGCTTCGCGGGTGATGTCGACGCCGGCGAGTTCCATGAACTGGTGGTACATGGAGGGCAGGCGACGACGGATGAATTCGGCGGGACGACGCGACGCAATGTCCAGGTAGACACCGCCGTGGGGTGATCCTCGGCCGGCCTTTACTTCGGTGTTGATGGCGCGAGCCACTTCGTCACGGGGCAGAAGTTCTGGCGGACGGCGACCAGCGGCGTGGTCTTCGTACCAACGGTCACCCTCTTCTTCAGATTCGGCCGTTTCGCTGCGGAACATGTCAGCGACGTAGTTGAACATGAATCGTTCGCCCTCGGAGTTGCGAAGTACACCACCGTCACCACGGACACCTTCGGTTACGAGAATGCCTCGCACTGAGAGGGGCCAGACCATGCCGGTTGGGTGGAACTGGATGCACTCCATGTCGATGAGTTCAGCGCCGGCCCACATGGCCATGGCGTGACCGTCACCGGTGCCCTCCCATGAGTTCGACGTGAACTTCCAAGACTTACCAACACCACCGGTGGCCAGAACGACGGCCTTGGCGGAGAAGGTAACGAACTCACCGGAAGCGCGCCAGTAGGCAACAGCGCCGGCAATCTTGCCGTCCTGGTCGTGCAGGAGACGAAGGACCTTGCACTCCATAAACACGTCGGTGCCCATCGAGACAACCTTCTGCTGCAGCGTACGGATGAGCTCCAAACCGGTGCGGTCACCGACGTGGGCCAAACGGGCATAGCGGTGACCCCCGAAGTCGCGCTGCAAGATCTTGCCGTCCTTGGTGCGGTCAAAGAGCGCGCCCCACTGCTCGAGCTCCCAAACGCGGTCTGGTGACTCCTTGGCGTGCAGTTCGGCCATGCGGTAGTTGTTCAGGTACTTACCACCGCGCATGGTGTCGCGGAAGTGGACCATCCAGTTGTCCTCTTCGTAGACGTTGCCCATGGCCGCAGCCATGCCACCTTCGGCCATGACCGTATGGGCCTTACCGAGGAGGGACTTGGTGATGATGCCGACCTTGAGTCCGCGCTGCTTGGCCTCAATGGCGGCACGCAGACCGGCGCCACCGGCGCCGATGATCAGTACGTCGTACTCGTGGTGTTCAGTTTGGGTATTGGTTGACATTGGTCAGCTCCTAGAAGAAAACGAGGTCGCGGATGGCGCCACTGGACACGAGTCGGACGTAGACGTCAGTCAGAGCCACGACGAAGAGTGAGGCCCACGCGAAGTTCATGTGCTTGGCATTCAGAGGGGTCGCAAGCTTCCAGAGCTTGTGACGGATGGGGTGCTGGCTAAAGCTGCGGACCTGACCACCACAGATGTGGCGGCAGGCGTGACAGGAGAGCGAGTAGAGCCAGAGCAGCGTGGCGTTCAAGGTCAGGACCAGAGAACCGACCGAAACACCCCAGCCGCCGCCGATGACGTGGAAGCTGCGAATGGCGTCGTAGGTCAGGAGCACGTTGAAAGCCACACCGAAGTAGAAGAAGTAACGGTGGGCGTTTTGGATCACGAGCGGGAAACGGGTCTCACCGGAGTAGTTGGTGTGCGCGTCAGCTACGGCACAGGCTGGTGGGCTCCACCAAAAGGCGCGGTAGTAGCTGCGGCGGTAGTAGTAGCAGGTCATCCGGAAACCCAAGGGGAAAATCAAGATGATCAGAGCGGGGGAGAGACTGCCCACATTGAAGGCGAAGCCGAAGCTGTTCGAACCCTCAACGCACGAAGTCGAAAGACAGGGGCTGTAGAAGGGGCTGATGAGTTCGTGGACGCCGGTGGCGCCGACGAAGTAGTTCACACCTTGGAAGGCGGCCCAGGTCGCGTAAATCACAAATGAAGTCAAAATTGAAACAGTGATTACTGGCTGGAGCCACCAACGGTCTTGACGCAACGTGGACACATCAGGTCCTCCGCGCGTTCCTCCCAGTACCACCTGCGTCGAGCTTTCTACGGCCGTCACGGCTTTCCTCTCTTCAAACATCGGGGTAAAAGTCGCTTAGAGCAACCGATGTTCATTGTAGGCAATGTTTGTGCAGTACTTCACAGTCCGCGCCCTTGCGTGGACCAATTTCTCGCCCTACGGTGCTGGTACCGAGGGTCGGTGATCAACTCGAACCCGAACTCGGCAGGTCGCGCCGACCGATTCCACCTCTCTTGAATCGGTCGGCCACGTCTACCCCCGTGTTGAGTCGCGGGTCCCAGGGACTCCCTAGAGTTTCCCTATGAGTTCTCTCGTTACCCCTAGCAATCTGGCGACCACGTTGGGCGCCCTTAAGGCCTCCGGATGGGTTTCTCGCAGCATCCACGAAGAGATGCGCGCCAATCTCGAATCCTTTATCGCCGACGGACGACCCCTTTCCCTCGGCGTCCAGGGATACGAGGACACGGTTCTGCCGCAGGTGGAGACGGCAATCTTGGCCGGACACGACATCATCCTGCTCGGCGAGCGCGGACAGGCCAAGACTCGAATTGTTCGCTCCCTCACCGAACTGCTCGACGAATGGCTCCCCATCGTGGCCGGCTCGGACGTACGTGATGACCCCTACAACCCGATTTCCATCTTCGCCCGTGAGCTGGTGGCCGAACACGGTGATGAGACGCCTGTCGCGTGGGTCCACCGTTCACGTCGTTTCGCCGAGAAGCTCGCTTCGCCCGACACGTCCATGGCCGACCTCATTGGTGAGATCGACCCCATCAAAGTGGCCTCCGGTCTCTACCTCGATGACGAGCGGGCCCTCTCCTTCGGCCTCGTGCCCAAGTCCAACCGAGGCATCTTTGCCATCAATGAACTCCCCGACCTTTCGGAGCGCATCCAGGTCGGTCTGTTGAACGTGCTGGAAGAGCGGGACGTTCAGATTCGTGGCCACCTCGTGCGACTCGACCTCGACATGGTTGTCGTGGCCACCGCTAACCCCGAGGACTACACCAACCGTGGTCGTCTCATTACCCCGCTGAAGGACCGGTTCGGTTCGCAGATCCGGACCCACTACCCCCTCGACATCGCCACTGAAATTGCGATTGTCCGCCAAGAGGCCCACCTCCCAACGACGACCAAGCAGATTGTGGTGCCGTGGTTCATCGACGACATCGTGGCTCGCGTGAGTCACGTGGCTCGTCGGAGTCACGTCGTGAACCAACACTCGGGTGTCTCGGTGCGTCTTTCGATCGCCAACTACGAGACAGTCATTGCCAACGCGCTGCGCCGTTCATTGCGCACCCACGAAGAGACCGTGGTGCCTCGTGTCAGCGACCTCTCGGCCATGGTGCAGTCAACGCAAGGCAAGATTGAAATTGACTCGATGGACGACACGGACCCCAGCTTGTTGATCGCCGGACTCGTCACGCTCGCCACCCGTCAGTGCTTTACCGAAAACGTCGCGTTGGCCGAAGCGGGCGCCATCGTCGAGGCCTTCACCGAAGAAGTGATTGTGCACGTCGGTGACGACCTGCCGGCCCAGGACTACCTCAGCGTCTTGGCCCACATCCCCGTGCTGGAGCCCCCAGTTCGCCGCATTGCCGGCCCTGACGCCGGTCCGGCCGAGATGGCCGCGGCCCTCGAATTCATCCTGGAGGGACTGCACCTCACTAAGCGGCTCGCCAAAGATGCCTCGGGTGCGCGTGCGCTCTACCGGTCACGGAATCGCTAAATGGCAGTTCGGTACGGATTCCGGCGCCCCGGTGACGGGGACGATTTCGAAGACCTCGCGGCCGAGGACTTGCTGGAGTACGTCCTGGACGAACTGCTGGAGTACGGCGACCTGGACTCCGTGCTGGACCGTCTGGCCTACGAGGGTCTCGAAACGCCCGACGGCGACCGCATTGAGGGCCTCAGGGACCTTCTAGACCAGGCCCGCGAACGTCGCCGTCAACTGGAAGCCTCGGCCGACCCCGAAGGCCAACTAGCCGAACTGATGAAGCGCCTCGAGCAGATTGAAGAACTCGAAGGTCAGGCTCTCGATGAACTCCAGGCCGAGGCGGAGGCCTCCGGTGACGAGCGTCGACAGGAAGTCACCAGTGACCTCGTCAATGAAAAGCGAATGCAGCGTGATCTCATGCCCGACCAGTTCGGGGAGCGACTGAGTTCGTATCAGAACTACGACTTTGTTTCGTCCGAAGCACGCGAAGCATTCGAAGAGATGATGCAAGAGATTCGCGAAGACGTCCTCAACACCTACTTCGAGGCCAACAAGGAGTTCTTCGCCAACCCCGACGAGGCCGAGATGGGCCGCCTGCGGGACATGATGAACGCGCTCTCGAATCTCATCGAGCAAGATCGCCGAGGCGAACCTCTCGACCCCACCTTCGAAGAGTTCATGCAGGAGTTCGGCGACTTCTTCCCTGGCGCCGAAACCCTCGAAGACGTCGTGCGGATGATGGCCGAACGGGCCGCCGCGGCCGAAGCGATGTTCAACTCCCTCTCGGCCGAGCAGCAAGCTGAACTACGGGGCCTCTTCGGACAGATGCTCGAAGACCTTGATCTCAACGCGGCCCTCAATCGTTTGGTCGGGAACTTGCGCCAAGCCACCCCCGACATTGACTGGCAGCGAGCTAATCGCTACCGCGGGGGCCAACCAGGGAAGTTCTCGGAAGCTACCGACCGTTCGCAAGAAATTGCAGAGCTCCGCAATTTAGAACAATTCCTCGAGGGACCCGGGGGCGCTAATCGTCTCCCGGAAATCGACATTGACGCCGTTCGTCGCAACCTCGGTCCCGACGCCGCCAAGAATGTTGAACGGCTCCAAAAGGCCATGCGCGGACTCACGGAAAAGGGATTGATTGACCGCTCGCAAGGTCAGACCAGACTCACAGCTCGGGGTATGCGAAAGGTCGCTGGTTCGGCACTACGCGAACTCTTCTCTCAACTTCGCGGCGGCGCCTTCGGAGCGCACCGCCATGCGAGCACCTCTCGAGGTCACGACCGCGAAGAGACCTCCAAGCCCTGGGAGCCCGGCGAGGCCGTGAATCTCCACCTTGGCCGAACGCTTCGTAACGCGGTCTTTCGTCAAGGCCCGGGTACACCCGTACGACTCCTGCCTGAAGACTTCGAAGTCGAAGAGCATGAAGCAACGGTTCGTTCGGCCACCGTTATTGCGGTCGACCTCTCACTCTCCATGGAGATGCGGGGCAACCTCGGACCGGCCAAGAAGATGGTGTTGGCACTCTCGCACCTCATCCAAACGGCCTACCCGCGCGACTTCGTCACCATTGTTGGTTTCGGCGAGACCGCGCACGAGATCAAGTTCGAAGATGTGCCCTTCTTAACGGTGGACTACCAGTACGGCACCAACCTGCAGCACGCCCTGGCCCTCTCACGCCATCTCATGCGAGGGGAGAAGGGCACCAAGCAGATCATCGTCGTGACGGACGGTGAGCCCACGGCCCACCTGCAGCCCAACGGGGAGCCATTCTTTTCTTGGCCCCCCGTTCGAGAGACCCTCTACCTGACCATGGCTGAGGTCCTGCGCTGCACCAAGGCCGGCATCACCATTAATACCTTCGCCCTCGACATCGAGCGGAGCCAGTTCCCCTTCGTGGAGCAGATCGCCAAGGTCAACGGTGGTCGGACTTTCTATACCGATATTGACAACCTGGGCCGTTACGTGCTGGATGACTTCGTCAAATCTCGTAGAAAAGCTTCCTAAATTCCAGGTATTTTCACTTGGCAGAACCCCCTCTGCGGTATTAGCATTACTTACTAATTGCACGATTTTCGTGCATCACTCTCCAAGGAGCCCGCCGTGAACTCGACCCTTCTGCTGTGCGACAACGCCGAAGTACACAATGGACGTCTCTACCTCATGGGTGGCGGCCTGACCTGGATCTGGGCCAACTTCCCAACGCCCATGGCCGTAGCCGGACTCTTCGACCTCGACCCTTCCGAGCTCGGTCGTGAGATCCAGGTCTCAATCCGTATTTTCCAGGAAGATGGCACCCCCGCCATGGGCACCGACTCCGGTGGCAATCCCTTCGAATACGGCTTCTCCGACAAGATCGTTACTCCTGCGAGTGACGCCACCCACGACGCTGAATTGGACTTTGTCTGGTCGGCTAAGTGGTTCGGTCTGACCCTCGCTCCCGGCGTGTACCAAATGCGTCTCATCAATGATGAGAACGGTGAGACCGTCGGCCAGCAGCACTTCACGGCCTACGCCTCCAACAACTAAGCACGCCCGGTTCGACCGAGGCTTTCCACTGAAAATTAGGGTTTAATTCACCCTGACCCGTGCCTATCAGGGAATTTCCATTTCCATTTGCATTGTGCGCGAATTTGGGCAACAATCACACCGTTGTAATTACAACGATGACAGCAATGGCGTTTCCTAGGAGGAACCGATGGATGACATCACAAGTTTGTTGAGTGGATTAGAGAACCGCGGATGGCAGTCTCGTGCGAACTGCATGGGCGTTGACCCTGATCTCTTCTTCCCCGAGCGCGGTGCTTCAACGCGCGAAGCCAAGGAAGTCTGTCGGGGCTGTGTCGTCCGTGAGGACTGCTTGGAGTACGCCCTCGACAACGGCGAGAAGTTCGGTATCTGGGGTGGCATGAGTGAGCGTGAGCGCCGTCGTCTGCGCCGGGCCCGTGCCGTTGAGCGCCGGAGTGCTGCGAGTTAAGTCGAAGTTCTTGAGAAACGCCCCCGGGATAACCGGGGGCGTTTTCTTTTACCTACTATCGACTAGTGGCCACATTCTCGAGATGTGCCTCAATGGTGAGTTCTTCGCTCAATCCCAGTTGGGACCACCGGTGCGGATCGATGGCGTCGAGCACGGCGCGAGGCGCGAGTCCCACTAGTTCACACTCGGTGATTGCCGCTCCCTGGGGTAGGAGCTCGATGAGGGCGTCGTAGGCCACGGCCGGTCCGACGGCGAGGGGATCGATCAGATTGCAACTCACTTGTAATCGGGGGCCCACGGCGAGGCCCAGTGTGCGGATCCCGGGGCGGCGGAGCTGGTTGGCGAGGCCCTTGGCGCCCGGGAGATCGACACCCTCCACAAACATGTTCCAGGCCAGCAGAAGTGGCCGTTCTCCCACGGCGGTAGCCCCAGTTTCTTCATCGGGCAAAGTGGGACCGAAATCGGGACTCAGCGTGACGAAGGCACCCTTGCGAACGTCTGGCAGCGTGCGCTCCACGCCGTTCACGTCTCCATAGAGAAACGTGGAGACGCCCAGATCGCCGAGCCACTCGGCCGTTTGGTTCCGCAGGGCGAGGGCTTGGGTGCGCTGGGTGGGGTCTAGAGCCACAAAGGGCACCACATCCACAACGCCAAATCGAGGATGGACACCGTCGTGGAACTCTAAATCGAGAGCGTCGATGACGTTGCGCAACATCCACTGAACATCAAGGAGTAGCTCGTCAGCCGAGTTGATGAGCGTAAAGACTGAACGATTGTGCCAAGCATCGCTGTGCCGGTGGCGAAACGATGAACCGGCCGATCGCTCAAACTGGCGCAGGATTGGTTCGTCTTGCCCCTCCGAAACGTTGATGACGCACTCAAAGACGTCGTGGTGCGCCATCAATCGTTAGCTGCGAGACAGGGGGAGCCCACGGCGACGGGCCCGCTGAAGTCGGCGGCGTTCCCGCTCGCTCTTGCCACCCCAAATACCGTGATCCACGTGGTTGTCAAGGGCGTAGGTCAGACACTGTTCGGCTACGGGGCATGTGGCACAAATCTTCTGAGCCTTAATCACACCCGTACCGTCACCGGGGAAAAACATCTCGGCGGGGAAGTTGCGACACTTGCCCTCGGCCATCCATTCGGTATTCATACTGACCCTCCTTGTTAGGTCTACAACGGACAGTAGCCACTACGGGGCCAGAAAGCCATTTCTACGATGCGAAGAACTTCACAACGGACCAGGAATTCTCCTGTAATAGTCAGGCTCAACTCGACATAGTCCGGTCCGATAGAATGACTGTCCCGTTGAAGTTCTACGGGAGTAACACACTCAAAAGGAGTGGCCATGAGCCAGTTTTCGCCTACTGAACCGGCAGAGATCGAAAACCCCGTCGGTCACGTCCAGGTGATCTACCTCGGCCCCGTCGCCCCCCACTGGGAGTGCCGCATGGTCTTTGGCGAGCCCGAGCAAATCCAGGCCTTCGTGGACCGCGTCGACGCCCGCCTCCGCCTCCTGCCCCCTCACGACCCACAGTTCCGCCGCAATCGCGAGCGCGTCAACCGCGACGCCGAGCGCGAGCAACTCAAGATTGAGTGGGACCTCGGTTACAACGAAAACGAATAGTTTTCGCGCCTAGGCAAACGGCGACTGGGTGACGCGACTGCGCCACACAGCGGGCTGTAACAATTCTTCGGCACTCGGTAGTCCATCGAGCTGAAAGAGTCGAGTCAATTCTTCGATGCCCCACGTCGTAACGACCTCGCGCACAAACTGCTCGGCCACGTCGACGCGCGATCCTCGTATCGAAATACCAAAGAGAGCCGCTGCCGACTCTTCGCCCTTGGCGTCACTTCGGCGATACCGACGGAGCGCTTCATCGAGAAGTGGCGTGGGTCCAACAATCGAATGAGTGACGTGGCTCGCGATGAAGTCAAACGTGGCTCGTAGGCAGACGCTCGCGGCATCAATCGCTATGGTCGCCGGCGTTTCTTCTCCCAGCTCAATGCCTTCGAGCATCTGCTCGGGATTACTCAAGAGTTCGCTCATGTCGCCGCCCTGCATCAGTCCGGTGAGCCGTCCCATGATGTCACCCTGGGCCGCCTGGGCGTCCTGGACCGCATCAAAGAGCAGGGCTCGCAGTGCGGTGCCCGTCCCGTCTTGACGCAAGTAGGTCGCGGCCGTGTGTTCGTAGGCCACGGCGTAAATCATTACTTGGTCGTGATCGAGCGACCACTCATCGGCGAAGCGTGCGACATTGTTGACAATGATGGCTCGTTCGTCACTTTCGCGGGGGAGTGGGATGGCTCCGAGAGACCACGCCGTCTCAGAAAAGTGACCCGCCACCGAACCCAGTTGAAACCCGATAAAGAGTGGTCCCATCGCCGCGCCCAATTGGGCCAACATGGGGGCCATCGGGTTGTCGTCCGAACTGTCCGCTGTCGTCGGTGGCGTGCTGGTGTGGGGGGCCACCAGGGGGGACCAGTCGCGGAGTGCGGCCTCCGAAAGTTCGGTCCGTGTCGCCGCTCGGGCCGCCGTGACCTGAGGGACACCAAGCAACATCTCAATGTGACGTGCCACGAGCGGGCCGTACTGCTCCAGTCGTTGGCGCTCAACCGGCAGGGGGTTGGGATCGGCGTCATCGCCCCGGGCAATATTGAGGGCCAGCGCGCGGGCCGTCTCCAGCCACGAGTTAGGACCCTGTTGTCCGAGCATCTTCATGAGGTCGCCCATGAATCCAAAGTTGCCGAAAGGTGTATCGCTCACAACAGCAACTTAGGAGAGACAGGCCAGTTGCACAACCACGAATGATGGCTGCTGATCACGAAGAAACTGGACGACCATTGAGGTGTGTCCCGCCGTGGCGTAGAGCTCGGTGACGATGCCGTCCATGGTGTCGACACTCTTTTCATTAAGAGCCGTGATGATGTCGCCCGGCTCGAGCTTGTTGAAACTTGGACCCGGGGGAACGGCAGTCACGACGACTCCACCACCTTCGGCCGGCACGCCACTGATGCCGAGGCGAGCATGACAGTTGGGGGCCGCCAGCCAAGCGGCAGCCACGCGAGAAATGTATTCGGCTGTTATCCACTGTCCGTTCTCGCCGAGCATCGCCACCACATCGCCCGAGTCGCCAATCGCAAAAGAACCGGGAAGTCCGTGTAGCTGGGCTGGTGAGGTGGCCGTGAGATAGCTAACGATGCCGTCATTGGTGGTTCGTCGAGGGTCGCTCAGCACCGTGGTGGCGTAGGCGAACCGCGGCGTCTTGGAAGAAGCGGCGAAGTATGGCGAGATGACGAGAACGGACTCAACTGCGTTGTGCCCAGCAATGGTTGTGGTCCGAAGCAAGTGCGGAAGATGGAGAAACGTCAAGCCCAGATGGCGATCAAACCCTAACCACGTAACGGGCATGCGCGGTGTTTGAAACGTTGAACCGGTTACGGTGTCACGCCGGTCGATGGGCAAGGTGGTGACCACCACGTCGCCATTGCCAACAATCAGGGCGCCTCCGGAAACCAGACGCCCATCTCGTTCCGTTGTGAGTTGGATCGACCGAGCGGCCGCATCTTGTCCGACGTGAGGGATGGCTTGCAGAGAAAAGGCCACGTGCTCGACCATGGAGTGAGTGGCGTCGACCGAAGTTTCGGTGGAGTAGAGCGAGAGCGAGCCCACGAGTAGGAGGACGGCGGCCCCCGTCAGGAGCGCCGTATTGACCCGCCGGCTCTTCGGGGCGGGCAGGCTGGAGAGAAGTTTCTCAAACTCGCCGGGCAGTTCCGAGGGGTGCACGTACGTGCGCCCCTCTACGGGCGGAATGACCCCCCGAGCACGGCGCCAACGAAGTCGTCGTCGTTTCCCCCCGTTGGGAGGTGCGCCATTGGTGCTCACAGGTTGCAAGGCTAGGACTGCGACGAGGAATTTTGGTGTCGCCCTAACATCTGCACGTGGCCGTTGACGTAGCGATTGATGTGGGAACGACCACAACGCGTCTGGCCACCGCTGATGGCTCAGTCTTTCTCCGTGAAGCCAGCGTGGTTGCCGTCGACACCACCACCGGAGACATTGTTGACATTGGCGATTCCGCTATGCGCAAGATCGGCCGCGATCCGCGACACGTCGTTAACTTTCGTCCCCTGGCCAACGGCACCACCATCGACTTTGACGTGGCCGCTCGACTGATTCGTGCGCTCTTTGACCGTGCCGGTTTTAGTCGAATGAGTCGAGTGCACGCCACGATGAGCGTTCCGGCATTCGCAACCTCTATAGAACGGCGCGCGCTGCGACAGGCGGCCCTGCAGGCCGGGGCCGTGGACGCCACGTTGATTGAAGCACCCATCGCTGCGGCGATTGGGGTCGGCCTCCACGTCGATGAACCGGTAGCGGCGCCAATCATCATGCTGGGTGGTGGGGCGTGTGAAACCGCGCTCATTTCACTCGGTGGCATCGTCACGGCCAAGTCTGTGCGGATCGGTGGTTCGCACTTGGATGAATCCATCGCCTCAGCACTACGCCACCGTTACGGCGTCGTGGTCTCCCCTCGAGTGGCCGAGTCACTCAAGAACGAGCTGGGATCGCTCATGGGTTCACGGCGAAGTGACATTCGGGTCGTGCCGGCCCGCACCGTAGACCTCGGTCTTCCCGTCAGCGTTGAAGTCGCTGCGGAGGTCGTAGATGGTGCTATTGCCGACCACGTTCGCTCCATTGTGCGCAGCGTTAAGGAGTGTCTGGGTGAAGCGCCGCCGGATCTCTCCCAGGACGTTTCCGTGCGAGGGATCCATGTTGTGGGCGGCGTGGCGCAACTCCACGACTTCCCCGAGCTCTTGACCCATGAAGTCGGAGTGGCCTGCACGACCGTTGTCCAGCCCGATTTAGTCGTGATTCGCGGACTCTTGCGATGCTTAAACGAGTTGCATACGCTCCATCGCGCACTGCGTTCGACCGACGTTTAGTCGGGATCTCGACGAAGCTGCTCGACGGCCGAACGAACTTGCCAGTCACGATCTTGGGCCGCCGCATCGAGAGCGGTTTCGATATCGGGCCCTTCAAAGGATGACAGTGCCACGACTGCACGGCGGCGGACGGTGGGCTTATCCTGCAGGGCCGCCAGAATCACGTCTCGACCCTGGTCGAGACCAATCTGCCCGAGGGCAATCACGCCCGCTTCTCGGCATCGAGCGTCCTCGTGCGATGTCGTTATCCGGTTGATGGAATCAACGAGCGCTGCCAGACCGAGTTCGCCGCTCGCAAAGATTGTCGCCTCCACCACGAGCGGATCGTCGTGAGTCAGGAGGGTGTTGAGTGCCTGGCTAATTTCGTCGTCCACCGTCTCAAGATGAGCCGCCACCTCCAGGGCGTCGCGAAGCACGTTGGAATTCGTGTCACGCAGCAGGGGCAGCAGTATGGCGTTGTCGACACACTGGTGACGCGCCAGCCCCCGAATTGCCAGCGACCGCGCACGGGGGAGTGGGTGGTGAAGCGCGGTGACGAGTGTGGCGCGCGACTGGTCGCTGCCATCAAAACCGGCGCGGACTAGTTCTTCGGCGAATGACTCCGGTAGCGTGGCGTCATCGTGTGGCATGGTTCTATTCTCACCTGTAGTGCCCACCAAGGACGGTTATGCGTACGAATTTGCTAAAGCAGCGGCGGACCGTGTTGGTCGCTTCGGTGCTCGCGGGTCTGATGTTGGTACTCAATTCGGTGCATGTAAATACCTACGCAATCTTGCCGGGTGATGCTCAACCCCTGGCCCCGATGATCTCGATTTCGGGCGTAGCCACGGCCCCTCACCCCCACGCCACCAAATCTGGCTTCATGATGGTCGATGTTTCGTTGAAGCAGATGACGGCGTTGAGCCGCATCATCGGCGAGCTACGTGGGGCCAACAACATGGTTGAGCTCTCGGCTCTCGTACCCCAGGGCAGCTCCTTCGCCGATTTTGATCGACAGAGTTATCTCGATATGGAAAGTTCGAAGGATGCCGCCGAGCTGAATGCCTTTACGGCCCTCGGGTGGCGCATACCCGCCACGGCGCACGGTGCTCTCGTGAACGACACCACACAAGGTGGTCCGGGCAAGCGGGCCGGCATCCAGATTGCCGACCGGATCGTTTCACTAAACGGCGTCGCGACGACGGACAGCTGTGCGGCTATTCGAGTGCTTCACGATTTGCGACCCGGTTCGACAATCAACGCCTCCGTGGAACACGCAAAAATTTCGGGAGCCGGCGTCTTCACGTACCAACGTGCAACCACGGTCAAGGTCACCACGTCGAAGCCGCCAAAAAGTCTCGGCGTTTCCGAGTGCTCGGGAATTCACACGGTCGCCAAGTCGTGGATTGGCCTGGCACTGAGTGACGCGGTGACGTACGCCTTTCCGGCCAAGGTCGCCATTGACACGAATTACATCGGGGGACCATCGGCCGGCCTGGCGATGACGCTGGCCCTAATTGATCAGATGAGTTCCGGCAGTCTGAGCGGTGGCCGAAAAGTGGCGGTGACTGGTGAAATAGCCCTCAATGGCGTGGTTGGCGACATAGGTGGTATCAGTCAGAAGACTGAAGCGGCCATAACGGCCGGAGCGACCATCTTTGTGGTGCCCGTCAACCAGGCGGCAGAAGCTCGGCGGGCGGCCCATGGAAAACTTACGGTCGTCGGGGCCTACCGGCTGACCCAGGTGCTCGCCAAGTTGCGCCAGATGGGCGGAGACGTACCAATTCCTTATACGAAACCAAATTTCTAGGCCAGAAAACCCTAGGCTGGAGCCGTTATGGACGATCGCCGCACACTGTCGCCGAACCGTCACTCGGGTATTGACGTGACCAACGCCAACTTTCGAATGGTTCGCAAGGGTTTTGACCCTGATGAGGTTCGCAGTTTCCTTGAAGGAATTGGCCGCGAGGTCGGCTTGCTCGAGAAGCGCCTCCAAGACGTCCAGTCGAAGTTGGCCGATGCGCTGCACCGCGCCGAAAACCCCGTTCTCGATGAAGCCCAGCTCGCCGCGGCGCTGGGTTCACAGTCCGCCGCCATCTTGCGAGCGGCCCACGACGAAGCGGGACGCGTTACGGCTGAAGGCCAGGAGCGTTCAACACAAATCTTTACGCAGGCCCAAGAGCGTGCGACGAACTACATCGTTGAAGCGCAGGCTCGTGCACTGAGCATCATGAATGAGGCTGAAGTGCAGTCTCAGCAAAAAGACGAAGAAGCCCGCGCCGCAGCACAGCGCCTCGAAGACTCTGCTCGTATTAATGGTGAAGCCATTATTGATCGATCACGCGAGCAGGGCCGCGCCGTCATTGAACAGGCCAACGAAGCCCGTCGCCAGATACTTAATGACCTGATGGTTAAGCGCAAGGCCCTCAATGTTCAGATTGAACAACTTCGCGCTGCCCGTGACGTTCTCACCGCGTCGGTGAGTTCAGTGCGCGAGTCTGTTGATCAAGTTCTAGGTGGACTCATGAGCTCCGACGAAGGTGCGCGGGCGGCAGCTATCGAAGCCCTTCGTCATCGCCCCACGGGTCCCGAGCCGACGGAAGAAGAACTCCTCAAGGATGTACCGCTGCGTCCCGTGCCCGAGGCACCGGCCGTCACCCCGGAGGACTTGGCGAGCACTGATGTGACCCCGCCATCTCGAATTCCCGCCGTTGATAAGGGCGCTGTTAAGGCCCGTGCCAATACCCCCACGCTCGTCCCCGACGCTGAAGTGGCGCCGTCGAGCGATGTGGTTGGAGAGATTTTTGCCCGCCTCCGGGCCTCAACACACGAAGAAAAGGGCAGCGAGCCGGCTCCGGCCAAGCGCGCGGCCAAGGTGGCCACGACTCCCGTGACTCCCGACGACGAACTCTTTCTTCAGCGAGAGGCCGCCCTGGCTCCGCACCTCAGTGAACTCGTGCGCCACGTAAAGCGGGCGCTGCAGGATGATCAGAACATCATGATTGATCGTCTGCGCGGCGTACACGGCATGATTACTGATCAAATGGGCGACGAAAACGAGCAGCGCAGTCGCTACGTTGCCGCCGCCACCGAATCGATTCGTGCTGCCGCCAAGGCCGGCGTGGCATTCTCCGCCACCGTTGCCGGCGTCACCGGCGACTTGGCTGGCTTTGGTGCCGTAGACGAATGTGCGACCGATCTCGGTATCACTCTGGCGTTGGCGCTGCGCAAGCGCGTTCAGGCCGATGGCAACGACGATGGCTCAGAACGGGCTAATGCGGCATATAAAGAGTGGCGTGGCGCTCGAGTCGAACGTCTCTGTGGTGACATTGGCCGCCGTGCCTTCAACGTCGGTGTCATTGCTGCCTGCGAGGGCACCCAGGTCCGCATGGTGATTTCGCCTAGTGATGACCCCTGTGATGCCTGCAAACTCGACGCCAGTTCCGGAATGCATCTCGCCGGTCAAAACTTCCCCAGCGGACAGCCCCACCCCCCACTGCACGCGGGTTGTAGCTGCGCGGTGGTTCCGGCCTAACTGGCTCTAGGCTTCGCGTGTGCGAAGCCCTGATGATTTAGCGTCCTTTAAGTCCCCCCTGACCCGCCGTCGTGGCATTGGGGCAATAGTCCTCTTTCTCGGATTCTTTCTCCTCACCTTCCTCCGGAGTGGGGCGGTGTTGTGGACTGACTCTTTGTGGTTTAACTCGATTGGCCAGGGCGGCGTCTTTACCGGTCTGCTCTCCATCAAAATCGGTCTCGTTGTTGTCTTTGGCCTCGCCTTCTTCGTAGTTCTCTTTGCCAATTTGCTACTGGCCGCCCGATTCGGTGCCCGCGACTTGACCTTTGAACCCGAGGATGAACTCATCCGTTGGTACCAGCAACTCGTCCGCCCCTACGCCCGCCGGGTGTATGCGCTGATCGCTCTCGTGGTCGCCGCCATTGCGGGCCTCTCGGCGCTTCCGCACTGGCAGGACTATCTCCTCTACGCCCACGCCCAATCGTTTGACTCCGTCGACCCCATCTTCCATAAGAACGTGGGTTTCTATATCTTCAGATTGGACTTCATTCGCTTCATCATCACGTGGGCACTGTCCTCAATGATTGCGATCACAGTCATTACAGCGGCCTTTCACTACCTCAACGGTGGTATCCGTGCCGCGCGCGTGGCACCGCGAGTGAGCCCCCAGGTGAAGGTTCACCTCAGCGTGCTCTTGGCCGTGATTGCAATCCTCAAGGCCTTTGGGTACGTTTACGCTCGCTACGCCCTGGTCACTGAGTCGAACGGCTACGTGCAAGGAGCAACGTACGCCGACGTCCACGCCCGGATGCCCGCCCTCTCAATTCTCTTTTGGATCTCTCTCTTCGTGGCGGGACTCCTACTGGCCAACATTGCCCGACGAGGCTGGTCGCTGCCAGCGCTGGCCGCTGTTCTGTGGGTCGTTGTTTCGCTAACGACGGGTGTGATCTACCCCCGCGTTATTCAGACGTTCAAGGTGAAGCCTTCGGAAGTATCACTCGAAGTGCCTTACATAAAGCACAATATTGATGCCACCCGTCGGGCCTTTGGCATCAACAACGTTTCACGAGAAGGTTTTGAAGGGGTCACCACGGTTACGCCCGCGGAGCTTCAGGCCAGCGCCGAGACATTGAACAATGTTCGACTCTGGGACCCCGCTGCTGACATTGCGCTCGAAACTATTCAGCGCCGCCAGGCCATTCAGTCTTATTACACCTTCACATCACTTGCAGTGGACCGCTACGTCGTTAATGGCAAGGTGACACCGATGTTGGTGGGTGCCCGCCAACTGAACCAAAACAACCTGCCTGCACGGAGTTGGGTCAACCAGCACCTGGAGTACACCCACGGATACGGCATGGCCATCTCCCCGGCCAACACGTTTGACGCCCAGACGGGAAACCCCGTGTTCTCCGTTCAAAACGTGCCACCAGTTTCATCTGATGGGCTTCCCGCACTCACCACTCCCGGGGTCTACTTCGGAATTAACGATCCCGGCTGGATTGTGGCCAACACCAAGCAGAAGGAGTTGGATTACAAGACTCAACTCGGAACACCGGTGGCGTCGCACTACTCCGGCAAGGGTGGCGTCGAGATGAGTGGTCTACTCCGCCGAACCGCATTCGCTCTGCGCTTCCAGGATTTGAACCTCTGGATTTCGAGCCAGATTGGCACGAAGAGCCGCATGATTTTTGAGCGCGACGTTGAGAGCATGGCCAAGAAGGCTGCGCCTTTCCTAACCTTCGACAGCCACCCCTACGCCGTCTTGGCTAACGGTCGGGTCAACTACATTCTCGACGGGTACACCACCTCTTCAAAGTACCCATACAGCGAAAATGCGGCCACCCAACAGACTTCGCAGTCGGGCGGACTCCCCACCAACTTCAACTACGTGCGGAACTCCGTCAAGGTCGTCATCGATGCCTACGACGGCTCGGTAACGATGTACGCCTTTGATCCGACGGATCCAATGCTGATGGCCTACCGCGCGGCCTTCCCGACACTGTTCCACGCACTTTCGGATATGCCGGCGGCCATTCGCTCGCACTTGCGCTACCCCCAAGACCTCTTCGCGGTCCAGGCATCCATGTGGGGCCGCTATCACATCTCGTCACCTTCGGCCTTCTACACGGCCTCTGACCGTTGGCAGGTTTCGCCGACAACGGGCGCCGGAAGTCCGAAGCAAGCCTTGACGCAAACTGTGGTGACTAACAAAGTCGGTGCTGCGGTTTCTCGAACGACGTCGCAGATGGAACCGCTGTACCAAGTAATGGCCCTGCCGAATTCGTCACGTCAGCAACTCACTCTGATGACGACGTACGTCCCCGCCGGCGCTGCGGCCACGGTGAACGGAATGACGTCGTTCCTAGTGGCGACGAGCGACCCGGACAACTACGGTCAGCTCCACGCCTACGTGACGCCTCGCGGTACGTCGGTGACCGGACCAATTCAGGCCAACGCCGAAATTAATCAGAACGCACGAGTGTCTTCGATTATCACACCACTGGACCAGCACGGATCTAAGGTGCTGCTCGGTCACAACTTGATGATTCCGTTGCAGAAGTCGATTCTCTACGTTCGTCCGCTCTACGTCAGTAACGCCACAACACCACTGCCGCAGTTGAAGTACGTCATCGCTGTCTTCAACCAAGACGTGGCCATCGAGACGACCCTCCAAGCAGCCCTGAGTGATGTGCTCGGCGGAAATATCTCTGGTGGTGGCGGCGGTGGCGGTGGGACTACCGGTGAAACGGCTCAAACCTACTTAGCCGAAGCCTCTTCGGCCTACTCGCAGGCTCAGGCTCAACTGAAGGCGGGCAATCTCGCTGGATACCAGGCTTCAATCGACAAGATGGGTCAGCTGCTGCGCAAGGCGCAAGCGGCCCTAACGGCGAAGAACTAACGCGGCACCAGTACGCGCGAAGCAAAGAGTCGCATGACGGCAACCCACCGGTCAAAGGAAACGGTGGGTTGCTCGACTGATTCTTCGAGCGTGCGAGAGAAATCTAGGCCACGCATCAAGAGTGCCAATGCGGGAATATCCAACGTTGGGTCTACGAATCCTCGTTGGACCATCGCTTGGAGTAGATGTTCGTTCGCCAATTGAACGTTGGAGGACAGTTCCACCCAAGCGCGGCGCACTGACGGTCGAGTTTGAACGGCCGTCAGAATCTGGGCATCTAATGCGCGCCGCATCTGACCGCCTGGGCCATGGGCGATACGAATATACGTTTCAAAGGCCTGTTCAATCGTGGTCACCCCAGCGAGGATGGTGTCCATCTCTCGGTAAATAGTGGCAACCTCTTCGCCTTCACGACGCATGATCTCGATGAGGGCAGCATCGATTAAGCCCTCACGGTTGTCAAAGTGGTGGTAGAGGACGCTGACTACACACCCGGCCTCTTCGGCGACACGCGTCACGCGAAAGCCAGCTTCGGAGAATTCCTGCAGTTCCTTGACAGCGGCGTCGAGAATTGGTTGGCGTAATGGCACGACGTAGACGCTAGTCAGGAAGACCCGCACGCCCCACATTTGGGTGCGTGGCAACCCGATTTTGAATACCCGGCACCCAGCCGTGACCCGCGCTATTCGTTGAGAAATCGGGCCCGCATTTGCACTTCGCGAAACGCTGGAGTAGGGTGGTCTTTCCATCGCGGGGTGGAGCAGTCTGGTAGCTCGTCGGGCTCATAACCCGAAGGTCGCAGGTTCAAATCCTGTCCCCGCCACCAATCACGAAGTCCCGGTTTGCGAAAGCAGGCCGGGATTTCGGTTTTTCAGGTACTGGGCACGGCTACGGAATTGCCGACCGCTGAAGCCATTCGCTCGACCAGCTTCTGCGGTCCGGCCAAAATCACGTACTCCAAGTTTCTCAGGTGAGAGACCTCACCCACCTTTTTGCCGCTGGGATTGTGGATACCGATTTGAGCCCCGACGTAACGCTTGGAGTCAAAGGCCAACTGCACCACGTGTCCGTGGACGCTGCAGGCGGCCTCGAGATCTTCCACAGAGACCCACGACTCGTTGTTGTACGACAGCACCACAACTTCGGCATTGACTGACTGGATGGTCTGAAACAAGGTGGGCGGCATGGCGCGCTTGGAATTAAAGACACTCTTCGTCGATTCATCCCGTGAGTCGATTCGCTTGCAGGCCACGCCGTAGTACTCCGGTGCATCCCACTCGACCAACGTTTCCCAGATGTGATAGTTGGTGACGTAGCGATGCTGGTTGTAGGGTGGATCAAGATAGGCCAGATCGAATGGTCCCAGCGAATCGATTAATTCCTCCGCACGTCCCTTGACGGCCCGACCGACGCCCGGCAACATCTCGGGCACGCGGAGCGAGAGTTGATTATGACTTCGTTGCGACCACTGCTTGATGTAGGCCATCTGCACGCCGGTCGTCGAGTCCACTCGATCGGCAGCCTCAATCAGACTGGTGAGGAGAATGGGGTAGAGGACCGAGTCCTTGTACTGCGACTCAATGGTGTTGCGAATCGCGTCAATACGGGCCCCATTGAAGGGCTGGAAGAAACGAGACTCTTCGCAGAACACCTGAGTGAAGTAACCCGGGTCGGGGGCGAGGTTAGAGAGATGGGCCAGCGCATCGTCCAGCTCGCTCATAACAATGGAGTCACCATCGAGAGCGATGTAGCACTGCGCAAAAATATCTGAGTAGCGAGCGAGATCGACAGCGGTCACTAGTCCACCGCGTCGCTTGAATTCTTGGGCCACGCGAGTGGTTCCAGTGAAGAGGTCGAGGGCGGAGGTGGCACCCGACGCGGCAAAGATGTCACCGAGGGCTGGAATAAGACGACGCTTAGATCCCAGGTACTTAATCACCCGTGGATTCTACGACTCGGCAATTTTCAAGTTGGGGAGACTCGGCTCAGCGTTAATGAAGTGAACGTGGTTTGGCCCTATGGCCTAGAGGTAGTGAGGCGGCGTTTCGTGGTTGTCACGTCGGACACGGCGAAGTTCTTCGCGGACGCGGGCCAGCTCGGCTTTCAGATGCACCACTTCTTCTTGCAATTCTTCGATGGTGGGCTCAGGGTTCACGGCACCATCGTAGAAAACAAAATCCCCCGCCAGCTCGCATGGAGCCAACGGGGGATTTTGAGAAGGGAAAACTATGCGGCAGCGAGCTCTTCGCGCTCGGTCAAGAAGTTCCACCAGGCGTCCGCGATGCGACGGGCGCCGAGGCTGATCACCTGAGCGTCACCGTTCAAGGAAGCAAGTCCGTCCATGGTCCAGGTGGCGTGGTCGGCCTCAATGGTCCCGTGAACGTCCCAGAACTTGGTCGCGACCTGGTCGGCACCGTAGTGGCGACGAAGACCTTCGGCCTTGCTGTCGGCGATAGCGGCACCCTGTGCTTCGTAGGCCAAGAGTCCGGCGATGGCCGAAACGTCGCCTTCGTTCAAGATGGCGCGGTACTCGTCAACGAGGGCAGCCATCGCTGGTGAGATCGCCGCATCGGTGGCACCGAAGGCAGCGGCGAACGACTCGAAAAGGTCGAGGTGTGAAGGGCTGGCAACTTCGTCACGCAGGTTGTCGGCGACGGCAGCCTGTGCGGCGCCTTCGGGCAGACGGGCGGCTAGCTCGGCCAAGAAGACGGGGAGGTTGGCTTCGAAGTAGCGGTACTGCTCGGCGTAGCCCTTCAGTTCACCATCCTTCAGTTCACCGGCTTCCCAGCGACGGTAGAAGGGGTGTTCGAGGAGGCGGCGACCTTCAAGGGCGCCTTCGAGCAAGGTTGCAATGGTGGTTGTCATGAGGAGAAAGTTAGCGGGAAATTGGAATACTTGCGCGGAATGAACTATTGGCATAGATTATGCCAATAGTTCATTCCAGGAGGAAATCATGAGCGTCACCAACATCTCAGCATCGAGCAAGGGTGCGAACTACGCGCGCGTCAGTGAGCTTCGCAACGTCCGCTACGGCGAGATCCTGTTCCTGAAGAAGGACGACGAAGGATTCGTGGCCGAAGTGTGGAACACGATGGGATTCAACGACTGCCCCCCGGAGCAGTTCAACGCCATCGACGCGCAGAAGGTCGCTGCAGAGAACGACGCATTCGTTGCCTTCATGAATGGTCCTCGCTTCTGGACCTTCGACGCCCTCGAAGCAGGCATGCGCGCCACGGCACCCACCAAGACGTTCGGCGAGCTCACCATGTTTCTCGCCGCCACCGTGCGTTTTGGCGATACACCGCCTGATCGGATTGACTACACCGACCGATTTGTCCACCGTGACAACTTCTGGGAGTTTGCCGCCCACCAGCCCCGCTACTTCCTGGTGACCCCAGATGGACAGCGCTGCATTTTGCAGGCCTACGCCCACTACGTGGATCCGACTCAGACGCTCGACACGCTCCACGAACTTGGCGGACGCCTCAATCTCCCCGAAGGCTGGACCTTCGAGGTCGACATGGACCCTCAGACCACGCTGCAACTCGGTACGGGTGAAGAGAACGTCGCTTGCATTCTCCAAGATGAGCTCGGTAACTCCTACCAGCGCATGGTTCACTTTGTGGAGCTAGAGGCCTAACCATTCGTCAATGGCCGATACGGCGAGTTGAACTCGCCGTTCAAAGTCTCGGCCGTCCAATTCAATAAAGGGAACAGACTGGTTCTCGAGACATTCACGGAATCGCATCGTCATGCCCTCACGCAGGTGCTCACCATCGCGTACTTCGTCAGCCTCAAAGGCGACCCCTTCGTCGGTCGTCAAGATGTAGAGCATTCGGGGAGTGTGCTGAGAGAGCGCCTCAACCTCCGCCGTGCGGTGACCCATATAGCGCTCCTGCCAAATGACGGTGGCCCACGAATCGGTGTCACAGAAGAGGAGTGGTCCGGATAGGGCGGCGGCCTCGTCCTCGAGACGATTCTGTTCTCGTGCAATTTCGACAAAGTCCTCGTCGGTCCAGATCAGGTCGTCCATGGTGGCGGACGGTTCACTGGCGCGCAGTCGCTCAAGCTTGATGAAGGACATGTCGCGGCCGAACTCTCGAACCCACTGGGTCGTTGAGAAGGCACCTCCCCGTTGGCGATAGATCTCGGCCAGCGCGGTCGTCAGCGTGGTAGTTCCCGTGGACTCGGCCCCGACCACGACAACACGCTGGGTCATAACTACTCGGCTCGCAGGCTCGTGAGGTAGCTCCACGGCTTAGGTCCTGGCGCGAAGCGCTGGTACTTCGACGTCACCGTCCAACCGTTGGCCTCCACGAGTGCGACGCTGTCACGCGTGAGGTGGCAACCGTCGGCAATGACCTTCTCGATGGGGTCGAGTCGGTGCTGCCACTTAGCGACACCGGGGTCGGGGGCGAGGCCGTGTTCGAGGACGCGCAGTTCACCACCGGGGCGAACCACTCGTCGGAGTTCTTGTAGGGCCAGCGCGGGATCAGGAATCGTACAGAGCGAGAAGGTCACGACGGCAGCGTCAAAGGAGTTGTCGGCCAGGTCGAGGTGCTGTCCATCGAGGCCACCCCAATGAAACGCCCCGGCAAAGGCCTCGATGCGCTTGACACCTCGCTGGCGCATCCCCGCCGACGGCTCCACTGCGGTAAGAGAAGTGACGGTGCTGGGATAGAACGCCAAGTTACGACCGGCACCAAATCCGATTTCGACAACCTCACCATGGAGATCATCGACACACTTGGCGCGCCACCTGCCGAGTGCCTTTGGCGAACAGGCCGTGTCAACGAGGATTGGTGCGAGATAGCGACGATAGAGACCCATGCCCCTAACCGTACTTACAGATTGTCCCGAAAGTGCCACGTAGCCCCATTCGGGCCATCTTTTACCTCGGCCCCGATGGTCAAGATGGCGTCACGAAGCTGGTCGCTGAGTTCGTACTGGCCCGTGGCACGGGCGTTGGCTCGAGCCACCAGCACCGCGTCGATAAGAGGGGCGGGGTCGACTCGTCCGGGTCCGCCCGAGGTCGCCAGTGACACCAAGGCGCTCAGCGCCTCAAGGGCCCCCTCACCGTTCCGGGCAATGAGTTCGCCGAGAGCCTGGGGCGACTGGTCAGCCACTACGACCTCGCTGGAGTCCTGGACTCGGGGGGCCCGCGGGACATTGCGAAGTTCGCTCAGGGCCACCGTCGTGCCGTTGGCGAGTACGCGTTCGCTGCCGCCCAGTCGCCAGTAGGCGTTGCCACGGCCGCGAACACTGATGGTGTCGGCATCCAGATCGATTATGGCGGCCGTGTGTTCGTCGACACCAAAGATGGCGACATCATCGGGGAGGAGGGCCTCCATTTGGGCGAGGCGGTTGGCTCCGATGTAGCAGCGACTGGTGTCGTGGTTGCCACCTTCGGCATTGTCGTAGTGGGGGATGACGGCGGCGCGAAGTCCGGCCTGAGACAACACGTCGAGTCCGGGCAGCCACGTCAGCTCGGCACCAACTTTGTAGATCTCGTAAATAGGGGCGGTGTGAGATCCGAGCGTTAGAGCAGCGGCCGATGAAAAACAGACGATGCCGTCCTGCTCGAGGGTTCGCCGCAGCGTCTCACCTAGGTTCAGTGGTGCCCACTGGTGTAACGCGTAACTCGGGCTCCCCGGTCCAGCAAAGACGTAGTTGGCCGCACTCACCTTTTGAATGAACTGAGTTCGCTCCAATTCGCTCGATCGCTCGAAGCTGCAGAAGCTCGCAGCCTGCATCGAGACTTGCAGTGAGGTGTCGAAATAGGTCTGAATCTTTTCCGAGAGTTGAGGAACATTCTCCTGAAAGCCAAAAGGGGTGTCTAGGAAGACCGCGTCAATGGCATCCAGGCGTGCGAAAAGTTCGCGATGGACCTTCACCATGTTTGGTGCAATTTCTCCGGAACCGAGAATCGCCAAGATTGAACTCACTCGTTGAGCGTACCGGCGGGCGACCGCCATTCGGTTGCCCCGGTCACTAAGTTGGAGCCATGACGCAATCGGTGGTACTCCGTGTGCGAGAACAGTCCCGCGGTCCCATCGGGGCGCTCTTGGTGATCTGGGCCACTCTTCAGTCAGTTAGCTGGATGGGCATGCTGCACAATCTCGCCCTGACTCCCAGGTGGTGGCACCTCTGGATTGGGAGCAATATCGTTTTTGGGGTTCTGCTGGGCCTCCGCCGTCGCATGGGCACCATCTTCTCTGGACCACTGCTCGCGACTCTGATGAACGTGTTCCCAACATTCGTAGGTTTCCAACTCGCTCTGAATCACGGAATTCTGTGGGGCCTTGCGGGGGCCACTCTCTACTACCTACTGTTCGGCTGGTTGGTATACGGTGCCGTGCAAGTTGCACTCCTGATGGCCGGCGCAGCAGTGGGTCGACTGCTCAGCGCTCCGTTTCGGCGCACATCCGACGTGGTGATTATCGGACCCGACGGGCAGATTACTTAGCTAAGACCGATTGGTAGAAGCGTCCAACGACCTCATTCAACTCTTCATCGGTCACTTGGACGTTGTCACCAAAGTCTCGAAGGACCATGCCGAGCACCATGCTTCGGATACAAAGTGACAGCACTTCGGGATTGATCGACGCATCAATGAGACCGTGCACTTGCGCTTGGCGAAAGAACCGAGTGGTAGCGGCGTGGACTTCGTTGATGGAACTCGGGAGCACCTGGGCATACATGCCATCGTGAATCGTGGCCAGAGCCTTGAAACGTACGACCCTTTGTTCCTGGGCCGCAGTACTCAGCATCACCGGCCAAAATGTCGCAACGGTGGCGGTGAAGTCGGATTCTGACGTCATGGAATCAGCTGACGCATTGAGCAGCTCGCAGAGAATTGCGGCATCGCGAACTTGAGTTCTGACGTACGTCTCTCGAATGATTTCTTCGCGATCGGCAAAGTAGCGATAGAGATTGGGAATCGTGACCTTGAGCCGCTGGGCTAGATCCTTCAGCCGAAAGCCGTTCAGGCCCTTCTCGGCGAGCAGCACGCTCGAGTGATCGAGAATGAGATCTCGCGTGATCGGTTCACGCGTTGTTTCGTTGGTAAGTGTCTTGGTCACGTTCCGGCCTTTGTCGGTCTATTAGTAACACCTTGATGTGACTTAAAACCCTATAGCCATCGAGTGCAGAAAAGTGAATAATAATTATTCTTTACGAGGCTTACAGCAACGTCCCGAGTCGACGAAGATTGCCTTTCCAAAGGGCTGTCAGGATGGGTTTTGCAAAGAATTCACCGATTTTCCCGGCCATCCACCAGGGGAAGGCCAGTGTTTCGGACCACGTCAATGTTGAGCCACTCTCGGTGCCCCGCAAGGTAAAGAGACCCTCGCCAGTCACAATGCCACTGTGACGAACCCCCATGGAGCGCTGCTCCTCCCAGGACGTAATCGTCATGACGTCGGTCAGTGAGATCGGGCCGACCTTGGTGAGGCAGGTGAATGTCGTTCCGAGCCCGCGTTCCTGCGGTGTGGTGAAGGTGATTGTTTCTGCATCGGCCATCCACAAAACGTGGCGATCAATCTGTTCGAGTTCGCGCCAGAGGCGTTCAACGGTAACGGGGTAGTGATGCTGGATGTCGATAGCGGGGCTCATGATGCGAGAGCCGATCCCAGTCGGTCCCAATCTTCAAAGGGTGTGACCAGCATGTCGCTGTTCAGAAACTGGAGGCAGACATGGTCGGCACCCGCCTCAAAATGTTCCTGCGTTCGCTCGAGAATTGTTGCTTCGTCACCGTGAATCACCATGGCATCGCACAGGCGATCGGAGCCTCCCCGCACAAAGTCTTCGTCGGTGAAGCCCAGTCGTCGCCACGAATTCCGATAGTTGTCGAGACCGGTGTAGAGCTGGAGGTAGTCGTGAGCACGGGAGAGGAACTCCTCACGCGAGTGGCCAAGTACTACGGCCTGTTCGACGCCCACAAACTTCACCGGTCCGACGGCCGCTCGCGCCACAGCCGTGTGTTCGGGGGTTACGAGATACGGGTGAACCCCGTCAGCCAGTTCGGCGGCCGTAGCCAACATCTTGGGTCCGAGAGCGGCAATGACGGTACTGGTACGGAGTCGACCCTCGATGGAGAAGTTGCGCGCGTCTCGCATTGCTTCAAGGTACGCCCGCATGGCAGCGACGGGACCAACGTATTCGTGACCACGAAGTCTTTCGACGAGTGGCTTGTGACTAACGCCCAGACCCAAGACGAAGCGATCGTCGAAGGCGGCGTTCAGGGTTTTACTTGCGGCTGACGCGGCCACGGGGTCTCGTCCCCAGATGTTCGCGATACCGGTGGCAATGATGATTTCATCGGCTCCCGCGAGCATGAGGCTGGAGTTGACGAAGACTTCACGTCCCCAGGCTTCCGGTACCCAGAGCGCAGAGAAGCCGGCATTCTGGGCACGCTGGGCGATGGTGCCCGTCTCCTTGGCGGGCGTGGTGTCAGCCGTCGGGGTCCAAAGGCCAATGGTGCCCTTGAGTTTCTGCAGGTTTTCGGGGAGCTGGTAGGTCAATTCCGTCATGGTCTGAGCCTATGGATGTTTGGTTGGTGGCGTGGCTCCGTCAGAATGAAGGGGTGATCTGGTTAGCGCTCCTCGTTTCTACTTTCTTCGTCTTGGCCACGGCCACGGCACTTCGCCCCACGCGGCGTGGCCCACTGGCCATGCTTGCCTTCGTTATTGGCTGGCCCGCCGGAGAGTTGGCCGCCGTAACGGCGATGGCGCAGCTGGCCTGGCTTGGTTTTATGTTCTGGTGGGGTGTACCGACTGGCTGGATCCGTGTCCTGTGGTTCTTGGAAGTCGTCTTTGTGGAAGTGGGTAGCTTCGCACTCATCGCGTCCTGGTTTGTGGCTCGACGCGCGACATCGCGGGGCATGGCCACGTCAGGTCCATTCCATCTTGATCCCTTTGCCGTGTTGCCGGATCGCTTCACACGTTGGTGGCGCTCGCTAGCAATTCTGCCGATCCGTTCCCGTGACGTTCACGTGATTCGCAACATTCCGTACGGAACTGACCGACGCAATCGTCTCGACCTCATGAGTACCACGCGCAGCGGCTTACGACGGCCGGTGTTGTTTTACGTACACGGTGGAGCTTGGGTCTACGGCGACAAGCGTGAGCAGGCGCGACCCATGTTGTTCGAGTTTGCTCGTCGTGGCTGGCTCGTCGTGGCGATCAACTATCGCCTCTCGCCGACGAATCGCTGGCCCGCTCAGATCGAAGACACCCGTCAAGCGCTGGCCTGGGTCAAGCGAACGGTCGCGGCCTACGGTGGCGACCCGGAGCGCATTGTGGTGGCTGGCGGTTCGGCTGGTGGCCACCTCGCCTCCCTGTTGGCTCTCACCGGGAATAGTGAAGAGTGGCGGCCCAGCAACGCGCCCGACAGCACTGACCTCACAGTGAAGGGCTGCATCTCGCTCTACGGCGTTTTGGACATGACGGCTGATCACGCGACGTGGCGTTCGCATAATCGAGGCTTGAAGATTTTGCTCGAAGAGAGTGTGATGGGTCTCTCGATGGCGGAGAACCCCGCACTGTTCGAAAAGGCCTCCCCGATGCATCGGATCGCTCCCGACGCTCCGCCCTTCTTGTTGCTGCAAGGTAAGAGCGACACCCTGGTGGACTACAACGTGGCCCGTACATTCGCTTCTCGGTATCGCGCCATTGTGGGCGCCGACGCCCCGCTATGGCACGTCGAGTTGCCCCTGACGCAGCACGCCTACGACCTGTCGCACTCACCACGTACTACCGCCACGACAAGAGCTGCGGTGGCCTTTGCGGAGTGGGCCGTGGCCCAGCCTGCCGCGAATGTTCCCCCAGTCCCGGTCGCATTGGCCTCGGCCTACCAGGCCCCTCCGACGGATCTGCGCATTGAGCATGAGGGGGAGTGGAAGCTCCCTCTCGACGTTGCGGCTCACGTCGGCCCCTTCGTGGTGATCACTCCCTTCAATCCACTGAGCGCACCGCTCTCGCGTGACGAAAATGTCGCTCGACTCACGCTCCTCGAAGGGGAGGCGGTACTGCACGGTTGGTCTTGGTTACGTAGTGAGGGGCGCGATCCCTCGTCCAATGAATGGAACGAATCTGGACTAGCCCTCTTTGGTCTCACTCGCAATGAAGCGCGCGCCTTGACGCGCCGCTACCGGCAGTTCGCCTTCTACGACGTGACTCGTGATGCGGTGACTGTACGGAGCGCTGCTACCGGCGAAATCGTTCGTTAGCTGGCGGGAACGAAGGTCACCGCGACACTCTTGGCGCCATCAGTGGCCTCGACGTAGGTGACCGCACGAACGGCCCCGGCGTCGCGGAGATCGTTTTCAGCGAGACGCACGGCCGTAATGAATCCAGATTCATTGGTCACAACCAGTGATTCGATTTCGGTGCGCATCGAGACTTTGGCTTCGGTCTTTTCCCGTCGCACGGCAGTCAAGATTTCGCACACCGGTCCGTAGACGGCGACGTGGGTAGCCGTGTCGGGCAGTTCGTCGCGCGTCGGCCATGCGGCCACGTGTACGGAACCCTGATGCCACCAACTCCACACCTCTTCGGTGACAAAGGGGAGGAAGGGGGCGAAGAGTCGCTGGAGTACCGAAAGGGTCGTGGCGAGAGCAGCGCGGGCTGAAGCCAAGCCCGCGGGGTTGTCTTCGCTGTAGGCGCGGATCTTGACGAGTTCGATGTAGTCGTCACAGAAGCTCCAGAAGAACTGTTCGGTGCGCTCCAACGCTCGCGCGTAGTCATACTGTTCAAAGGCCCGGGTGGTCTCATCAATCAAGGTGGCTAGCTGTGCCATCAGATCGACGTCCAGCGGTTCGGTAATGGCGTCGACCGAAGGAATCGGTGCCCCTTCGAGTCGACCCAGGGCGAACTTCGAGGCGTTCAAGATCTTGATGGCGAGACGACGACCAATCTTCATCTGCGCTTCATCGAAGGCGGTGTCGGTTCCCGGTCGACCGGAAGCGGCCCAGTAGCGAACGGCATCCGAGCCGTGGGTGTCGAGTAGGCCCATCGGCGTGACGACGTTGCCCACGGACTTGGACATCTTCTTGCGATCGGGGTCCAAGATCCAACCGGAGATCGCGGCGTTGGTGAAGGGGAGCGAGTTGAACTCGAGGTGGCTACGGACCACCGTCGAGAAGAGCCACGTCCGAATGATTTCGTGCGCTTGGGGGCGCAGATCCATCGGGAAGACGCGGTCGAAGAGATCAGTTCCCCAGCGGCCGGCAATCTGCGGGGTTAGCGAGCTCGTGGCCCAGGTGTCCATGACGTCGGGGTCACCACTAAAGCCACCGGGGAGACCACGCTGCGACTCGGTGAAACCGGGTGGGCAATCACTCGAAGGGTCGATTGGGAGCGAGGCGACGTCGGCGACAATCGGCGCGTCAAAGTTAATGATGCCGTCGCTGTCGATGGTGTACCAGACCGGGAAGGGCACGCCGAAGTAGCGCTGACGTGAAATGCACCAGTCACCGTTAAGTCCCTCAACCCAGCTCTTGTAGCGGTGCTTCATGAAGTCGGGGTGCCACGTCAACTCTTCGCCGCGGGCTAACAACGCTTCGCGGTGCGGCATGGTGGCTACGAACCACTGACGCGATGTCACGATCTCGAGTGGACGGTCGCCCTTCTCGTAGAACTTGACGGGGTGCGTAATAGGGCGGGGCTCGCCGAGCAGGGCACCGCTCGTCGTGAGTAGTTCCACGATGGCGGTACGCGCCTGGTTGGCGCTCTTGCCGGCGAGGAGGGCGTAGTGCTCGTTCGCCAGCGCCACGTTGGAGCAGGGCCAGTTGTCGGCACCAAATTCGGCCGAGGGGAGGAAGCGACCATCACGGCCAATGAGCGCTCGCGTCGGTAGGCGGAGTTCCCGCCACCAGGTGACGTCGGTGGTGTCTCCGAACGTACAGATCATTGCAATGCCCGAGCCCTTTTCGGGGTCGGCCAATTCGTGGGCCACGATGGGCACCTCGACGTTGAAGAGTGGGGTCGTGACGGTCGTGCCGAACAGTGGTTGGTAGCGAGCGTCGTCGGGGTGAGCCACGAGTGCAACGCAGCTCGGCAGCAGCTCTGGTCGCGTCGTTTCAATCTCTACGCCACCGAGACCGTCGCTGCGTTCAAATCGCAGACGGTGATAGGCACCGGGGCGTTCGCGATCTTCTAGCTCGGCCTGGGAAACGGCGGTACGAAAATCGACGTCCCACAGCGTTGGGGCTTCCGAGGAGTAGACCTCGCCCCGCTGCAACATCGTGATGAAGGCCCGCTGTGAAATTTGCTGAGCCAGCTGAGAGATGGTCGAGTATTCGAGCTGCCAGTCAACGCTCAGACCAAGACGCTGCCACAGTTCCTTGAAGACCTCTTCATCGGTCGAGGTGAGGCGCTGGCAGAGTTCAACAAAGTTCTTTCGCGAGATTGAAATCTTCTGATCACCGGGTTTGGCCGGTGGCTCGAAGGAGGGGTCGTACGGCAGTGAGGGGTCGCAGCGGACACCGAAGAAGTTCTCGACGCGGCGCTCGGTGGGCAGTCCGTTGTCGTCCCAGCCCATGGGATAGAAGACCTTGCGTCCGCGCATCCGCTGGAATCGGGCAATGGCATCAGCGTGGGTGTAACTAAAAACGTGACCGATGTGTAGCGAACCCGAGACCGTCGGGGGAGGGGTGTCAATGGAAAAGACTTGGTCGCGGGTGGCGGTGGCGTCGAACCCGTACACGTTCGACGCTTGCCACTTGGGCACCCACGCGGCCTCGAGACCGTCAATTGTTGGCTTTTCCGGGAGGGTTCCCAGTTGGGGCGTTGTGGAGTTTTCCATGAGTGCCGTAGTTTAGAACTCGTGATTCGCCTCCACGATTCCTTGACCAATGAGGTCCGCGACCTCGTCCTGCGGGATGAGGGTCGAGTCTCGATCTACGTCTGTGGTCCGACCGTCTACGACCTGCCCCATTTGGGCCATGGTCGGTTCACCCTCGTGTGGGACACCTTGCGCCGCTGGCTGACCTTTCAGGGGCTCGACGTCACCTTTGTTTCCAATATCACCGATATTGACGACAACATCATCAACCGTGCTCTCCGTGAGGGCCGGACCGAAGTAGAGGTCGCCGCGGAGTACGAGGGGTACTGGTGGGAAGCGATGGCCGCCATCGGGGTCGCTCGCCCCGATCACACGCCTCACGCCACGGCCTTTGTCGACGACATGGTCGAGCTCATCAATTCCTTCCTCGCTTCCGGCAAGGCCTACTCCACGAGTGACTCGATCTATCTCGATGTTTCAACCGTGCCTGACTACGGCGCCCTCTCCGGCCAGGCTCTCGACTCGCTCCGAGCGGGTGCCCGAATCGAAGCCAACGAGGAGAAGCGTTCGCCCTTGGACTTTGCGCTGTGGAAGAAGGCCAAGCCCGGCGAGCCCTCGTGGCCCGCACCGTTCGGAGATGGTCGCCCGGGTTGGCACACCGAGTGCGTCGTGATGTCGCTGCAACTGCTCGGTGAGGGATTCGATCTGCACTGTGGTGGATTTGACCTTCGGTTCCCGCATCACGAAAATGAGCGAGCCCAAGCCGTAGCCGCCGGTCACGTCTTTGCCACCCACTGGGCTCACAACGGTTGGGTCATGGTGGGCGACCAGAAGATGAGTAAGTCACTCAACAACTTCACGTCTTTGACTGATCTCACTGAAAAGACGGATCCTCGCTCGTATCGGCTCCTCGTACTTCGGAGTCACTACCGTTCGCCCATCGAAGTCTCAACGGCCACGATCGCGGACGCCGTCCGTGGTCTGGAGCGACTCGACGGCCTCGCCCGACGGTTCGCTCTACCTTTGCTCGCCGGTGCGACTCTGGAGCAGGCCGCCGCTTTCGAACTCGGCGCCGCCGGCCGTGATCTTCTCGATCGGGTGACGGCCGTCATGGCCAACGACATGGATACCCCCGCCGCACTAGCCCTCCTCTTTGACGCAGTCACCAGTGCACACGGCGCAGCCGACCGCGGCGAGCAGCTAGTTGCCCACGATCTCGCTACGGCAGTGGCAGTCGTGCTATCGGGCCTGGGATTGGGGTTGCATGGCGCCGAAGACCTAATTGACGAGGAAACGTCGGGATTAGTGGCCGCTCGAGACGCCGCGCGGGCCGCCAAGGACTGGGCCGAGGCCGACCGCCTCCGTGGCCAGCTCGTTTCGCTCGGTTGGACGGTTGAGGACAGCGCTTCTGGCACCGTGGTTCGCCGGTAGCTCGGTCCCCAAGGCCAATTTGCCAATTTCCCGTCACGGAGTAGTGTTTTCCCAGAGGTTGCCGTTGTGGTTCTCTCAGCCGGCTTGCCGGTGTGTTTACTAAGGAGGCCCCAGTGGCTACAGGAACCGTTAAGTGGTTCAATGACGAGAAGGGTTGGGGATTCGTCGCGATTGACGGTCAGCCCGACGTTTTCGTTCACTACTCAGAGATTCAAGGTGACGGTCGTCGCACGTTGTTCGAAGGCCAGCAGGTCGAGTTCGACATCGAGCCCGGTGACCGCGGTCCACTCGCTAAGCGCGTGAACATTCTCTAAGCATCCTCTTCGAGGTGTTTCTTAAGGGCCAGCCCAATCGGGCTGGCCCTTTTGCTTTGTCAGAAGCGCACCGGATTGGGTAGCCTTCATCTAAGGTTGCCCTCGGTTACCCATCGGTAACCTGAGGCATATCAGCACCGCTACAGGAGGATGTCATGGCCGAGTTTTCAATGCAACTGAACGAAGACCAGAAGACTTTTCAGGATTGGGTTCACGGATTCGCTCGCGACGTCGTACGTCCAGCAGCCGCCGAGTGGGACGAGCGTGAAGAGACGCCATGGCCCATCATCGAAGAGGCCGCCAAGGTCGGCATCTATTCGACCGACTTCATCTTCTCTAACTTCTCCGACCCCACCGGTCTCTCGATGCCGATTGCGCTCGAAGAGATGTGCTGGGGTGACGCCGGTATCGCCATGGCGATCTTCGGTACCTCGCTCGCCGTCGCCGGTATTGCCGCGAACGGCACACCGGAGCAGGCCATGGAATGGATTCCCCAGTGCTACGGATCACCTGGTGACCTCAAGCTCGCCGCCTTTGGTGTCTCCGAGCCTGACGCCGGTTCCGACGTTTCGTCGCTCCGCACCCGCGCCGTCTACGACGCCGCCAAGGACGAGTGGGTCCTCAACGGTGTAAAGACCTGGATCACCAACGGTGGAATCGCCAACATCCACGTCATCGTGGCTTCCGTCGACCCCGAGCTCGGCTCGCGTGGTCAGGCGTCCTTCGTTATTCCTGACGGCACTCCCGGCATCCGCATGGGTCAGAAGTTCAAGAAGATGGGTATCCGTGCTTCGCACACGGCCGAAGTCATCTTGGAAGACTGCCGCATTCCCGGCTCCTGCCTCCTCGGTGGCAAGGAGAAGCTCGACGAGAAGCTCGCCCGCGTTCGTGAGGGCAAGAAGGCTCAGACCAACGCGGCCATGGCTACGTTTGAAGCCACTCGTCCCGCCGTTGGTGCTCAGGCCCTCGGTATCGCTCGTGCCGCCTACGAGTACTCCCTCGAGTACGCCAAGGAGCGCAAGCAGTTCGGTCGTGCCATCATCGAGAATCAGGCCATTGCCTTCAAGCTCGCCAAGATGAAGACTGACATCGACGCTTCACGTCTCTTGGTATGGCGCGCCGCCAATATGGCCGCCACCAAAGTCCCCTTCACCGCGGGTGAAGGTTCAATGTCGAAGTGGTTCGCCGGTGAGACGGCCGTACGCGTGACTGAAGAGGCCATTCAGATCCTCGGTGGTTACGGCTACGTCCGCGAGTACCCCGTCGAGCGTTGGCACCGTGACTCGAAGATCTACACCATCTTTGAAGGCACCAGTGAGATCCAGCAGTTGGTGATCGCGCGCGCCATCTCCGGCATTCACATCAAGTAGTTCAACTGGAAATGAGCCCCGCCGATTTACGGCGGGGCTCTTTTCATTTCTTCCCCAAGAAAGCTCCCACTATGACGACCCGCGAAGAACTCCAAGCTAAATATCGTGCTGAACGAGACAAGCGCATTCGTCCTGAAGGGGCCGGTCAATACATCACCCCGACCGGCAGGTTTGCGGAACTCTTTGCCGACACCTACGCCGAACCCGTCGCACGCGATGCCGTTACTGATGACGTGGAGGTCGCGATTGTCGGTGCGGGGTTCTCAGGCCTCGTGACTGGTGCCCGCTTAAAGCAGGCCGGTATCACCGATGTTCGTCTCATCGACCGCGCGGGCGATGTGGGGGGCGTTTGGTATTGGAATCGCTACCCCGGTGCCATGTGCGACACGGCCGCCATGGTCTATCTCCCGCTCCTCGAAGAGACGGGCACCATGCCGTCGGCGAAGTACGTCCCGGGGTACGAAATCTTTGCGCACGCGCAGAAGATTGCGACCACCTTTTCGCTCTATGACAACGCCCTGCTGTCCACCGGCATCAACTCGATTACGTGGGAAGAGGACAGTAAGCGCTGGCGCTTTTTGACTGATCGAGGGGATAACTTCACCGCCAAGTTCATCGCCCTCGGCACGGGTCCTATCGCCAAGCCTCATCTGCCTGGGATCTCCGGTCTCGAAGAGTTCCAGGGAGAGATGTTTCATACCAGTCGGTGGAATTACAACTACACCGGCGGCGACCGCTACGGCGCCCCGATGACGAAGCTCGGTGACAAGAAGGTAGGAATTATCGGCACGGGGGCCACCGGGATTCAGTGCGTGCCGCCCCTCGCTCGATCCGCCGGTGAACTCTTCGTCTTCCAGCGAACCCCATCGTCTATCGATGTTCGTAATAATCACGCCATCGATCCCGAATGGTTTGCGACGCTGCCGTCGGGCTGGCAGAACGAATGGCTTATGAACTTCACCACTCTGCAGACCGGTGGCTTCACCAACGAAGACTTGGTGAAGGATGGTTGGACCGACATCTCCCAGCGGATCCGTGACCGAGTCGTCGCGCTCGTGACTGAGCGAGGGGAGTACACGCTCGAGATCCAGCAAGAGGCCTACGAGGCCAGCGACGACGAGAAGATGGAAGAGATTCGTGCTCGCGTCGAGACAATCGTGAAAGACCGCGAGACGGCCGAACATTTAAAGCCCTGGTATCGGCAACTCTGTAAGCGTCCCTGCTTTCACGATGAATACCTCCAGGCTTACAACGCCCCCACCGTGCATCTCGTAGACACCGACGGCCAGGGTGTTGAGCGTATCGACGCCACCGGTGCCTGGGTGGGTGGTGTTCACTACGACCTCGATTGTTTGGTGTTGGCCTCGGGATTTGAGGTTGGTAATGAGCACACCAAGGAGTCGGGATTTCCAATTCGCGGTCGCGACCAACTCTTAACGGAGCGATGGGCGAACGGCATGGAGACGTTGCACGGACTGCACGTGAACGGCTTCCCCAACATGTTCATCATTGGGATTTCGCAAGCGGCCAACCTGGTCTCTAACATCCCCCATAACTTTTTGGAGGCCGGAGCCACGATCGCGAGCATTGTGCGACACGCCCACGACACCGGCGCTTCGATAACGGAGGCCGATCCTGAAGCGCAGGCCGAATGGGTCGCTCTGATTGAAAGCGCCGGACGATCCTTCTTCGGCAACACAGAGTGCACGCCGGGCTACTACAACAATGAGGGCAAAGCGATGGGCCGTAAAGAGCACATGAACTCTGCGGGGTACCCCGAAGGTGCCGTGGCGTACTTCACCATGATGCAGCAGTGGCGCGAGTCGGGTGAGTTCGAAGGAATTCTTTTCGCCTAACGGGTTTCTCCGTCGGTAAGAACTAGCGTTCCTCCCTATGAAGATTGTGACACTCTGCACTGGAAACGTGGCGCGATCGGTGATGCTCGGGTACATGTTGGAAACGCTGGCCGAAGCCCAAGGCTGGTCTTGGGAGATTCGCACGGCCGGAACGTTCGCCATTGAAAACCAGGGGATGAGTTCTCGGACTTTTCAATCGCTCAGTCAACTCGAAGAGTTGGGTGAGTATGACTTCGCTAAGCACCGTTCTCGGCAAATAACGGCCGAGGATGTGCAGTGGGCCGACGTGGTGTTTGCCAGCGAGGCCGATCACGTTCACTTTGTCCGTACGAATCACCCCCACGGCACTCACAAAGTGGTGCAGCTCAAGCACTTCGTCGCAACATCACCGCTCGACGGGCCGCTCGGTGAGCGCGTCGGAGCGGTCAGCGAGCTCGCACCAGATGTGATCTGGGATGTGGTTGATCCAGCCGGTGGGGACCAGGCGATGTACGACGCCACTGCCCAGGAACTCTGGGATCTAACACAGGCTCTCGGCGTGCTGTTGGCCGAGGAGTACGACTCGTCGTTCTAACGCTGCGCGGTGGCACGGAGGCCACCCCAGGCGAGCGTGGCAATGCGCTTGGCCAAAATGCCGGCTTCGTCGGGAGCGGGTTGGGGCCAACCCCGTCGAGCTTGGCGGACGAGCCATACCACGGCCGCTCCTTCCGCCATACCCACCACACCACCGGCGAGTTCCCGTCGATGGTCGGCATCTAGGTCGTCGGCCAGCAATGGTTCGATAAAGGAGACCAAGTCCACCTCGACGGCACGCAGTTGCTTGCTGTGTTCGTTGGATCCGGCCTGCAGAAAGAGCACGCGAAAGGCGTCGGACTCTTGCACGACGAGCTCGAAGTAGACGCGGAAGGCCGCCTCAACCCGTTGACGGGGTGACTGCTCAACGCTCGTAGCGCTCTGCAGCGAGACGAGGAGTCGAGCGGCGGTCGTGGCAACAATCTCTTCGTAGAGGGCGTCCTTGCTAGGGAAGTGTTGGTAGATGATGGGCTTGGTGAAACCAACTTCTTTGGCGACCTGCTCCATCGTGGTGGTCTGAAAGCCGCGTTCAGCGAAAATACGTGTAGCGATACGCAAGATTTCTTGACGGCGAGTGTCGCCGTTCGTTTCTGTCTCAATCGCTCCCATGGCGCGAAAGACTAACGGTCAATTAGAGAATTCCGACCGAAGCCAACAGCGTGGCTAACCGGCCTGGAAGCAGTGTTAAGTCGTAATTAGCCTTAGCGATTGCCGCATTTTTGTCGAGAAACTCCGCGAACGGGTCGTTCATAGCAGCGCGAATCCCATCAATATCTTCTAAGTCAAAGAAGTGAAAGCCGTGCGCTTCGATTTCTTCCATAACGGGATAGGGGTACCGAGCGAGGGGCTTGCGATGGGTCACTGCCTCAATGACCGGGTTGCCGAACCCTTCCCAGGTCGACGGCATAACGACCAGGTCACATCCGGAATAGGCGTCGGCCATCGTGGCTCCGGTGGGGAGACCACGTCGAACACCAGTCATGGAGAGATTGATGAGCCGTTCCAGATCAGGACCGTAGCCATCCTCCGCTTTCCCGAGTAGCCAAAAGATGCCCCCGAGTCGTTCTGCTAGTCGGAGACCGGCGGTGACGTTCTTTCGAGGGATGGCCCGCGTTGGTTGCATGATGATGGCCGACTTACCTTTGACGTGAATCGAGTGGCGCATGAGTTCGCGCCGCCCCAATGGTGGGTCGCAGTCAAAGTGATTGGGAATCGTGGTGGCGACAATGCCCCGCTGGAGGAGTTCGAGTCGCGAACGGTCGTTAATGGTGACGTGGGCCCACGGTCCGAGATGACTCGGTCCTTCGAGGTGAAGCAAGTGGGGGCGCTGCCAGGGCAAGTCGTGGTGACGGAAAATTGCCACTCGGTCCCGAAGGACTTCGTAAATGGCATCGCGTGCGTCCAGGTTGAGAGGAAGCGACGCCAGATTCTCGACGATAACTAAATCGGCCTGGTCGAGGACCCGACGGAGCTCATCGAGATCAGGATTCTCGGCGGCGTCGATGGCAAGACCCGGAACGGTGTAGTCGACGTGGCCTTCACCGGCCACCGTGAACACTTCATGCCCCAGCGACTTGAGTGCGTCCGTCCACTTCTCAGCTTCAATTGAGACGCCGTCGGTGAGACCGAGACGGAAACTGACGATTGCCAGACGAGCCATGGGTGAAACATTACGACTTTGGTACTTGCAAGTCGACGGCGCCCACCTTGGGTAGAGTAATTACACGTTTCTATTTGAAAATAACGAAGGAATCTAGTGGCCAAGCGCGCATTGATCACAGGCATCACCGGGCAGGACGGCTCCTACCTCGCCGAATTGCTGCTCGATGAGGGCTACGAAGTCTTCGGCATGGTCCGTCGCTCTTCGACGGAGACTTTTGAGCGAATTTCACACATCCAAGATCGCCTCAACCTCGTTTCGGGTGACCTCCTGGACGAAGTTTCGATAACCAACATCCTGCGGGAACACCGACCCCAAGAGGTGTACAACCTCGCCGCTCAGAGCTTCGTGCAAACGTCGTGGCTTCAGCCGGTCTTTACGGGTGAGACCACAGCCCTCGGCGTGACTCGCGTGTTGGACGCCATCCGCACCGTGGACCCCGAAATCCGTTTCTACCAAGCCAGCTCATCGGAGATGTTCGGCAAGGTGCAGGCCGTACCTCAAGATGAGGACACGCCCTTCTACCCGCGCAGTCCCTATGGCGTAGCCAAGGTCTACGGACACTGGATCACCGTGAACTATCGCGAGAGTTACAACCTCCACGCCAGTAGCGGCATTCTCTTCAATCACGAGTCACCACGACGTGGCCTCGAGTTCGTGACCCGCAAGGTCACGAACGGGGTGGCCAAGATCAAGTTGGGGCTCGCCAAGGAGATCCGACTCGGCAACCTCGATGCCCAGCGTGACTGGGGCTATGCCGCTGACTACGTACGCGCGATGTATCTCATGCTCCAGCAGGACTCACCCGACGACTACGTCGTCGCCACAGGGGAAACCCACCCGGTGCGTGAGCTCTGCGAAGTGGCCTTCGCGGCCGCTGGTTTGAACTGGGAAAATCACGTCGTGATTGATCCCGCTTTCATGCGTCCCGCCGAAGTTGATCTGCTGGTTGGCGATCCCGCTAAAGCCGAGCGCGTGTTGGGCTGGCGCCGAGACGTTGATTTCACGCAACTGGTCGAAATGATGGTGGCGTCGGATCTCAAGGCGCTCCAGCGCTAACGATTTCGTTAGAGCGGATCTTGTGGCGGTCGCCTCACTCAGCGATGTCGTTGTAACGACGGGCAGCTTTCCACTGCTCTCGGGAGTGAATCTCACCCTGGAGAGTGCTACGACGTACGTCATTACTGGACCCAATGGTGCCGGCAAGACGAGTCTGCTTCGCCTGCTGGCCGGGCTCGAAGTGCCGAGCCGGGGTCGTGGGACGGTCTTGGGGTTTGATATCTGTTCGACGGAACGTCGAGAACTACGACGGTATGTCGGTTGGCTCGGTCACGAAACCTCGTTCTACCCCGACCTCAGTCCGACTGAGAACTTGCTTTTCGCCGCACGCACTACTGGGGCCGACGTTGATTTGATCCCTTCGGCGCTTGAACGAGTGGGTCTGACTCATCGAGCCAAGGTTTCCCTGAAGTTATTAAGCGCCGGTCAGCAACGTCGCCTCTCCCTGGCGTGGCTCTTGGTCCGCCGACCTCAGCTTTGGTTGCTCGACGAGCCCTTCGCCAGCTTGGATGATGAAGGTCGAGATCTCACAAGCCAATTAATAAAGGCTGCGCAATCGAGCGGAGCCACAGTCGTCTTAACATCGCACGGCGCGCTACCCGCCGAAACCAACGCCACGTCCATCGTGATAGTGGGCGGACGCATCGTGGAGAGTGCAACGTGATGCGTCTCGTTCTCCTAGTGGCACAGAAAGATCTCCTCATCGAGCGGCGCAGTCGCGTGCTGCTGTGGCAGGTGGCACCCTTTGGGCTCATGACGCTGGTGCTCTGTGGCCTAGCGGTTGGGCCTAATGCATCAACGCAGGCCAAACTGGCCCCCGGTCTCTTCTACATCGTTCTGACGTTGGTGGCGCTACTCGTTATCAATCGCGCCAGTCAGCTGGAGTCATCGCGCGGGACTGCCACCTCGGTGCAGATTTTGAGCATTGATCCCGGGGCCGTCTTTCTGGGCAAGGCCCTCGCGATGTTCGTCCAACTCTCGATCGTGGGCACCGCATTACTCGCCGGCACCACAGTGCTGCTCCACGTGCCACTGCACGCCGCAATCGTGACGCTGCCCGTCCTGCTGCTCGCTACGGCCACCTTGTCATTGGCCGGCGTCCTCTATGGCCGGATTGCGGCGTCGAGCACAAATGCCGGCACACTCCTGCCAGCACTGGCCCTGCCGGCTTTCGCCCCCGTACTTATTGCGGGGGAGCGGGCCTTCTCGTCGCTGATTGCATCGGGCCCATTGGCGCGGTGGGTCTGGCTCCTGGGCGTAGCCCTGGCAGCGTACGCCTGTGTGGGTCTTCTCCTTTACGGTGCATTAGAGGAATCATGATGAAACAACTCACTCGACGCGCACTAGGCCCACTCGCTCTCGCGAGCTCTGTGGCCACATTTGTCATGGGCTACTTCATTACGCCCCCCGACAAAGTGCAAGGTGAACTCGCCCGCTTGGTCTACATCCACCCCGCACAGGCGTGGGTGGCCCTCTATCTCTCGTTCGGGGCCGCGACCATCGCGAGTGCTCTCTACCTCTGGCCTCGCACCCGTTCAATGGTTGCTGACCGCGTCGCCGCGTCGGCCGTCGAAGTCTCCACGTTATTTATTGGACTCACACTGCTCACCGGATCGATCTGGGGTCGCCCGACCTGGGGCGTGTGGTGGGTCTGGGATGCCCGACTAACTTCAACGGCCGTGCTCGGCGTTTTGATGCTCGGCTACCTGGCGTTACGTCGGGCCAACGACGATCCTCAGGTGCGCGCCAAGCGCAGTGCCGTTTTCGCCATCCTCACGGCCGTCAATATTCCGATTATTCACTTCTCCGTTATGTGGTGGACCACGTTGCACCAAGGGGCCACCGTATTTACAGAAAATCGCCACCTCAAGATTCACGGTTCGATGGCCTGGACGCTCCTGCTGAGCTTCATTGCGTTCTCGCTGGATTTTGCCTGGATGGTTCGGGCCCGATATCGCATTGCTGATCGTGAAGCGGGACAGCGAGACGTTGAACTGGACGCCGCTCTGATGGCTCGACGAACGGAGTCGGCCTCATGAACTATGTCAATGCGGGGTATCTCGTTACGGTGATCGCCATGGGCGCTTACGCCGTTTCGCTGTGGTGGCGGTCGCGACGTCGTGACGACTGACACTTCTCTCGACCTCACGCCCGTCTCACCGACTCCGAGGAAGCGTTCTCGACGCACGTGGGTGGTGCTGGCTCTCTTGGTAATCGTTATCGCCGTCATGCTGAGTCAGGGCATGTTGCAGTCCCTCAACTATTTCAAGACGGTGGGCGAGGTCTACCAAGATCGAACCAGCATCGGCACCCGGGAAGTCCGGCTTGAAGGCATGGTCGTCAAGGGAACTGTGGAGCGCACGTCACAAGGTGCCACCTTCACCATCCGAGGGTCTAAGACTGAGCTGGTCACCGTGACCGCCGTAGGGACGCCACCACAACTGTTCCGGGCGGGCATCCCCGTCGTCGTGGTCGGATCATTTACCTCGGCCACTTCGTACTCCTTTCGCGCCAATCAAATAATGGTGAAACACAGCGCTGAATACATCGAAAAGAATCCCGGCCGCGTTAAGGGATCCGACGGTACGGTCCAATGACGGCCTCGACACTCGGACGTCTCTTTGTCGATGGTGCCCTGCTGACTTTTTTGGTGGGCGTCGTAGTCCAGGCCGTTCGTATACGCCGCAATACGAGTGGATCGTCCCTCGGCATTGCCATCGTGGGATTGGCCAGCACGATCGCGGCCGTAGTCGTGATGCAAGTCGCCCTGCTGACCCACAACTTCGATCTTTCATACGTCGCCGAAAACAACGCCACGTTCACTCCCACGATTTATTCCATGACGGGAATGTGGAGCGCCCTCGAGGGCTCCATTCTGTTGTGGGCACTGTTGCTGGCCATGTTGTTGGTGGTCGTAATTATTCGTTATCGCCGTGATGCTGCCGATCGCGTCGTGCAGTGGGCCACCCTGGTCTTCTTCGCCGTAGCGGCCTTCTTTGTGGGGCTGATGGCCGGACCGGCTGACCCCTTCGTACCAAATCCCCTCCACTCTTCACAGGGTGCCGGGCCGAACGCCCTGTTGCAAAACAACCCACTCGTGGCGGCGCACCCCCCGTTGCTCTACGCCGGTTTCGTGGGCTTTACGGTTCCCTTCGTTTTCGCGGTGGCCATGCTGATTACTGGTCGGGTTGATGAGCGGTGGCCCGTTCGGCTGCGTCAGTGGACCGTGTTGGCCTGGGGTGTCTTGAGTGTCGGCATTGTGCTGGGTGCCTGGTGGAGCTACCAAGTCTTGGGCTGGGGAGGCTTTTGGGGCTGGGACCCAGTAGAGAACGCGGCCCTCTTACCGTGGCTAACGGCGACGGCCTACGTTCACTCGATCATCGTGCAGGACCGACGTGGACTCTTTCGCGTATGGAACCTCTCATTGGCTATCGCCACATTTGCGCTGACCATTCTCGGCACGTTCTTCACTCGCTCCGGTGTTCTGCAAAGCGTGCACGCCTTCTCATCCTCAACGCTTGGGCCGATCCTGATTGCCTTCTTCGCCATCACGGTTGGTGGGGGCACGGCTCTGATTGCGTGGCGGGGCGATCGTCTCCGCTCTCCCGTTGGTGTGGACGCTGCACTTTCGCGAGAAGGTCTCTTCGTAGCCAACAACATTTTGTTTGTTGGTTTCGCCATCGTTGTGCTGGTGGGCACGGCCTTCCCTCTCCTCTACGAAGCCATCAACGGTGGTCAAGTCACCGTGGGTGCACCGTATTTTTCGAAGGTCTCCGTGCCAGTGGGGGCCCTCGTGCTTTCGCTCATGGCCCTCGCTCCACTGGCCGGCTGGCGCAAAACTGATCGCCACGTGTTGTGGAGTCGTGTGAGAACCTCGGCCTGGTTCGCGCTCGCCGTCGTGGTGGTCACGTGGCTGGCGGGTATTCATCGTCCCGCACTACTCCTTGCGTACTTCCTGGCCGCCGCCGCTGCGGGCTCAGCACTTCGAACGCTGTCCGGTTCGGTGCGCAGTGCACGTCAACGGGGAGATCACTGGCTCCGTGGCCTCTTAGGCCCAACGGCCGGCGGCATGGTTGTGCACCTCGGCGTCGTGATGTTGTCGCTCGGTATTGTCTCGTCGACCACGCTGGCTACCAAGACCGAAGTCGCCCTCGCGAAAGGTCAGTCAACCGTGGTGGCCGGAGAACGGATTACGTACCTCGGGCTCCGTGACGTTCACGATGAATTGCGTGACGCCACTGAACTCTCAGTGCGAGTGAATGGCCAGAGCCCTCTGCACCCGGCCATCACAACATTCCACGGTCGTGACGGTCAGACCGTCGGCACACCGGCCATCTCTTCAAACTTCTGGCGTGACGTCTATCTCACGTTTGATGCCGTGGGTGGAACGGGAACCTCCTCCGGAGCTCAAGTCGCCGATGACCTGCCGGCCGGATCTGTAGTGCTCGGTGTCACGGTGGAACCGCTCTTGGTGTGGCTGTGGCTCGGTGGACTCACGATTGGCTTTGGTTCGATACTCTCCTTTGTTCGCCGCCGGGAGGATCACAAGTGAAGTCACGCGCCATCGCCAGTCTCGGCGTAGTGGCCACGATCCTCGTGGTGGCGACATCGCTCTTCTTTGCGACACGTCAGCCCGCGAAGGATGCCAATGAACTCCCGAGCCCACTCATCGGACACGTGGCCCCGCCCCTAGCGGGCACGACCTTGCGCGGTCAGAGTTTCAACTTGGCCGACCATCGCGGTCAGCTCGTGGTCGTCAATTTCTGGGCCTCGTGGTGCGGGCCGTGCAAGAGCGAGGGTCCGGAGCTCTCAACGCTGGCCTGGGAGCAGCAGCAGAATCACGGAGCCGTCGTGGTCGGCGTGGTCTTTAACGATTCAACGTCAGCGGCCACGGCTTTCGAGAAGAACTACGGCAGCCTCTACACCTCGGTTATCGATACCCGTGGCGAGATTGCCAACGCCTACGGCGTGACCAGTCCTCCCTCTACGTACATCATCGATCGCAGTGGTCGTATTGCAGCGGTCTTTTTCGGGGAGACGACTTCGGCACAGCTCACGGCAGCACTGAACGGAATCGGGACATGACGGGAATCACCAAGACGTTTCGACTCTGGCTGGCGGCATTCGTCGTCGTCTTTGTCACCATCTTCGCCACCAGTGCAACAACGTCTTCGACGGAGCGTCGCATTGCGCATCTCGAATCCATCGTGCGTTGTCCGGCCTGCGAGGGACTCTCCGTGGCCCAGAGCAACGCCACGTCCTCAATCGCCGTTCGCCACGAGATTGAGCGCCGAGTCAAGGCGGGGGACTCGGATACCTCGATTCTGACGTCGCTCCAAGATCGCTACGGTTCGGCCATCCTGTTGACCCCTTCGAGTCGTGGACTGGGCGCCGTCCTTTGGATTGTTCCCATTGCGGCTCTCGCGTTGGGTCTCTTGATTCTTCGGCGAGTGGTGCGGTCCTCATGAACCGTGATGTGCAGCGCCTCTTAGATGAAGTGACGTTGCGTGAGGCGTCGCTGCGTGACGCCCGGAGTGAGTTTGAGGCCAATGAACTCACGGCCGCAGAGTTCGCCATTATTGAGGAGCGGGAGCGTACGGCCCTCGCGAGTCTGGCCGATCGAATCGCCCAGCTCGCCACTGAGGCCGCGGCTGAACCGGCCGTGGCCACCGGACGTCGACGTCGGCGATCGCTACTAGTAACGGCCCTACTCTGCTTCGCTTTAGCCGCCGGAGTCATCTTGTGGAGTTCGGTTACGACCCGCCAGCCAGGGGAGTCGGCCACGGGTTCCATCTCGGCGAGTGACGCCAAGATGATCGCGAATCTTCTTAATGAGGGTGAAGTTGACGTAGCGAACGGGAACCTCGGGGGCGCCCTCGCCGCCTACGATTCCGTCCTACTTATCGACGCCAACAACGTCACGGCCCTCACGCAGTCCGGATGGTTTTACTTCAATGTGGGCTCGTCGAAGCAACAGTTGGCATATGTACGTAAGGGCACCAAGCGGCTTCGCCTGGCGGTGTCGTTGGCCCCCAACTCGCCTTCCGCTCATCTCTACTACGGGATTGCGGCCCTCTCGACTCCCGGCAATGGTCAGCTGGCCCGTCGCCAGTTCGAACGCTTCATAGCGTTGAACCCACCGCCGGCACTGCGCTCGGTGGCCGACCCGTATTTGAGGAAACTCAATCTCCATTACTGAGTGGACTCCGGTGACCGGTAGGCTTCAGATTCAGTCGGACAAGGAATAGGACTATGGCGAATAAGTGGTTTGAGACAGTCGCAATTGCCCAAGCGCGAGCAAAGAAGCGCCTCCCCAAGTCGGTCTACGGCGCCCTCATCGCCGGCTCGGAAAAAGGTCTTTCCTCCAGCGACAACACACTGGCCTTCGATCAATTGGGTTTCGCCCCGCACATCGCCGGCCTTACCCGCGAGCACGACCTCGCCACATCGGTGATGGGTCAACCGCTTTCGATGCCCGTCATCATTTCGCCCACTGGCGTGCAGGCCGTCCACCCCGACGGCGAGATTGCCATTGCCCGCGCTGCCGCTAACCGCGGACTCTCGATGGGCCTCTCCTCGTTTGCCTCCAAGTCGATTGAAGAAGTAGCGGCCGTCAATAACCAGGTCTTCTTCCAGATGTACTGGTCAGGTGATCGCGACACCATGGTGCAACGACTCGAGCGGGCTAAGGCCGCTGGAGCCAAGGGGATCATCGTGACCCTGGACTGGTCGTTCTCTAATGGTCGTGACTGGGGATCGCCCTGGATTCCTGAAAAGGTCAACCTCAAAGCTGCCGTGAAGTTAGCGCCCGAAGTGCTGGCCCGCCCTCGTTGGCTGGCCACGTTCGCAAAGACCATGCACCTGCCTGATCTCTCGGCACCCAACATGGCCCACCCCGGTCAAAAGGCGCCAACGTTTTTCGGTGCCTACTACGAGTGGATGCAGAGCGACCTGCCGAGTTGGGACGATGTGGCGTGGCTTCGCGCCCAGTGGGATGGCGCCTTCATGGTGAAGGGCATCTGCCGCGTCGATGACGCCAAGCGAGTCGTCGACCTCGGCGCTACCACGTTGTCAGTTTCCAATCACGGCGGTAACAACTTGGACGGCACCCCGGCGCCGATTCGTTCACTGCCAACCATTGCCGATGCGGTGGGTGATCAGATTGAAGTGATTCTGGACGGTGGTATTCGTCGCGGTAGTGATGTCGTCAAGGCTGTGGCACTCGGTGCCAAGGCCGTGATGATCGGTCGGGCCTACCTCTGGGGGCTCGCCGCAAACGGTCAGGCCGGTGTTGAAAACGTTCTCGACGTCCTACGCGGAGGCATTGACTCCACTCTGTTGGGTCTCGGCAAGTCGAGCATTCACGATCTGAACCGTGATGACGTGGTGGCCCCGGACGGATTCTTCCGCCAGCTGGGAACGAAGTAGTTCCTTAGAAGGAAGTGCGGCAACTGTCGTCGCCGCGCGCTTTCGAAGTCAGCTTCACCATGGTGCTCGAAGCACCGAGTCCGTCCAGCATGCCGCTCACGAGTCCTCGATCGACTGCGCACAACACGGGGTGGTGCACCGCAGCGTCGCCAAAGGGACACGTGCTCGAAACGAGTGAACCGCCAGCCCCGTCGCTGCCCTCTTCGGCTTGCGCGGCAAAGCCGTGAGCGGTCAGGGCATCGGCGACGACTCGAAGGGCGTCAAGCGCGGAGGCCTGGGCGCTGGAGGTGTCGACGCCGATAGCGAGCTCGCGACCGTACTCTTCACCCACGGAAAGGGCCATCTGCTCGGCAGCCTCGGGTCCGAGGAGATCAAGGGCGCGCTCCAAGAGGCGAACGATGAGGGCGTCGCGCTTGGCCGACCCGTTGAGTTCAATCGGAACGTTGGTTACTTGGTAGGCCTTGGCGGGACGGCCAACGCCATTAGTACGTCGCTCTTCGTTCCGCACGAAACCGGCCTCTTCGAGCTTTTCGAGGTGGTGGCGTGCCACATTGGCGTGAATTGAGAACCGCTCAGCTAGTTCGTTGGCCGTGGTGCCGGCGTGATCCTTAACGAAAAAGTAGATGGCGCGCCGGGTGGCGTCACCAAAGACAGACGTCAGCAGCCGGAGGTGTTCCGTGAAGGCATCGGCATCCAGAACGGGGCGCGTCTCGGCAATAGTCATGTATTCATAGTAGGAGTCAGCCGTTCCCAATCGCCGTTAGGGTTTCAGGCGAATCGGTAAAGGAAAACTCGTGAGCAATCCCACCCTGCGTCAAACCCTCGAAGCCATCATTGAGCCTCAACTCGTCCGCCCCCTGGGGGACGTGGGCTTTGTGGGTTCTGTCGATATCACGGGTCCCTTCCCCCGGGTCGAACTCGTCCTCCCATTTACCTCCTGGCCTACGGCCCCTCTCCTCGAGGCCGCCATCAAAGAAGTGGCCGAGGGAACTTCAATTGTTCGTCGCTCGATGAATGAAGACGAGTTGATGGCTCTGCGCAACTACATCCGTGCGGAGATGCGCGGCGAGTCCGGACCTGGTCACCACGATCACAGTGAACCCGGACCACGCTTCTTGGATAAGACTTCTCGAACTCGCGTTCTCGGCATTAGCTCCGGGAAGGGTGGCGTTGGCAAGTCATCGGTAACGGTCAACTTGGCAATCGCGTTGGCGCAGGCCGGTCACAAGGTTGGCGTGCTCGACGCCGACGTCTACGGCTTCTCTCTGCCCAAAATGCTCGGTGCCGATCACGATCCCATCGTCTTGGGTGACACCGTCATCCCCACGTTGGTGCACGGCGTACGCTGCCTTTCGATGGGCTACTTCGTGCCCGACGAGCAGCCCGTCATCTGGCGCGGACCCATGTTGCACAAGGCCATCGAACAGTTGGTCACCGAGGCCTGGTGGGATCAGCCGGACTTCTTGCTCATTGACATGCCTCCCGGCACCGGTGACGTGGCGCTGACCCTGAGCGAAATTGTTCCCCGCATCGAGATGTACGTCGTCACCACGCCTCAGGCCGCCGCCCAGCGTGTGGCCCAGCGTTCGGCCTACGCCGCTCGCAAGCTCAAGTTGGCCGTCCGTGGTGTGATTGAAAACATGAGTTGGTTCGTTGGCGACGACGGTAAGCGTTACGA